>JAYRTJ010000003.1:0-75931 GCA_041919675.1 Rhodospirillaceae bacterium | reverse complement strand
TCGCCTTCGCTTACAAATCCCAGCTTGAGGTAGAAGGTCTCGACCTGGGCCTGGGCGTTCAGCACTACGGCGCCAACCCTTCGATCGGAAAGCCGGCGCATGATTTCAGCCATGACGACGAGGCCGATGCCCCGGCCGCGGGCATTTTGCAGCACCGCGACCCGCTCGACCTTGAAGATGCCCGGCTTATAGGGCCGCACGCGCGCCGCGCCCAGGGGAACCCCGTCGACCTCCGCCAGCACGTGCTCGCAGATGCCTTCGTGTTCGTCCCATTCCAGGTCCAGCGGCACCTGCTGTTCTTCGCAAAAGACCGTGTGGCGGATCTGCCGCGCTGCGGCCATGCGCGGGTCCGTGACCGGGAAAAAGCTGACCGTGATCGCCATGCGGCGCGTTTACCGATCGAGCCAGGGCGGTACAGGCAGATTCTTGGCGCGCAGGAATTCGGGATTGTACAGCTTGCTCTGATAGCGCGAGCCGGAGTCCGTGAGGAACGTCACGATGGTCTTTCCAGGCCCGAGCTTCCTCGCGAGGCGAATGGCGCCGGCGATGTTCACACCCGTCGAGCTGCCGACGCTGATGCCTTCTTTTTTTACGAGGTCGTACACGAGCGGCAGGGCTTCGGTGTCGGGGATCTGGAACTGATCGTCGACGACGGCGCCCTCGAGGTTGGCGGTGATACGCCCCTGGCCGATGCCTTCGGTGATCGAGCTCCCCTCGGCCTTCAGCTGGCCATGGGCATAGTAGTTGTACAGCGCCGCGCCCATGGGGTCGGCGAGGGCGACCACGATATTCTTATTGCGCGACTTGAGCCCGGCGCCGACGCCGGCCAGCGTGCCGCCCGTGCCCACAGCCGAGACAAAACCGTCGATGCGGCCGTCGAGGTCGGCCCACACCTCGGCCGCCGTCTCGCGCTCGTGTCCGTCGCGGTTGGCGACATTGTCGAACTGGTTCGCCCAGATCGCGCCGTTGGCTTCGCTCTGCGCCAGTTCCTCCGCCAATCTCTTTGAGAACTTCACATAGTGGTTCGGATCGGCGGCCGGCACGGCCTTCACCTGGCGCAGGTCCGCGCCCAGGAGCTTGAGGGCGTCCTTCTTTTCCTGGCTCTGGGTCTCCGGCAGCACGATCACGGTCCGATAGCCCTTGGCGTTGCCGACAATCGTAAGGCCAATCCCGGTGTTGCCCGCGGTTCCTTCGACGATGACGCCGCCCGGCTTCAGGAGGCCCTTGGCTTCGGCGTCCTCGATAATGAATTTCGCGGTGCGGTCCTTGATCGAACCACCCGGGTTCGTAAATTCGGCTTTCGCGAGGATGGTGCATCCCGTCAGCTCGGACGCCTGGCGCAGTTTGATGAGCGGCGTATGGCCGATGGCGGCGACGACATTGGGCAGGGCGGGCATGGAGGGTCCAGGACGGAAAATGTTTGAGGTGGCGGCATTCAAACCGACCCGGCCGGGCCTTCCAAGACCCTAATTGAGGACTGTAGCGGCGGGTCGGTCCGGGAGAAAATCGTTCCTCCGGACGGCCCGGATCGGGGTAGTCTCTCTACCTCTTCGGCTCTTACGTCCGGCCAGTCACATGCACAGTCCCGCGCCCCTCGCCGCGCCCGCGGCCTCCTTCACCTCGCGCTATTACACCTCGGCGGACGGTCTTCGCCTCCACTACCGCGACTATCCCGGTCCGCCGAACGCGCGCCTCACGGTGGTCTGTATCCCGGGGTTGACCCGCAACAGCCGCGACTTCGAGGACGTCGCGCCGCACCTCGCGGACCGCTACCGGGTCATCTGTGTCGAACTGCGGGGCCGCGGCCTTTCGGAATACGCCAAGGATCCGATGACCTACGTGCCGCAGGTCTATGTGCGCGACATCATCGCCCTGCTCGACGCCGCCGGCCTGAGGCGGGTGGCCGTCATCGGCACCTCGCTCGGCGGTATTATCTCCATGCTTCTGGCGACGGTCATACCCGCGCGTCTTCTGGGGGTCGTTCTCAACGATATCGGTCCCGAGCTCGACCCGGCGGGCCTTGCGCGCATCGGCAGCTATGTCGGGCGCACCGCGCCGATCCAGACCTGGGCCGACGCCGCCGCCGCGATCGAAGCGATCGATGGCGCCGTATTCCCGGAATACAAGGGGGAGGATTGGGTCCGCATGGCGCGCCGGCGCTTCGTGGAAACCCCGGACGGCGGCCTCCGGGCCGACTACGACGCCGACATCTCCAAACCGTTCATCGCCACCGCGAAGGCCGTGAACCTGTGGCCGTTCTTCCGATCCTTCCGCATGATGCCGGTGCTCGCCATTCGCGGCGGGCACACGGATCTCCTGTCCGTGGAGGTTTTCGAAAAGATGCAAACCGAGATCCCGCATCTCAAACGGGTCACGGTGCCGAACCGGGGCCATGCGCCGTACCTCGATGAGCCCGAAGCCCGAACGGCGATCGATACGTTCCTGGATGGCCTGCCGTCCACCATCGGACTTTTGACCGCCGTCAAACGCAAGATGACCGCGGCGGCCACCCTGATTGGTCTCAAGCTGAAAGGCGACATCTGATGCGCAGCGAAACGCCGGACCTGCCGCGCCGCATGCTGATGGGCCCCGGTCCCTCGGAGGTTCACCCGCGCGTGCTTGCCGCGCTGGCGCGCCCCACCCTCGGCCATCTGGATCCCGCTTTCGTCGGCTTGATGGATGATATCGTCCAAATGCTCCGCCAGGCCTTCCAGACCGCCAACCGGCTCACGTTCCCGGTGTCCGCGCCGGGGTCGGCGGGGATGGAATGCTGCTTCGTGAACCTGATCGAGCGGGGGGATTCCGTCGTCGTCTGCGCCAACGGCGTCTTCGGAATGCGCATGAAGGAGAACGTCGAGCGCTGCGGCGCCACGCCGATCATGGTGGAGGAGCCCTGGGGCGCGCCGGTCGATCCGGACAGGCTGCGCGCGGCGCTCAAGGCCAACCCCGGCGTCAAGACGGTCGCCTTCGTTCATGCCGAGACCTCGACCGGGGTACGCTCGGATGCCGCGGCCTTGTGTGCGATCGCCCGGGAGTTCGGCGCCCTTACGATCGTCGATACCGTCACCAGTCTTGGCGGGATCGACGTGAACGTCGATGCCTGGGGCGCCGATGCGGTTTACGCCGGCTCGCAGAAATGCCTGTCCTGCCCGCCGGGTCTGTCGCCGGTCACGTTCAGCGAACGGGCGGCGGCGCGCGTGAAGGCGCGGGGCACCAAGGTCCAAAGCTGGTTCCTCGATCTGTCCCTGGTCATGGGTTACTGGGGCGACGGCAAGGGCGGGGGACGCACCTACCACCACACCGCACCGGTTAACGCCCTTTACGGATTACACGAGGCGCTCCTGATGCTGCGCGAGGAAGGCATCGAACAGGCCTGGCGCCGCCATGCCGTCACCCACCGCGCGCTGGTCGCCGGCGTCGAAGCGATGGGGATGAAGATGAAGGTGGATGCCGCGGTGCGGTTGCCGCAGCTCAATCTCGTCGAGATCCCGGCCGGGGTCGACGATGCCGCCGTGCGCCGGCGGCTTCTTAACGAATTCAATCTTGAGATCGGCTCGGGCCTTGGCGCTTGGGCGGGAAAGGCCTGGCGCATCGGCCTGCTCGGCCAGAGCGCAACGCCGGCTTATGTCCTTGGATGTTTGACCGCTCTGGAAGCCGTGCTTCACAGTGCTGGAGCGCCCATTCAGGTCGGCCGGGCCTATGGCGCCGCTCACGCGGTCCTGACCGCTTAACTTATCCCCAGAAATGGTAAGGCCCGCCAAGCTGAGCTCGGCGGGCCTTCCATCACAATCGGATATCGCACCGGTACAAACTGTTCAGGGCGGAGCCCTTAAAGATTGCTCTTCCGTTCGCGCCGATGACGTAACCGTTCTTGTGTGCTGTCCCTTATTAGACTTTAGCGAAGTAGATAAGACTACTTACGCTTCGCCTTCTTCTTGGCCTTCTTCTTGGCAACTTTCTTTTTCGCAGCTTTCTTCTTAGCAGCCATGTTGGTATCCCCTATGGATGTTGTTGATGTTTGGACAACACCAAAAAACGAACTCACGTTCGAACAAATTGTCCAAACATCAATTAGATAAACGCAGTTAATTTACTTGCACAAGCGATTTTCCGCTTGCGTCTAACTTTTCTCTTGATTTCTTTCCGAACGTTACTTCGACCCTGCGCACGCGCGCCGTCAACGGACTCTCGCGCGCGCATTCATCCTCACATTTTTTATCTTCGTTAAACGCGCGGAGACTCTCTCGCACGGTTGTGCGTATGCGCATGCTTTCATAGCGCGGCGGCCGGCTCATTCCGGGCGGTTCCTTGCGCGCGCTCTCGCGCATGCGCGCGGCGCGAACGCGCGGTGTTCACAAAAATAAATGTGCATCAAACCCCAGAATTTTCGCGGCTATCTTATTCGTCGCGGCCTTTTCTGCGCGCGATCTCACGCCCGTGCGCGGAAAGCATGTTCGCGGAGAAGCGAAAACGGACTCATGCGTCGCGATCGGGTGCGATACGCGGCGTCGTCACGATCGTTTTTGATTCGAAAATTGCGCGCGATACGCCGCGCGGCGGCCGGCGTGCGCGGGTGAAAACCGGTTCCGGCCGGGTGACCGCCGGCTGTGCGAAAAATCGCGTTTTCGTCACGCATGAGCGCGAACACCCCAAATTTTTTTGGGGCCGGGGTGCGGCCGCGGACAAAAATTTGTGCGAATCGAACTTTTGACGTGGGCGAGTCGACCGTGTTCAGACGATCTCGCCGCGTTCCGACATCACAATGGCGATGGGGCGCGTCTTCGGAAATTGAGACAGGGTGATCATGATCATTACCATCAGCGGGACCGACAGGATCATCCCGGTGATGCCCCAGATCGCGCCCCAGACCGACAGCGCGACGATCATCACGATAGGCGAGAGGTTCAAAGTCCGTCCGGTGATGCGCGGTTCGATAAAGTTTTCCACAAACGCCTGGATCGCCCAAAGGCTGCCGAGGACGAAGGCGGCCATGACGATCGACCCAAATTGCAGAAGCGCCAACAGCGTCGGGAACAGCATCGCGATAGGCGAACCGATATAAGGAATGAAGTTCAGAACGAATACAAGGAGCGCCCAGAAACCCGCGAAATCCACGTTGAAAAGCGTCAGGACGATGTAACTGAGCACGCCGTTCAGAAGGCTGATGCCGGTCTTGATCAGCATGTAGGTCTCGATCTTGGTTCCGATGTGCTTGAGGGTGGCGCGAATCGTCTGTTCGCGGCCCGGACTGGGGAACAGGAGGCTCAGTTTGCGGTCGAACATGCGCCGCTCGAGCAGCAGGAAGGTGACGTAGGCCAGGACCTGGAAGGTGTTCGCGGCGATCGACTGGAAAGCGAGCACAAACTGTTCGAGGACGTCCCGGATGTTAATTTCCTCCAGCACCGCCGTCAGGGTGATGGGGCGGTCCCGGTTGAGGTATTTGGCGGCAAGGTCGGTGACGTTGGCCAGCAACTCCTGGAGCTGCACCTGATAGCGGGGAGCCCCGTCCACGACCTGGCTGATGTTATTGGCAACCAACTGCACGATCAGGCCGACCACCAGCACGACCGCGAGCACCGCGCCCGACAGGCCAAGCCATGACGGCGGGCGCCATTTGCCGATCCGCAACCGTTCGATCCGGTGGCCGAGCGCCGTGATCAGGTACGACACCAGGATTGCCAGGACGAGCGGGAGCAGAATCTGCTCACCGACCACGAGAAGGTAAACGGTCAGGGTGATCAGCCCCAACGTCGCGACCGCGCTATAGAGGGGATTGTTCGTTACGCTCGCCGTCATGATTGGTCAGCCGCCTGTGCCAAAGAAGAAGCGATAGCTGCCCTGTAGCACGGTTTCGCGCGCCTTGGCAGGAAAGCCGAGGTAGACCCGTTCCGGCCGGTGGCTGTCGACATGCAGGACTTCGAGGGTCACACGCTGGCGCGCGGTCGGCCTGAAGACATAGGCGGCCGTGACGCCGGCGCCGTGTTCGTTGTTGTTATCCGGGAAGGTATCGCCGTCGTCGGCGCCGAACCGCTCGACGCGCAGGCTCAGGCGGTGCCGGCCCCAATCCTTGCTGACCAGGGCGTAAGCCGACCAGAAGCCGGTGTAGACGAGGCCCATGCGCGGCGCGGGGAGCGAAATGACGGTGGTCGTGCCGGTCATATATTGCGCGATGAAGGTGAAGTTCAGCCACTCCGGCGAGGTGTACCCGACACTCCAGAACCGCGTCCGCCAGGCCCACTGTTGGTATTCGATGTCCCGGTCGTCGGCACGGTTGTCGTAGCGCAGCGCCTGAAGCCGGCCATAGCCGTCATGTGTCAGATGGGCAGCGGCGTAGTAGCCGAACCTTTCGTCGATCTCGTGGTAGGGCTCTTCGCTCATGGCCTGTTTGTCGAGGTTCGCGCCCGGACGGATGATGCGCACCGGCGGCAACGGCACCCGGTCGAAGATGCCGACCTCACGGTCGCTTATGGTCCAGCCGCGCCAGGCCAGCAGCGTTCCCGCCGGGTCGTTGAATTTGAACAGCGCGCCGGTGACGCCGATGTCCACGGCTTCATCCGGCCGCCATGAGAGGGTGCCTTCGCCGCCGATGGTGCGCAGTTCCTCGCCCACCCACGTGTTGATGGCCGAGGACGTGATCGTGTAGGGGCTGGTCCAGGCCAGGCCGTCGTTTTCCATCGAGATCGGCGGAAAAAAGATGCCGGCGCGCGCTTTGAAGGAAAACCGGGACGCCGGCGGCGTCTTGTAGGCGATGTAGGCTTCCTGGAGATCGACGGCGGGCCGCTGCTGGCTGCTCGCCGACAATTGGATGAAACCCGACCAGTCGAAACCAAAATGAGGCTGGATGACGAGGGCGCCTTCGGGCCGCGC
Organism: Rhodospirillaceae bacterium; assembly: GCA_041919675.1. Classification (GTDB taxonomy): domain Bacteria; phylum Pseudomonadota; class Alphaproteobacteria; order Rhodospirillales; family Rhodospirillaceae; genus SHVO01. The sequence continues at coordinate 69,064 of JAYRTJ010000003.1, read as the reverse complement.
GAGCACACCGGCTCCGCCGTCGGAACCCCATCGCACCTTGCCGAGGCCGCCGTCCTCCCAGCTCTTGGTCTGCGAGGTGAGGGCGAGCCGCGCGTCGAGAAGCCCCCTTACGTCCAGGTCGAACCACGACGGCAGGGCGGACTCATCGGCAGCCTGCGCGCGGCCGGCCGCGAGCATGCCCATGATCAGCAGGGAAACGACGCCGCGTCGTTGCATGATCCCTTAACACCCCATTGGCCCGGACAGAGCGGCCGGGCGGTCTTCTTACTCTCCGGACGCCATGACCGCGTCTTGCGGTTCCCCACGGCCGCGCGCCCAACGCGACGTCGTGACGAACTTTGCGAACGCGTCGGCCGGTATCGGTCTGCTGACGAAGTAGCCCTGGGCCGTCTCGCAGCCATAGGCCTTCAGGATTTCGATCGACGGCGCGTCTTCCACGCCTTCGGCGGTGACCTTGAGGCCCAGGTTGTGGCCGAGGTCGATGGTGGACCGGACGAGGATTTCGTCGCCGCGGCTGCTTGCGAGCTTCAGCACAAAGGATTTATCGATCTTGATCTCCTGCACCGGCAGGCTGCGCAGGTAGGCCATCGACGAATAGCCCGTTCCGTAGTCATCGATCGACAACGTGAGGCCCATCTCGTTCAGGTGCTTCATCACGTCGAGCGCGTGCAAGGGGTCCTGCATCACCGCGCTTTCCGTGATTTCCAGGATCAGGTTCCGGGCCGGCACATCGTGCGCGGCCATCAGGCGCGCAATGTCCGACGGCAGGTTACGGTTACCAAGGTCCTTGGCCGACAAGTTGATCGCCACTTTGACGTCGATCCCCGCGTCCAGCCATTTGCGCAGCTGCTTGACCGCCGCGTCCAGCACCCAGGCTGTCAGCTTCTGGATGTTTCCGGTTTGCTCAGCCAGCGGGATGAAGGAATCCGGCGCCATGAATCCGCGCTTCGGATGGACCCAGCGGATGAGCGCCTCCGCGGCGTTCACGGTGTCGGACGACAGATCGACCTTGGGCTGGAAATAGAGCTGGAACTGCCCTTCATCGAGGCCTGCGCGCAACTCGCTCATCATCGACAGGCGCTCGGGCTTGTGCGGGTCGAGTTCCGAATCGTAGGCGAAGTAGAGTCGGCCCAGGCGCTTGGCTTCAAAGATCGCCGTATCCGCATGCTGCATCAGCGTGCGCGCCGTCGTGCCGTGCTCGGGGTACCGCGCCTCGCCAAGCGTGGCGGTCACGTCGATGTTGAAACCCGCCACGCTGATGGCGTTGTCGAACAGCGCCAGGACCCGATGGGCCGTCTGCGACACGTTGTCGCTGTCGCTATCGAGGACCATCGCGAACATGTTGTTCGCATGCCGCGCGACGGCATTCGGTTCAGGGATAATCTGTTTCAGCGACTTGCCGACCTTGCGGATCAGCTGTTCGCCTGTGTCGTGGCCGAGGGTGCTGTTGATTTCCGAGAAGCGGCCCAATTGCAGCAGGAGGACGCTGAAGGCGCTGTGCGCGTTGTGACGCGCGATGATCAGGTCGGACACGTGTCCTTCGAAGGAGACGCGGTTGGGCAGTCCGGAATGAGCGTCGTGGCGGGCCTGATAGGCGATGCGCGCCTCGCGCTCGGCGATGCCTTCCATCATCTGATTGAACGTCTCGGACAGCCGCCCGATTTCATCGCGCTGGGCGACGTTGACTTTCTCGTCGTAGCGGCCCGCCTGAATACGCCGGGCGGCGACATCGAGTGTGCGGATCGGCTTTGCGATCGAGCGCGCGATGAACACCGCGCCTCCAAGGGAAAGGATAAGCGCCGCGCCCGCGACGCCCAGAAGCAAGACGAACAACGGCTGGTAGGGTTTTAAGGCAACGTCCAGCGAGTACTGCAGGATCGCTTCTACGCCCACGGCCCCGCGCGGGGCCGGCAAATTGGCGACCAGCGTGACATAGTCGCTGCCGCCAAGGGCGATGGAGACGGGCTCGCCCTGGAAGCGGCTTTCCTGGGAGATTGCGGCGATAAGCTCGTCTTTTAGCGCCGGAGCGAGAGTCGAGGCCGCGCCCTGCCACTGACCGGTGTTGTTCTTGAAGGCGAAGGTGATCTCGATCGGGATCGTGGCGGTGCGCTGGAGTTCGGTCGCGAACGAGTCGCCGATCTCGAGGCCCACGACGATCCAGGCGACGGGCACCGGCGCTTTGATGGGCACGACCACGAGGCGATAGAGATGATTGTCGAGCACGGCCGTTGCCGCCGCGCGTTCTTCGTCCTCGGCGGTCTCGATCATGTCCTTGAAGGGGAAGACGCCGTCGATCGATCCGATGGTCACGATATCGCCGGTTTCGGCGGCGTCGACGGCCGAGCCCGTGTCGGCGAGGATCTTGCCGTCGAGCGCGAGAAGGAAAAAACGGTCGGCGTGAAACCGGTGGCCGAGGTTATGCAGCGCCGACAGGATCGTCGGGCGGTCGTCGGTGGAAAAGGCCTGCCGAAAGCCGTAGTCGGACGCGAGAATGGTCGCGCCCTCGGCGAGCGTATCCGCGGTGGCCGCGACGCGCTGATTGAAAATGTCGTTGGTGTCGATGAGCTGTTGGCGCGCCTGGTCGAAAATGTTGTCGCGGATCGCGTTCTGCACCAGGAAGAAGGTGAACGCTTCGACCAACGCGAACAAAATCCACGAGAAAAAGATGAGGCGTGTTTGGAAGCTGCGAAACACGGTGCTTTCCCCGCGCTCAGTAAGCTTTTTCGTCGAACGCGCCGGGCTTGCGCTGTCCGCGGGCGTTCTTCAAACGCAGCTCGAGCTTGACGTCGATGTTGCCGTCGGCGCCGACCGTGACGGCCTGGGCCGGACTCGCCCCGCGCTGGTTGGGATGCCAGGCTGAAACGGTATAGGCGCCGGCGGGCAGGCCTTTGAGCTGCGCGGCGCCGTCGTGACCGGTCGTGCTGAAGTAAGGGCCCGGTGTCACGTAGACATAGGCGAGCATGTTGTCGTGGATGTTGCAGCCGACCGGCACGGCGCCCGGCTTGTCGAACACGACGCTGCCGATCTCACCGCTGCCGTAAAGTTTGAGCTCGAATGTTTTTGCGGTGGAGAAGGAATAGACCTGGTGCCGGAAAGAGTCGTGATTGGGAAAGTCGACCGTCGTTCCCGCCTGCACGGCGAGCACGAAGGGGATGAATTGCTTTCCTTCCTGGATCATCACGGCCTTTGTCCCCGGCTTGGCCGGAACGATACCGCCGCCCGCCGCCGGGACGGCGGTGATGACGGCATCGCCGATGGCTTCGCCATCGGGAGTCATGACGCGGCCCGAGACGCCGCCCGCACAAGCAGGCGTGCACGCGCCGATCACGGCTAACAGCGTGATAATCCACCGGAATGCCGGTCGCGATGCTTCCACCGCTATGCTCCCCTTCATTGGGGGACATTATCGCTGGGGTTAAAAATGAAAACCAGCGCAGACCCGGGGCCTGCGCTGGTTTCTAAAGCTAGAAATCTAATCCCCGCTGGGGGTTAGCGTAGCCGACGCCACTAGGCCTGGGGCGGAGTGACGATCGAGGGCGGGATCCAGCCGCGCGTGTTGCGCATCATCAGCATTTCCCAGTTATTCATGGACTGCAGATGGAAGTACACGGCGTGCATGTAGCCCTTCTTCCACCAATCGACGACGGTGGCTTCCGGCAGCTGACGGAACTTGTCTTCGCTGACGCGCTTGAAGGTCGCGATGGATTCAACCTTACCGGGCTCGACTTCCGCCTGGAGGGTCGACTCTTCGATGAGGTCGGCGGCCTTCAGGGCGGCGGACAGATCGCGCGTATACATATGAGCGTTGTGGAACTGCTCGCCGAGTTCCACAGCCTGCTTGATCACCGGCGTTTCCTTGCCGTCTTCGAACAAAACGCGGGCGTCGGTCTTGCTGGAGCGGCCGGCGCGGTCGATGCCAAGGCGCAGCATTTCATCGCCTTGCTGGCCGAGCAGGATGAACGGATAGCGGCGGATGTAGGCGGGCACGTAAGCGCCGCGTTCCCAGTGACCGTCGCGATCGACGAACAGGTTGGTGTTAGGCTGGAAGCCCAGAACAGCCGTCGGAACCACGTCGCCCAGGAAAATGATCGGAAAATGGCGGGCGGCCATCATGAATTCCGGCGCCGTCAGCGGCACGGTGTTGGCGCGCGCGGCGAACGTGAAGTCGTGTTCCGGACGGATTTTCCAATCCGGCTGCAGCGAGGCCGCGACCGGCATCGGCTCGGTGTAGAAAAGCGGCACGGCGCCCGGCGGCGGCGCTGCGGCGGTATTGTCTTGAGCGTTCTCGGACACGACGAACTATCCCCCAGAGAGACTTATGAAATTGTGTGGGCCAGATGACTGGCGGGTGGCGAGGATAGAGCCCGGTCCTCCAAACGCAAGGTCTGTTTTCTCTGCTATTTCAGCCGTTTACGGCTTCGGCTGGGCCGAAATACGGCGCATGTGCGCGAAGTAGTGCCACAGGAAGATGGCCACGCTCGACCGATAGGGCCGCCAGGGCGCGCCGAGAGTTTCGCAGACATCCGGCGCCGGACGGCCCTCAAGGCCGTGGAGCATGCGGACGGCGTGCTGGATTGCGAGGTCGCCGACCGGCCAAATGTCGGGGCGGCCCATGCCGAACAGAAGATAAATGTCGGCGGTCCAGTCGCCGATGCCTTTGAACGCGGTCAACGTCGCGCGCACCTCTGCGTCGGGCGCGCGGGCGAGGGCGCGGAAATTCAGCTTTCCTCCGGCCGCCGCCTCCGCGAGGCCGAGCGCATAGCGGGTTTTCGGCCCGCTCATGCCGTTGGCGCGCAGGCCCTCCTCCCCGAGCGCGAGGACGCTCCGCGGCGTCACGCGTCCGCCCGCGGCCTTCTTCAGCTTCGCCCAAATCGCGGCGCCGGCGGCGGTGGAGACCTGTTGATCGACGATGATGTGGATGAGCGTCGCGAAGCCCGGTTCCATGCCGCGCGCCTGGGGAAGTCCCGCGAGCTTGATGGCGCCGGACAAACGTTTGTCCCGGCGGCGCAGGATGCCGAGATGGCGATGAAGTTCATCCTGGGGCAGCATCGCTACTTCGCGTTCCGGCTGAAGACCCACTGCGCGCCGTGCGAGGCCTTGGCGTCGAAGGCGTAGCCGGCCGTGTCGAAGCGCTTGAGCTCCTCGGGCTTTGTCAGGCGATGCTGCACGATGTAGCGCGCCATGAGGCCGCGCGCTTTCTTGGCCATGAAACTCACGATCTGCGCCTTCCCGTTTTTTATCTCTTTGAAAACGGGCTGGACGATGGGCGCGGCAAGCGCGCTTTCATCCACCGCCGACCAGTATTCGTCCGAAGCAAGATTGACGAAGGTGGGGGCCTTCATCGGCGCTGTCAGGCGATTGAGGTAGGCCGCGACGCTTTCATTCCAGAAGGCGTACAGGTCCGCGCCGCGCTCGTTTTTCAAACGTGTCCCCATCTCGAGGCGATAAGGCTGGATCGCATCGAGCGGGCGCAGTACGCCGTAGAGCCCCGACAAAATCGCCACATGGTCTTGTGCGAACGCCATGTCGGCGGCGCTCAGTGTCTTGGCGTCGAAGCCCATATAGACGTCGCCGGCGAACGCGAAGATCGCGGGCTTGGTCCCGGCCTTGTTCTTCGGATCGAAGCTTTGAAAGCGTTCGAAATTCAGCTCGGCCAATTTAGGACTGATATCCATGAGCCGGCGAAGATCGGCCCGCGTGAGAGTCTTGCCGCACGCGGCCAGGATCGCGGTGTCCTTGAGCAGGCCCGGTTGGGTCGGTTTGGCAAAGTCCGGCGGCGGCGCGAAGTCCAGCCGTTTGGCCGGCGAGAGAAGGGCAAGCAGCATTGTATGTCGGTTTTAAGTGGGGGCGGCGTCCGTTTTAACAGGCGCCGGCGCCGCTTGCGATGCTTCTTTGTCCGCCTTTGCCGGTGCCTTCAGGTCCGAAACCGGTCACGGCTGGAATTCCGAGCGATTGAGCGACGCTTGCCAAATCCCGTCGGGATTTTTGCACGCGAGCGTGCTTGCCCGTTCCTCGCTTTCAGTGATTTTGATCGTTTGAACGAACATGCGGCAGAGGAAGCCGCCCATCGCGTTTTCAGTCTCGGCCATCGCGCTTCCCGTCCGGCCGCCGTCTTCCCAAAAGATGGTTTCGCCGACCGGCGCCGTGAAGGCCTCGGCTTGCGCCGCGTGCTGCAATGCCGCCTGATCTTTCGTAAGCTGCGCGAGAACGGCAGTCGGCAATATGTCCAGCGTCTCCGACGGCGCCCCCTCGGCCTTGGCTTTCTTTACAAGGTCTGCGTTTTGCTTGGCGATGCGCGCATTTTGCGCGCGGCGCTGCCGCACGGCTTGCGAGGCGGCGCGCGTTCGTGCGGCCGCGAGTGAGACTTGCCGGGCGGTCTGCGCCGACGCTGCCGAACTCGCGGCCATGTTTTGGCTGACGACCTTGAGATCTTGGGAAACGACCCGGGCGGTCGTTGCAATGGGTGAGATCGCCGCTGCGGTCGTTTGACGCGCCACATGCGGCAAGATCCCGCAACCCGCAACGGATGCGGCCGCCGCCAGCACGATCGTCAATCGGACCTGAAGTTTCCCCACGCCGTACGCTCCCATGTGCGTGAGGGCACTATAAAGGGGGCGCTGCGGAAGTTTAATGGGCTAATCGGCGCCCGACGCGGAATCGGACCGCTTCGGGGTACGATCGGAAAGCCTAGTTCGGGACGATTTCCCAATCCGTGTCGGCATCGTTCCGGCAGGCAGTGCCATAAGCTTCCTCGTTCCGGCCGTCGATCACGATGTTTTGGCGGAATTCGCGGCAGTAGCGGTCGCCGGCCCAGCCGTCGCGCGTGGTCGTAACCTCGCCGCGAACACGGCCGTCGTTCCAATCGATCGGTTCACCGATCGGCGCATCGAGCGCGTCGCGATAAGCGCCGTAGTAGACGCCGCGCGCGCGGGCGCTCAGGCGGTCGCGAACGTACGGCGAGAACACGACAACCCCGCCGGCGGGGTAATAGCTCGGATAGGCATAGGCCGGACGCGTCGGATACGGATAAGCCGGATAAGCGTAAGGGCGCGGGCCGTAGTAATACGGCGGCGCAACGTAAGTGAAACCGAGCGACAGGCGATCGCCGCCGCGCCATCCGCCGCGATGGCCCCAGCCGCCGCGGCCCCAATGGCCGCCGCCCGTGCTGTAGCCGATCCCGACGCTGCTGCCGCCCCAGCTATTGAAGCCGGTCGAGAACGAGAAGCTGTCGCGCGCACTGGCCGCGGCGGGCAGGAGGGCAACACCGGCGCCGATCACCGCCGCCGCCGCGGCGCCGCGCAGAAATTTTCCGAAGACAGAAGAGGCGTACATGATTTTCCTCACGCGTATAACGTGGACACCTATGAGTGCTGTCCTTCCGATCCTTATCATGGACGTCTGGAAGCCAGCCCCACCTTCGATATTTTATGCCCAAAAAGACCGGCTAAATTAAGGCGAAGCGCCGCCGCAGTGACAGCCTTGTAACGCGGTCTCCGCCCGCCCCGTACCTAAAATGGAAAGAACCGCCCGGCCTTGTGGAGCTGGGCCGACGCCCAACTTTTTTCCACGAGATTTCAACAGGTTCACGATATACTCATGATTGGACTGTCACAGCCGGAGAGCGAGCTTGCCGCCAGCGACAACCGCGCCAAGCGTACGGATGGACCGATGCGGGTTCTAGTGATCGAGGACGACCGCGAAGCTGCGGAGTTTCTCACCAAGGGTTTGCGCGAAAGCGGCTACATCGTCGATCACGCGGCCGATGGGCGCGAGGGACTTTTTCTCGCGCTTTCGGAACCCTACGACGTGATGGTCGTCGATCGTATGCTGCCGGGCCCGGACGGCCTCTCGATCGTCGAGTCCGTTCGCAAATCGAATATCGCGACACCGGTTTTATTTCTCAGCGCGCTTGGCGAAGTCGAGGATCGCGTCGCCGGTTTGAAGGCGGGCGGCGACGATTATCTCGCCAAGCCTTTTGCCTTCTCCGAATTGCTCGCGCGGCTCGAAGCGCTCCTGCGCCGTACCGGGACGCCGCCGGAAAACACGCAGTTGAAAGTCGGCGATCTCGAAATGGATTTGCTCGCCCGGAAGGTCATTCGTCAGGGCAAGCGCGTGTATCTGCATCCGCGCGAGTTCCGCCTTCTTGAGTATCTCATGCGTCATGCAGGACAAGTCGTGACCCGTACGATGCTGCTCGAGAACGTATGGGAGTATCACTTCGATCCGCAGACAAACGTGATCGACGTCCACATCAGCCGTTTGCGCCAGAAGATCGACAAACCCTTCGACAAACCGATCCTGCATACGGTTCGCGGCGCCGGCTATAAGCTCGAACCGGCGGCCTGAGCCGCGCCATGCAGCGCGTCGCCCGCATCTTCTCGTCCTTCACCTTCCGGCTTGCGGTCGTCTACACGCTGATCTTCGGCCTCTCCGTCGGCGGTCTCTTCTACTTCGTGTTTTGGGCGACGGCGGGTTTCGCCGAGCAGCAGATGGAAGCGGCCATCGAAGCCGAGGTCGTGACGTTCCAGGAAAGCCTCGCGCGCGCCGGTGTGCAGGGCCTCATCATGGCGGTCAATCGCCGCGCCGATCCCAATACAAACCGTGACGGCGTCTATCTTTTGGTCGACCGCGCCGGCGCCCCGCTCGCCGGCAACATGCGCGTTTGGCCGCAGCGCGGTGTGACAGACGACGTTTGGATCAACTTCTCGACCAGCGACAACCGCGGCGCTACGCCGGCAACCGCCGACGTGCGCGCGCTTCAACTCATGGACCCTGAAAGCGGCGTGAGGCTGCTGGTGGGGCGCGATGTGCGCGCCGCGCGCGTTTTCCGTGAGCGCTTGCGCGATTCTCTGAATGTCGGCCTGGCCATCACCGTCGCCCTCGGACTGCTGGGCGGCTTTATCTTCAGCCGCACAATCATGGGCCGCGTCGAATCCATCACGCGCACCTGCCGCAGCATCATGTCCGGGGACTTGAGCAAGCGCGTGCCGGTCAGCCGGCGCAATGACGAATTGAGCCGGCTGTCCGTCAGTATCAACTCGATGCTCGATCAGATTGAGCGCCTCATGCGCGGGATGCAGCAGGTTTCGGAAAGCGTCGCGCATGACTTGCGCACGCCTTTGACCCGCCTGCGCAGCCGCCTTGAAAATTCCCTGCGTCACGTCGACGATCCCGCCCAACGCAGCGCCATCGAAGGCGCGCTTGAAGACGCCGACAGCCTGCTCGCGACGTTCGCGGCGCTTTTGCGGGTCGCGCGCGCCGAGGCCGGAACGCAGCGCAACTTTGTCGATATCGATCTTCATACCCTGGCCGAGGAAGTCGCCGACCTCTATGGACCGCTGGCCGAAGAAAAGGGGCTCGGGTTCATCACGCGCTTTGAGCAGGGTTTGTTCGTGAAGGGCGATCCCAATTTGCTGGCACAGGCGTTCGCGAACCTGATCGACAACGCCATTAAGTATACGGACAACGGCGCGGTGACGGTCGTCCTGACGCGCCAGAAAGGCCAGCCGGCCGTTATTGTCTGCGATACCGGACCGGGTATTCCCGATGAATATAAAGACAAGGTTTTGGAGCGGCTGTTCCGGCTGGAGCAGAGCCGCACATCGCCCGGCAGCGGTCTCGGTCTTGCGTTGGTGGCGGCCGTCGCCAAGTCGCATGGCCTCGAACTGAAGCTCGAGGACAACGTGCCCGGCCTTAAGGTTCTGCTGCGTTTCCCCCTCAGCGTGGTCTCTCAAGACCCCAAGCTATTGGGGCCTGCGCCGGCGAAGTCTCTACCTGCGCCTGAGAAAGATCGGGACGAGGCCAAGGCCGCCGCGGCCTAGGCGCGGGCGGCAACCGCCCTTGAACTTCATGCGTTGCTGGCCTGGATGTGTGGAGTGGGGCCTTCGATGCTGCAATTCAAATACCTCGCCTACCTTGCGGTCGTGTGCGCGGTCTTGCTCGACCTCTATAGCGGCAAGCCGGATGCCAGCGCGCTGCTGCGCGTCGGCCTCGATGGCGCCGCCCTTCTTTTCGCGGTGGTTGGCCTGGGCGGCCTCGCCCTTGGGGCTCCCCGCGTTCCGCGCCGCTAAAGACCAATTTTTATATTTCCTTTATGCACCGGCGTCCCGCGCCACCGCGGCTTTAAGGGCGCGGAAACGTCTGCCCCGCAGCCGAAAATGCCATCATTATCAGCGGTTTGATGCTTCGACGCCCGCCGCGCGGCGCGTGCGGCATGCCGCGGCGCCTCAAAACACGCCCCGCGGGTCCTGATACTCCCTTTATGCACGCGGGGCTTTTTCCATATCGCGATTTTACGGGCTGAACCTCCATCTTCCTCCTCAGTTGTGACGGACGGATTCCAGAACGGGGTCCTGGGGAAACGATAGGGAGTTTCAAAGATGACCGCGTTTCAGACCGAACTGCAGACCTTGCTTCCGGACCTCGCGCGCTTCGCACGAGTCCTGACGCGCAATGAAGACGATTCTCATGATCTGGTGCAGGACTGCGTCGAGCGGGCTTTGCGTAAACAGGATCTGTTTCAGCAGGGCACCAGCCTCAAGTCGTGGCTGTTCACGCTGATGCGCAACGTTTTCATCAGCCAGAAGCGCCGCGAGACACTCGACCGCCGCTATGTGACGATGGCCGACGATGGAAACTTGCGCGTTCAGGTCCCAGGCCAGGTCAACAGCGTGTTCTTGAAGCAGACCATGCACGCCTTGCGCCGTCTGTCCCCCAATGAACGTCAGGCGATCATCGTGCTCGGCGTTCACGAAGGCAGCCAGCACGACGTCGCGCGGGCGATGAATGAACCTGTCGGTACCGTGAAGTCCCGCCTGTGCCGCGGCCGCGCTCACCTGCGCGCCGCCATGGGCATCGACGAAGCGATGCTGGCGACGGCCTAAAGTTTTGTAACCCGTTTTAAGGATCCATCGGAGCGGTATCTCCCATCCCCCATCACGCCGCACGGTGGTAACTCGAGCCCCGCAACGAATCACCTCGTTTGCGGGGCTTTTTCTTTTCTTCTCCCGCCGGTTTGGGCTGTTAAGCTCGGGCCCATCGGCCGTTGTGGGGGAACGACAGGTGAATTTCAAAACAGTGTTGTCGGCGCTGGCCGTTGTCATCGCGATCACGGCGCCCGTATCCGCCGCCGACTTCAGCCAGGGCGTATCTCTGCCGGCGTCGCGCGATGAAGCCTATCCCGGCACGATCAAGCTGCATGTCGATGCGACCAATACGGAGCAGCGCATCTTCAAGATCCGCGCGTCCATTCCCGCCTCTCCGGGGCCGATGACCCTCTTGTTTCCCCAGTGGCTCCCGGCGAATCACGCCCCGCGCGGGCCGATCGATAAACTCGCCGGTTTGATCGTGAAGGCCGGCGGACAGCGCGTCGAGTGGCGCCGCGACCCGGTGGAAGTCTATGCGTTCCACATCGACGTGCCCGCCGGCGCGACATCGGTCGATCTCGAATACCAATATCTTTCGCCCACGGCCGGCGACCAGGGCCGCATCGTGGTCACGCCGGAAATGCTGAACCTGCAATGGAACACGGTGGTTTTGTATCCGGCCGGCTATTACGCGCGCCGCATTCCCGTCGAAGCGAGCGTCAAACTCCCCGACGGTTGGCAGATGGGCACGGCGCTCGAAACGGCCTCCGCCGGCGGAAGCGAAACGACCTTCAAGCCGGTATCGCTGGAGGTGCTGGTCGATTCTCCGATCTTCGCCGGCCGCCACTTCAGCCGCATCGATCTCGATCCCAAAGGCCGCTCGCGTGTCACCCTCAACATCATGGCCGATGAAGCCGAGCAGCTCGAGGCGAAGCCGGAATATATAGCCGCGCACCGCAACCTCGTGAAACAGGCCGATCTCCTGTTCGGCGCCCGCCACTACGATCACTATGATTTCCTGCTGGCGCTGTCCGACAAGATGGGCGGCATCGGTTTGGAACATCACCGCTCCAGCGAGAACGGCACCAGCGCCAAGTATTTCACCGAATGGGATAAGCGCTTTCCCGGCCGTGACCTGCTCGCGCACGAGTACAGCCATTCCTGGAACGGCAAGTTCCGCCGTCCCGCGGATCTGTGGACGCCGAACTACAATGTGCCGATGCGCGATTCCCTGCTGTGGCTCTATGAAGGCCAGACCCAGTACTGGGGCTATGTTCTCGCGGCGCGGTCGGGCCTCTGGACCAAGCAGCAGGCGCTCGATGCGCTGGCCGCGACCGCGGCGCTTTACGATCACCGCATTGGCCGCGCGTGGAAGCCTTTGCAGGATACGACGAACGATCCGATCACGTCGGCGCGCCGTCCCCAGCCCTGGTCGAGCTGGCAGCGCAGCGAGGATTACTATTCCGAGGGCCTCCTGGTGTGGCTCGATGTCGATACGGTGCTGCGCGAACGCACCAACGGCCGCCGGTCGCTCGACGACTTCGCGCGCGCCTTCTTCGGTCATCAAGACGGTGAATGGGAGAAGCAGGCGACCTATACGTTTGACGACGTCGTCGCGCTCCTCAATGAACTCGCGCCCAACGACTGGGCCGCGTTCCTACGCCAGCGCCTCGACGGCCATGGCCCCGGGGCGCCGCTCGATGGGGTCTCTCGCGGCGGCTATCGCCTCGTCTATACCGAGGAACCCACGGACCTGTTCAAGACGCTCGAAGCGCAGCGCCGCGTCGTCGACCTCAGCTATTCGGTGGGGGCGAGTGTCGAGTCCGACGGACGGCTTGCAAGCGTGGTGTGGGACGGCGCGCTGTTCAAAATGGGTCTGGCCATCGGCGCGCGCATCGTCGCGGTCAACGGCAAAGCCTACGACAACGACCGCATGAAAACGGCCGTGAAGGACAGCAAGAATGGTAAGAAGGTGGAGTTGATCGTCAGGGTGGGAGACGATGTCCGCACCCTGACGGTCGATTATAGCGGCGGTTTGAGATATCCGCGTTTGGAGCGCGTCGAGAAAACCCCGGCGCGCTTCGACGATATCGTCACCGCCAAGAAGTAACCGCTACCGATCGAAAATCTATCGCGTCGAGAGCAGCTGGTCGGCTTCCGCTTTGTCGATCGTGACGATCTTCTCGATCATGCAGGCCGCGCCCACCGGCTGAAGGACGGTGATGGCGTCCGACGTGCACAGTTCGTCGGTCGGCGTCGAGTGGCCGATGCCGCTGAACTTCATGCCCGAACAGGTGCCGCGCATGTCGACGCGCTTGAAGTCGTCCTTGGAACGCATCTTGAGCACGATGGTCTTGTCGTTGATCACCGGCGATTCCTGGATGTCGCTCAGACGGACACAGCGGTGGCTTTCGCCGACCGTATCGGCGAAAGCCGAAGCCGTGCCGAGGGTCAGGGCCGCGGTAAGTGCGAGGAGTGAAGTTTTCATGTGAGCCTCTCTGTGACTTGCTCGAAGGGCGTACGTCTCGTGAGATCTCAGATAGCGTTCAATTCAGGCAATATTATGCCTGCGGTGATATTAGAAAAGACGACAACCGCCGGTCAAAAAGTCCTTGGTTTGGCAAATAAATTTGCCTTTCCCACCAAGTCTAGCCGGTCTGTAGCCGGTAGCCCACCCCCGGCTCGGTAACTAGGTACTTCGGCGCGGCCGGCTCCTTTTCCAGCTTCTGGCGAAGCTGGCCGATATAAACCCTAAGATATTGGGTCTCCTCGACATAGGCCTGTCCCCAGACTTCCTGGAGAAGCTGCTGGTGGGTGATGACCTTGCCGGGATGCGAGGCGAGGATGCGCAGGAGGTCGTACTCCTTGCGCGAAAGCCGTACCGGGGTGCCGGCGACCGTGACCAGGCGTTTGGAAAGGTCGATCGCGATCTCGCCCGCGGTGACCACGGGACCCGAGTCCGAGCCGCTTCCTTGGCCCTGCCGCAGGGCCACGCGCATGCGGGCCAAAAGCTCGCCCATGCTGAACGGCTTGGTGACGTAATCGTTGGCGCCTCGGTCGAGAGCCTCGATCTTGTCGGGGTCATCCGAGCGCAGCGAGAGGATGATGATCGGGATGCTCGACCACTCGCGCACCAGCTTGATGACGTCCAGGCCGTCCATATCCGGCAAGCCGAGGTCCAGGATCAGAAGATCGGGCTTCTGCACCGTGCACGCGCGCACGCCTTCTTTCCCGTTCTCGGCCTCGATCACCTGATAGTCGTGCGCCTGCAAGCTGGCGCGCAGGAAGCGCCGGATTTGCGGCTCATCGTCGACGATCAGAACTTTGGGGCCCGTGCTCATGACGCTAAAAGTCTCATACCTCGGCCGTAACCGCCACATCGGGCGTCTTCACCGGCAGGCGAACCCGGATCGTGGTCCCATGGCCGAGGCCTTCGCTCAAGGCCTCGATGGTGCCGCCGTGCGCCTCGATGATGCCCTTGCAGATCGCGAGGCCGAGGCCGGTTCCAGGCACCGTACGGTCGCGGTGCCGCGCCCGGTAGAACTTGTCGAAGATCGCGCCCAATTCCTCCGAGGAAATGCCGCGGCCCTGATCACCGATGTCGATGGCGACGTCTTCTCCTAAGCGGCGCGCGGTGATCTGGATCGCCGTTTCGCACGGCGAGTATTTGGCCGCGTTATCGAGCAGGTTTACCAGCACGCTCTCCATCAGCACGAAGTCGGCGTTCACCAGAGGCAGCATGTCTTCGATATCGGCATAGATTTCGTGCTGCGCGAGCCGGCGGTGCGCGACGTCGAGCGCGGTCGAGATCAAATCGCCCACATCGGCCCATTGCAGGCGCGGTACCAGCGCCCCGGCTTCCAGACGATTCATCTGGAGCACGTTTTTCACGAAGCGGTTGAGGCGCTCGGCTTCTTCCAGGATCGTCGTGAGCAGCTCCGTCGTCACTTCGGCGGTGTAGCTGCGGCCGTAGGAGATGAGGCTCGAGGCCGAACCGATGATGGACGCGAGCGGTGTTCCGAAGTCGTGGGAGATCGCCGACAGGAGCGCCGAGCGCAGGCCCTCGGTCTTGGAAACCACGCGCGCGTTTTCCAGTTCCTGCTTGCGCAGCGAATGTTCAACGGCCAGGGCGGTCAGGCGGCAGATGGATCCAATGACCCGGCGGAACCCGGCCGAACGCACGATCTCGCGCGCCGTGTTCCGAAGCACGAGGACCGCGACGGTGCCTTCGCCGGTCTCCAGCGGTTGGAACGTGGCCTGCATTTCCGGCCACATCGACGTTCCGCGGCCCGCGGGCAGGCCCTGACTGAACACCCAGCGCGCCGCCTCGATATCTTCCTGCGTCAGGCTTGAGTGCGGCGGATAAGCCGCTTGCAGCGCGGCCGCGCGCGCGCGGGGCGAGGCCAGCGCCAAGGTTTCGCGCCCGCCGCCGGTGAACGGCGTCAGCAGGGTGGTTTCGCATTCGAAGATGTCGTTGCACTGGTGAACGATGGCGCGGAAAATTTCCTGCGTGTCGCCGGCGACGGCGATGTCGCGTGTGAGTTGGAAAAACGCGCGGGCCTCGCGGGCCTGGCGCTGTGCGCGGCCGGCCTGCCGGCGCAAGCCTCCCGAGAGATTGCTGGTGATCGCGCCCACGACCAGAAATAGGATGAATGTCAGCGCGTCCGCCGGGGAGGACAGCGCGATTTCATAACGCGGCTGATCGAAGAAGTAGTTGAAGATGAAGAGGCTCAGCAGTGTTGTGAATGTCGCTGCGCCCATGCCGTACGCGCTGGCGCTGTAGACGACCGAGGTCATGAACAGCATGACGAGGCCTTCGGCGGGAACGACCCCGTCGAGGACGCGGACCAGGATGCTCACCAGGCTGACCGCGAAGGCGCTCAGGATGTAGGCGTGATACCAGGGCCGCTGGTCGTCGACACGCCAGGCCAGGCCCAGACGCGTCGTTGCGCCGCTTTCGTGGTTCGGATCGGGCATAACCTCGATGCGCTGCGCGCGGGCCGCCTGTTCGATGCGCGCGATCATCGATCCGGGCAGGCCATGCGAGAAGGCGTGGGCGCGGCGGTTGCCGACAATGATCGCCGCCGGCGGGCGCACCGCCCATCCGCCGATCATCGCCTCCAGGTCTTCCTGGCTTTGCCACGGCACCAACGCGATGTTCCAGCGCTCGGCGAAGACGGTAAGGTCTTCCATGGTGTCGAGGCCCATGAGCTGCGAATGCACGCGCGGCATGGCGCGCACCGCCAGCGTGAGCGGCAGGTCGCGTTCCTGCGCGGCCCATAAGGCTTCGCGCGCGAATTGGAGAAGGTCGGGCGCCGGACTTGCGACCGCGAGCATATGTGTCGCGCGCATCGGAACCGGCGTGTGTGTGGGGGCGTGGGCCATAAACGGCATTATGACCCAAATCGGCGGGAATTACCTTAAGTCCTGATCCGCAAGGCCGCACCCGCCGCGATGCTGACCGCGAAGATGGCCGCCGCGGCCGCGACAATGGCCGCGCCTGAGGGCACGTCCCAGGCATAGGACGCCGAAATGCCGGCGATGGTCGCGCCCGCGCCGACGGCGATCGTGACGAGGCTCATGGCTTCGGGCCCGCGCGCCATACGCCGCGCCGCCGCCGGCGGGATGATGAGAAGGGCGGTCACCAAGAGGATCCCGACGATCTTCATCGCGATGGCCACCGCGATCGCGACCAGGACGGTGAATGCGAGACGCACGCCCGTGCTTGCGAAACCCTCGGCGCGTGAGATGTCCTCGCTGACGGTCAGCGCGATGAGGCGGCGCCAGAGAAGGGCGAGGGCGCCGAGCACGGCGAAACCGCCGCCGTAGATCCACGCAAGATCGGTGTCGGTGATTGCAAGAATGTCGCCAAACAGGTATGCGGTCAGATCGAGGCGCACGTTCTGCATGGTGCTGACGGCGATGAGGCCCACGGCCAAGGCGCTGTGGGACAGCACGCCCAGCAACGTGTCGGTCGGAACACGCCGTTGAAACTGAAGGGCGAACAAAAGACCGCCGATGACGACGCAAGTGACGATCACGCCGACGATGGGATCGATGCCGGCCACGAGGCCGAGTGCGATCCCCATCAGACCCGCGTGTGAAAGAGTGTCGCCGAAGTAGGCCATGCGCCGCCATACGACGAAGCAGCCCAGCGGGCCTGCGACCATTGCGATCCCGAGGCCGGCTAGAATGGCGCGGATCATGAAGGGTTCAAGCACGTCGGGCCTCAGGTGTGGTTGTGATGACCATGCGTGTGGTCATGGTGGTGGTGGTGCGGATGCGGCGCGCCGTCGGGGCCATGCACGTGATCGTGATGGTGATGGTAGGGCGCAAGCGTCTTCGCGGCCGTCTCGCCGAACAGTTCGACAAACGCCCGTTCGCGGCCGACGTCCTCGGGCTTTCCGGAACAGCAGATATGGCCGTTGAGGCAATACACGCGGTCGGTCGCCGCCATGACCACATGCAGATCGTGCGACACCAGCAACACCGCGCAGCCCGTGCGCGCGCGTTGGCGAGCGATGATTTGATAGATATCGAGGGCGCCCGCCGCATCCACGTTCTGGGTGGGTTCATCCAGGACCAGGAGATCCGGTTCCCGCAGCAGGGTGCGCGCGAGCATTACGCGTTGCAGTTCGCCGCCGGAAAGACGTAAGGCCGAAACGTCGAGCAATTGGCCGATGTCGAGCTCATCGAGCACGGCCTTGATGCGCGCCTCGGACGGGTCATGCGTCAGCGTCAGCACCCGGCGTACGGAGAGCGGCAGCGCCGGATCGAGTTGGTAGCTCTGCGGCAGATACGCGACCGTTAACCCCGGCGCACGCCGGACTTCGCCCGCGTCCAATTTCTCGAGCCCGAGCACCGCGCGGATCAGCGTCGATTTGCCGGCGCCATTGGGACCGATCACGGTCACGATCTCGCCGCGCCCCACCCTCAGATCGACATGATCGAGCACGTGGCGGTCATTGCGCTGTAGGACCGCGCCAACGAGGGCGACGGCCGGCGTTATGTCGGCGGTGGCGCTCATGTGCTCTCTTTATGACAGTGGGCGCAGAGGCCTTGGATTTCGACGATTTCGGTTTCGGGAACGAAGCCGTGTTCACTGAGCGTCTTTTTAACCGCGCGCGTCACGGCCGTGCCGTCCATCTCCGTGGCGGACTTGCACGACCGGCAGATCAGGAAGTGAGCGGTGTGGCGTTCGCTGGCAAGCGCGCAACCGATGAAGGCGTTCAGACTTGCGAGGCGGTGGACCAGGCCATGCTCCATGAGAAAGTCGAGCGCGCGATAGACCGCCATCGGCGCGATCTTCCCGCCGTCGGTGTTGAGTTCCGCGAGGATATCATAGGCACCGATGGGGGCATGGCTCGCCCATACGGCGTCCAGCACACGCCTGCGTATTTCGGTCAGCCGCGCGCCGTGTTTTTCGCAAACCGCCTCGGCCGTGCGCAACGCGTCGGCCGCGCACCGGCTGTGGTCGTGGTGCGGATGCGGGAAAGCCCGGGGCTTGGACGGTGTCTTGCGGGGGCGGGTTGCCATTTGCGCGGTGATGGTTGATGTTATAACATAACATAAATAACCGGTCCGGTCCGATCAAGGCGTTGCCGTGAGACGTATTCTTTTCTTTATATCCGCCCTTCTGGCTGCCGCGCCCGCTGCGGCGGACGTCCCCGCCGTCGTCGCCTCCGTGCGCCCGGTGCAGACCATCGCCGCCGCGGTCATGAAGGGAGTCGGCACGCCCCAGGTTCTGCTCGGCAATGCGGCCTCCCTTCATGCGCACGCTCTTAAGCCGTCCGAAGCGCGGCTTCTCTCCCAAGCCAAAGTCGTTTTCTGGGTCGGTCCGTCCCTAGAAGTATTTTTGGCCAAGCCGCTCGCCGCATTGGCCGGCAAGGCTCGCGTCGTCAGCTTGATAAAAGCGCCCGGCCTCGAGGTTCTGCCCTCCCGTGCCGGCGGCGTGTGGGAACAGGCCGAAGCGCCTCATGACGCTGCGCCCGATGGACACATCTGGCTTTCGCCGCCCAACGCTGTTGCCATGGCCAACGCAATGGCGGACGCGCTCGCGGTCGCCGATCCGGTGAACGCGGCGGAATATTGGGCCAATGCCGAAGCTTTCTCGCGGGACGCCATGGCGCTCGACCGCGATCTGCACATCCGTCTTGCGCCGGTGCGCGCGAAACCCTTCCTGGTGTTTCACGACGCTTACCAGTATTTTGAGGCGCGCTATCGGCTGGCGGCGCTGGGAAGTGTCAGTGTCACGCCCGATCAGCCGCCGAGCGCGCGGCGTCTCGCCGCGATCCAGGAAAGACTGCGTGAGGCCAAGGCCGTGTGCATTTTTTCGGAGCCGCAGTTCGAACCGCGCCATGTACAGATACTCGTGGAAGGCTCCGGCGCGCGCCCGGGCGTCCTTGATCCCGAAGGCGCGTCCCTCAAGGACGGTCCCAATCTCTACTTCGCGCTTTTGCGCGGCCTCGCCGATGAACTTACGCGGTGTCTCGGATGACATGGCGTAACCGGTTCCTCGTATGGGTGACGCCGATCCTGCTGCTCGCGCAGTTGGCTCTCGCCGTCCACCAGTTCGAGCACCGCATCACGCCCGACGCGCCGGCCACCGCCCACGAGTGCGTCCTCTGTAATGTCGTCGCCGGCGCCGCGCCGCCGCCGGAACCCTTCGTCATTCTCCCGCCGGATTTTGGTCCGGCCCGGCCCATCGCCTTTGTCGCCGATGCAGCTTGCTGCGAGCACGTCGACACCCATTTCCGTTCACGCGCGCCGCCTCACTTCGTTGCTGTCTGATCGTTAGCACGGGCTTTTGCCCGCTTTAACTCATTACAAAGCAACGGAGTTCTTTCATGCGCCGCCAGCATTTTGGCGTCGCGGTGTCGTTCATAACAGCCGCGACAAGTCTGCTTCCAATCTCCGCGTATGCCGCCGCCGCGGCCGCGGACAACAACCTGCTTCATATCGACGAAATCATCATCACGGCCTCGCCGCTCGCCCGCGACCGGTTTGACGTTGTGCAGGGGACGAGCGTCCTGACCGGCGATGAGCTCGCCGCGGCCCTCAAGCCCTCTATCGGCGAAACGCTCGCCAGCGAACCCGGCGTGACGTCGACCTTCTTTGGTCCTTATGCCAGCCGTCCGATTATCCGCGGGTTCGACGGCGACCGCATCCGCATTCTCTTTGATGGGATCGGCGCCATCGATGCGTCGTCCGTCAGCCCCGACCATCAGACGGCGGGCGACGCGGCGGGCGCCGAGCGCATCGAGGTTCTGCGCGGTCCCGCTACGCTGCTTTACGGCAGCTCGGCCATCGGCGGCGTCGTCAATATCATCGACGGACGCATTCCATCTGAAGTGCCGGCCAACGGCTACCACGGCCATCTGATGGGCGGATACGGTTCCAACGCAAAGGAGCGCTTCGTCAGCGGCGGTACAGAAGTGAACGTCACGGACGGCCTTATGCTTCATGCCGACGGCGGCTGGCGCAAGACCGGCGACTACAAGATTCCCGGTTTTGCCAGCCCCGAGGCGCAGGCCGACGGGATTGAAGGGCGCGTGAGGAATTCCGATGGCCGCACGGCCCATGGCACCGGCGGCGCTTCTTATGTCTTCGAGGACGGCGTGGTCGGCGCGGCGGTCGAGCGGTTTGCCTCGAACTACGGCTCGCCCGCCGAGGAAGATGTGCGCCTCGATATGAAGCAAACGCGCGTCGATCTCAAAGGCGAATTCCGCGATCTCGGCGAGGTCGTCACGACCGTTCGCGTGCGCGGCGCGTACGGCGACTACCGGCATCAAGAGCTCGAGGGCGATGAGATCGGAACGACCTTCACCAACCAGGGTTGGGAAGGCCGCATTGAAGCCATGCACGCGCCGCTTGGGCCGGTCAGCGGCATTTTCGGGGTGCAGTATCGCAACCGTGACTTCGCCGCCATCGGCGATGAAGCTTTCACGCCGGCTTCCAAAACGCGCCAGTTCGCGGGATTCCTGCTCGAGAGCGCCATGATCGGGCCGATCAAACTCGAAGGCGGCGGGCGCGTCGAGGGAACCAGCATCCTGCTCGAGGACGACACCCGCCGGTCGTTCACGTCGGGCGCCTTCTCGGGCAGTGCGGCTTACGAATTTGCCGCCGAAACGCTCATCGGCGCCACGGCCTCATGGACTCAGCGCGCGCCGACCGCCGAGGAACTGTTTTCGGAAGGTCCGCACCTCGCGACCAACCAGTTCGAGCGCGGCAATCCGGACCTGGGCCAGGAACACGCCACAAATATCGAAGTGACCTTCAAACGCAATGCGGGGGCGCTGACCGGCTCGCTCGGTCTCTACCGCACCTGGTTCGACAACTATGTCTTCGCTGAACAGACCGGTGAAGAAGAAGACGGGCTGCCGGTCTTTGCGTTCGCGGCGACCAAGGCGCGCTTTTCGGGGCTGGAGTCCGAAGTGGCTTTAAGCGTTCTCCACGGCGCACATTACGCGCTCAGCTTTGATGCGGGCCTGGATTTGGTGCGCGCCACGAATGTCACCACGGGCGAGCCGCTGCCCCGTACGCCGCCGTTGCGGTATCGGCTTGGCGCGGACATGCGCTGGACCGTTGTCGAGGGGCGGATCGAAGTGACGGGCACCGCGGATCAAAACCGGATCTCGCCGCTCGAGACCGCGACGGACGGTTCCACGTTCCTGAATGCGCGCGTCGGCATCAGCCCCTTCGCGGACCGCGATGTTCAGATCGTCCTGCAAGCGCAGAACCTGACGGACGCGGCGGCGCGGCCGCACACTTCGTTCCTGAAGGACGTGGCGCCGATGCCGGGGCGGGATATTCGCCTTTATTTGCGGGCGAGCTTTTAACGCTCTATTCGGCGGCGACGGGTTGTCCCGCACGCACCACCATTCCGCGGCGGCCGGTGTCCAAACGCAGGACCTGACCGTCGCGGGTCGTGGTGAGGCAATGATCCGGGCCTTCGCCGACCGCGCGCAGGCGCTGCGCAAGTTCCACCGCCGTGAAATCTTCCGGCAGATGGCAAAGCGCGTCGAAATGCTTTCGTGTCCGGCAGCGTCCCGACCAGACGTCGCCGGAATAGCCGAGCGGTGTGTGGACGTTGGCCAGCTGCGGCGCCATGCGTTCCAGCACATGCATCAGCACAACGAGTGTATGCGTATCGAGGGCGAGGCGGTCCCAGCGCGCATCGATCGGGAAATGTTCGACGGCGCAGATCGCCCCGGAGTCCACGGTGGGCGCCATTTCGTGCAGCGTCACGCCGAACGCGCGCGCGCCTTCATACAGGGCAAACACCGACGGGAAGATGCCGGGATAGTTGGGCGGGCCCGGGTGCAGGTTGTAGGCGGGTGAGCGCAAGCGCGCCAGCACGCGCCGGGGAAGGATGACGCTCGAGCCGATCGACAGGATCCGGCTCCCGTCCGGGTCGTTCGCCAACTCGGCGTCCAGGTCGGCCAGGGTCCAGGCAAAACTTAAGGAAACGCCCGGCGCCGCGCGCCGCAGCGCGTCGGTCAGGGGCTCCTCGAACTCCCGCTGGGTCATCAGGATCAAGCGGCTCACGCTCACAATCCTCGTATGCGATTCAAAGGCTTGAATCGTCTTACCCCAGGGCCTATTACACCCTGGTAAACAGGACCGAATTAGTCCCACATTCGACGCGAGCGGCCTGCGAGGGCCATAAAGATGTTTAAAGTCAATAAGTTAACTGATTATGCGACCGTTGTGCTGATCACCATCGCCCGCAGCCATGTGGTGCGATCCAGCCAACATATTTCGGAAAACACCGGGATTCCCCTGCCGACGGTCGCCAAATTGATGAAAAGCCTGAACAAGGCCGGCTTGGTGAAATCCCAGCGCGGGGCCTCGGGCGGTTACTCTTTAGGGAAGGTCCCCGCCGACATTACCCTGGCCGATGTCATCCAGGCCGTCGAAGGCCCGATCGCCCTGACCGCCTGCGCAGACACATCCGACGAACAGTGCAGCATCGAAGCGGTCTGCCCGGTGCAGGGCCGCTGGAACCGCGTGAACTCCGCGGTGCGCGCGGCGCTCAGCCAGGTGACGCTCGCCGACATGGTTGCCGATATGAACGCCTTTGGCTTGCCGCCGCGCATCTCCGCGCCGGCCGCGCACGCGGTGGAGTAAGCCATGGCCGCCAAACAGGAAACCGCCGCCGCCGTGCGCGATGTCGAGCAGTACAAGTACGGTTTCGTCACGGACATTGAATCGGATAGGGCCCCGAAGGGCCTCAGCGAAGACATCATCCGCTTCATTTCGGCCAAGAAGAACGAGCCGGACTGGATGCTCGAGGCGCGCCTCAAGGCCTACCGTTATTGGCTGACGCTCGCCGATGAGGAGCCGGCCTGGGCGAAGCTCACCTATCCGAAGATCGACTATCAGGCGTCTTATTACTACGCCGCGCCGAAACAAAAATTGGCGAGCATGGATGAGGTCGATCCCAAGCTGATCGAGACCTACAAGAAGCTGGGCATTCCGCTGGCCGAGCAGGCCGTGCTGGCCGGCGTCGCCGTGGACGCGGTGTTCGACAGCGTCTCGGTCGCGACCACTTACAAGAAAAAGCTCGAAGAGATGGGCGTGATCTTCAAGCCGATCTCCGAAGCCGTGCATTCGCACCCGGAGCTTGTGAAGAAGTATCTCGGTTCGGTCGTGCCCTATACCGACAACTTCTTTGCCGCGCTCAATGCCGCGGTCTTCACCGACGGCTCGTTTGTGTACATCCCCAAGGGCCTGCGCTGCCCGATGGAGCTGTCGACCTACTTCCGCATCAACGAGAAGAATACCGGCCAGTTCGAGCGCACCCTCATCATCGCCGACGAGGGCGCGTACGTGAGCTACCTCGAAGGCTGCACCGCGCCGCAGCGCGACGAGAACCAGCTGCATGCGGCCGTGGTCGAGCTCATCGCTCTCGATGATGCCGAGATCAAGTATTCCACGGTGCAGAACTGGTACCCGGGCGACGCCGAAGGCAAGGGCGGCATCTATAACTTCGTGACAAAGCGCGGGGCCTGCCGCGGCAAGAACTCGAAGATCATGTGGACCCAGGTCGAGACCGGTTCGGCCATCACCTGGAAGTACCCGAGCTGCATCCTGCAAGGCGACAATTCGGTGGGCGAGTTCTACTCGGTCGCGATCACGAACAACCATCAGCAGGCCGACACCGGCACCAAGATGATCCACCTCGGCGCCAACACGCGCTCGAAGATCATCTCCAAGGGCATCTCGGCCGGCAAGGCGGACAACACCTACCGCGGTCTCGTGCGTATCGGGGCCAAGGCCGACGGCGCGCGCAACTATACGCAGTGCGACAGCCTTCTGATCGGCGACAAGTGCGGCGCGCATACCGTACCCTACATCGAAAGCCGTAACCCGACGGCCCAGACCGAGCATGAAGCGACCACCTCGAAGATCAGCGAGGATCAGCTCTTTTATTGCCAGCAGCGCGGCATGACGGAAGAAGAGGCGGTATCGCTCATCGTCAACGGCTTCTGCCGCGAAGTGCTGCAAACGCTCCCCATGGAATTCGCCGTCGAAGCCCAGAAGCTCGTCGGTATCAGCTTAGAAGGCAGTGTCGGATAATGGCCCTTCTCGAAATCAAGAACCTGCATGTCTCCGTCGGCGGCAAGAAGATCCTGAACGGGATCTCGCTCGCCCTGAACGCGGGTGAAGTGCACGCCATCATGGGCCCGAACGGCACCGGCAAGAGCACGCTGTCCAACGTCATCGCGGGCCGCGACGGCTACGAGGTGACCGAAGGCCAGGTGCTGCTCGACGGTCAGGACGTTTTGGCGATGGCCGCCGACGAGCGCGCCCGCGCCGGTGTATTCCTCGCGTTCCAGTATCCGGTGGAGATCCCGGGCGTCACGACGTCGGCGTTCCTCAAGACCGCCATCAATGCCAAGCGCCGCGCCGAGGGCAAACCCGAGATCGACGCCATGGAGTTCCTCAAGCTCGTGAAGGCGAAGCAGAAGATCCTCGGCATGCCCGACGATATGATCAAGCGCGCGCTCAACGTCGGTTTCTCCGGCGGCGAAAAGAAGCGCGCCGAAGTCTTGCAAATGACCCTGCTCGAGCCGCGCGTGGCCATCCTCGATGAAACCGATTCCGGCCTCGACATCGACGCCCTGAAGATCGTCTCCGAGGGCGTGAACGCGCTGCGCAGCCCGGAGCGCGCATTCCTCATCATCACCCACTATCAGCGCCTTCTGAACTACATCGTGCCGGATCACGTGCACGTGCTGGTGGGCGGCAAGGTCGTGGCCAGCGGCGGTAAGGAACTGGCCGAGCAACTCGAAGCGGAAGGGTATGCGCGCTATCTCAGCGCGGCTTAAGCCATGAAGCAGTCGGCTCTCCTCGTTCATCCCTTTGGCGCACGCTACGCCGCGGCGCTCCCGGCCGCCGATTCCGCGCGCCGTGAAGCGCGCGAGACGCTCGCGCTTGAAGGTCTGCCCGGCCCGAAGCGCGAGGAATGGCGTTTCACCCCGCTGCGCGGCCTCGCCAAGATTCCGTTCGTTCCGGCCGCATCGGCCGAAGATATTGATGTGCGCGAAATACCGGCCGATGTGCCGCGCTTCGCGGGCGCGATCCGGATCGTGCTCGTGAACGGCGTTTATCGTGCGGACCTGTCGGACAAAGTTTCCGAGGCGGGCCTGACCATGACGGACGCCAGGACGCCCGATCACGACGTGCAGGCCCCGCTCGCTGTCTTGAACGCCGCCTATATGAGCGGCGGTGTGACCATGACCGCCCGCGGCGTGGTCGCCAAGCCCGTCCATATCGTTTCTATCGGCGCCGCCGGCGCGGAGCCTGCCGCGTTCCATCCGCGTGTTGCTATCGCCGTGGCGCCGGCCGCCAAACTCACGGTCCTCGAGACCCATCACGGTCTTCCGGGTCAGCCGTATTTCTCCAATCCCGTCACGACGATCTCCGTGGGCACCGCCGGCGTTCTGCGCCGCTATGTCCTGGTGCGCGAAGACAGCGAAGCGTTTCACCTTGCCACCACGGTCGCCGATGTGGCGGCGGACGCGAAGCTCGACGCCTTCCATCTCGGTCTCGGCGGCGCGCTGGTGCGCCAGGAGGTCAATGTGGATTTCGTGGGCGAGGGCGCTGCCGTGCGCCTCAACGGCGCCTATGCGCTGACGGGCCGCGCCCATCACGATTTCACGACCTTCATGAACCACGACATGCCCAACTGCACCTCGAGCCAGGTGTTCAAGGGCGTGGTCGACGGTGAATCGCGCGGCGTCTATCAGGGCCGCCTTCTCGTGGCGCGTCATGCTCAGAAGACCGACGGCCGGCAGCTTCATAAGGCGCTGTTCCTGTCGCGCGGGCCTCAAATCGATTGCAAACCGGAACTCGAGATCTACGCCGACGACGTGAAGTGCGCCCACGGCGCCACCACCGGCGAGCTGGATCCCGACCATCTGTTTTATCTCGCCGCGCGCGGGATCGATCCGCAGGCGGCGCGCCTTCTCCTGGTGCAGGGCTTCCTCGCCGACGCGCTGGAGAATGTCGACGACGCGGCCGTGCACGCCGTCCTGTCGGCCGAGATTTCCGGCTGGTTGATGCGAAAGGCCTCCGCATGACCTCGCATCCGGCCAAGAAAATTGTGCCAGCGTTCGACGTGGCGAAGGTTCGCGCGGACTTCCCGATCCTCTCGCGCACCGTCCATGGCAAGCCTCTGGTGTTCCTCGACAGCGCCGCGTCGGCCCAGAAACCGCGCCAGGTCATCGACGCCGTCACCAAGGTCTACAGCGACGAATATGCCAACGTGCACCGCGGCGCCTATTATTTAAGCGAAACCGCCACCGCCAACTACGAGGCGGCCCGCGAGAAAGTACGCGGCTTCATCAATGCGAAGAGCGTCTCCGAAATCGTGTTCACCAAGGGCGCGACGGAAGCCATCAACCTTGTCGCGGCCACCTATGGGCGCGCGTTCATCAAGGCCGGCGATGAGGTCGTCATCACGGCTGTGGAGCACCACTCCAACATCGTCCCATGGCAGCTTCTGCGCGACGCGACGGGGTGCGTCCTGCGCATCGCGCCGGTGAACCCCGACGGCAGCATCGACGTCGCGGAATTCGCGAAAGTCATCGGCCCGAAGACCAAACTGGTCGCCATCGCCCATGTGTCCAACGTGCTCGGCACCGTGCTGCCGGTGCGCGAGATCGCCGAACTGGCCCATGCCGCCGGCGCCAAGATCATGCTCGACGGCTGCCAGGGCATCGTTCACCGTCATGTCGACGTCCAGGACCTCGGTTGCGACTTCTATGTCTTCTCCGGCCATAAGCTCTATGGACCGACGGGTATCGGCGTCCTTTGGGCGCATGCGGAACTGCTCGACGCCATGCCGCCCTATCAGGGCGGCGGCGACATGATCGATACCGTCACCTTCGCTAAAACCACCTGGGCGCCGGCGCCGGCCAAGTTCGAAGCCGGCACGCCGCCCATCGCCCAGGCGATTGGACTGGGCGCCGCCATCGACTATTTGAACGGTCTCGACCGCGCGGCTGCCGCCGATCATGAAGACGCGTTGCTGCGCTATGCCATGACGCGCCTGGCGCAGGTTCCGGGCGTACGCCTCATCGGTACAGCGCCACATAAAGCCGCCGTGCAGTCCTTTGTCATGGACGGCGCGCATCCCCACGATCTCGCCACGGTCCTCGATCGTCATGGCGTCTGCGTGCGCGCCGGTCACCATTGCGCGCAGCCGCTCATGGAAATCCTCGGTGTCAGCGCGACGACGCGCGCGTCCTTCGGCATCTACAACACCATGGAAGAGGTCGATGTGCTGGTGCATGCGCTGACCCGCGCGCAGGAGGTTCTGCTGTGAACGCCGCGCCCCTCAATGACGATCTGCGCTCGCTCTATCAGGAAGTGATCCTCGATCACGCCAAACATCCTCGCAACGCACGCCTGGTCGAGCGGCACACCTGCAAGGCCCAAGGCAACAACCCCATGTGCGGCGACCGGGTGACGGTCACGGCGCAGGTGTCCGATGACGGCCGCCTGCAGGATGTCGGCTTCGAAGGCAAAGGCTGTGCGATTTCCATCGCCTCGGCCTCCATGATGACCGAGGCGTTGAACGGCCAGACCCTCGCGGCCGCCCGCCGGCTGTTTGATACCGTGCACGATCTTTGCACCGGCAAGATCGATGCCGATGCCGCCAAGGCCAAAATTCCCGAGGCCGCCGAGAGTGTAGACAAACTCGCGTCCCTGTCCGGCGTGCGCCAGTTCCCCGTGCGGGTGAAATGCGCGACCCTGCCATGGCATGCGCTGATGTCGTGCCTCGACGGCAAGGGCCAAACGACGACCACAGAGAAATGACGATGCACGACCATAAGCAGCCCGAGCCGCCGAAAGACGAAGCCCCCGCGGCTGAAGACATGCGCGCCTACGATCCATACTTCGGCGGCGGCGATCCGCCCAAGGAAGGCACGACTGTCCGCGCTGGATCGCCAAAGGACCCCGCGCTTCCCGTCGCGACCGAGGAAGCCGTGGTCGAGGCGCTGCGCACCGTCTATGACCCGGAGATCCCGGTGAACATTTACGACCTCGGCCTCATCTACGATCTCAAGATCGACGAGAAAGGCGACGCGGTCGTCACGATGACCCTGACCGCTCCGGCCTGCCCGGTGGCGGGCTCCATGCCCAAGGAAGTCGCCGAGCGCGTGTCGGCCGTGGAAGGCATCGGCGAAGTGGACGTGGTCCTGACCTGGGATCCGCCCTGGACGCCGGCTAACATGTCCGAGGTCGCTAAAGTCGCGCTCGACATGTTCTAGAAATTACGGGAATGCCTCTTATATTAGGTCCGTTATGAGCACAGCACAGACCCCAAACACCAGCGGCGAACCGAAAGCCAGGCGCGCCCTGCCGCCGCCGATCCGCATCACGGACGCGGCCGCCAAGCGCATCAACGAGGTCGTCGCCAAGGCGGCGAAACCGGTCTTGGGCGTGCGCGTGGGCGTCAGCAACAAGGGGTGCTCGGGCAAGTCCTACGTCGTCGAGTATGCCGAGGATCGGCGCAAGTTCGAGGACGTGGTCGAGCACAACGGCGCCAAGGTCTTCATCGACCCCAAGGCGGTCATGTATCTGCTCGGCAGCGAACTCGACTACCGCGAAAGCAAGATGGAAAGCGGCTTCGTTTTCACGAACCCAAACGAGAAGGGCCGGTGCGGTTGCGGCGAAAGTTTCTCCATATAACCACGGAGACGGAATGCGTCTTAGCGCATGCCCATGACCTTCATCAGGCGCTTGTCGACTTCGGCCAACAGCATCACCGGATGCACCGGCTTGTAGAGCATAGCGACGCGGCCCGTCTGGAAGTCCGGATCGTCGTCGACCAGATCTTCGACTTTGTCCGGTTGGCCCGTGACCAGAATCGTTGCGATGCCCGGCGCTCTGTCCTGCAGCACCTGGCGCAGTTCAAGTCCGCCCATCACCGGCATCATGACGTCGATGATGGCAAGATCGATGGAGCTTGTTCTGATAACCTTCAGCGCTTCTTCGCCGTCTCCGGCTTGCATCACGTCGTAGCCACGATGGCGTAAGAGTTCGGTATACGACTCCCGCACCATCACGTTGTCATCGACAACGAGAATGCGACCTAACACGATGATCCCCCGTCCTCTATCCTCACTACCCCGAGGTCAAAAGGATAATCGCGAGGCCTATTTACTTCAACGTTTTCGCCTGCAACTCTGCGGTGATAAAGTCGCTACAAGCTTGAAGCGAATGCATATTCGCACCACGCATTTACCGAGCACCCCCTATGGAAAGCGTCGTTACGGTTCTTCTTGGCATATCAATGGTGGCGGTGCTTGCCGTCCTTGCGACGGGGCTGGTCGCCTTTATCGCGGGCGGAGAATTCAACCGCAAATACGCCAATAAATTAATGCGCTTACGCGTCGCCACACAGGCTGTGGCTGTCGCGCTTTTGCTGCTTCTTCTGTTGTTGAGGACTTTCGGTCACACCGGCGGCTGACAAAGTTCCCTTCGCCCGGGCGTGTTTCGCGGGCGTTACGCCGCGCGTTCCGCGCTAAGCAAGACTCGGCCGCTCCGGCCGGTACACGACTTTGTTCGCGCCTTCGAAATTCTCGATCTGCTGCGTGAGGTCGCGGCGGCGGTTGCGTGTCGCCTGCACCAGCGCCGGTGTGATGCCCGCGTTGCCGATCGCGTTGGTCGCGATCAGTTCCTGCACCCGGTCCAAGAACGACTTGTGAGTCAGCGCCTCGGCCATGTCGGCGCAAAATGAGATGAAATGAGAAAGGCGCACGGGACGCTGCGGCGACGGGTGGTAGGCCGAGATCGCGTAAGACCCGGTCTTGCGGTCGCGGCGCTCGAGGATGGCGGCGCGGAGGTACGCGGGGAAAGCGCTGAACACGAAAGCCGTCTGCGTGTCATGTTCGACCACGAGATCTTCGAGCGCGCCGATGATGTTCGCCGCGGCTTCTGAAACGATCGCATCGGTGACATCGTCGCCGGCGGCCAGCGCTTCGACCTGTTCGATCGCCGCGTTCTCCTCGCGGCTGGAGAAGATCTGCTCGCCGCCGATGTGCAGCGATACCCAGTTCTCCGGATTGTAGTCCAGCTCGTACTTCGACACCTTGCGGCGCCACATGTTTTCCCAGTCGAACGAGCCGGCGTCCTGCAGGATGTTCGGGTCGCGGCGGACTTCCTCAACCACCACGGCTGCCATGCGCATGGTGCCGGGGATGTTCTGGCCGCGCACGATGGCCATGATCGTGCTGATCTTCGTCTTTACCGGAATCGTGATGCGGTTCGAGCGCAGCGTCATGACGGGAATGTCGCGCTGGCCTTCTTCGTCCAGTTCACCAAAGGAATGGACGACCGATTTCTCCCGGAAAAGCGTAAGTGTGCCGATCTCAACCATGCCTATGCCATCTACTCCGGGATCCGCCGCGACCTATTTGAAACGACT
The DNA here is from genome assembly GCA_041919675.1 of Rhodospirillaceae bacterium. Lineage (GTDB taxonomy): Bacteria > Pseudomonadota > Alphaproteobacteria > Rhodospirillales > Rhodospirillaceae > SHVO01. Next base: position 38,257 of record JAYRTJ010000003.1, on the reverse strand, counting down.
ATATTTTATCGCGCGGGGCGCAGAAAGGTCTTTCAACTGCCGCGCGTAGGATTATTCCGCGCTGAGACGCTGTGGTTTCAGCGCGGCGGCGTACTCGCCGGCCATCTCCACCAGCCGTCCCGTCAGTGCGGTGATATCGTTCTTGAGCACCGCGAACCCGGGACGAGGTTCGAGCGTCGCTTCGTCCATATAAAGGTTTCGGTTGATCTCCAACTGCAGCACGTGTGTCCCGTTCCCGGGATCCCCGTAGTGCTGCGTGGTGAAGCCGCCGGCATAAGGATTGTTGCGTGTCACCCGGTAGTGGCGCTGCGACAGGAAAGTCTCGACGGCGTCCGTGATCACGGGTGCGCACGACAGGCCGGTACGATCGCCCAGCACCATATCGATGGTGCGCGGATCGCCGACCGCCGTGACCGGCAGGCCCGTCGACGGCATGGAATGACAGTCGATCAGGATGCAGACGCCGAACCGCGCATGGGCGCGCGCGATCAAGCCGGCCAGGGCGCGGTGATAGGGGCGGTAAACCGCCTCGATCCGCCGCTCAGCCTCCTCGAAATTCAGTTTGGCGCGATAGATCTCGCGCCGTGTCGCGACGATGCGCGGGATGGTGCCGAGCCCCGCGCCCACACGCACCGAGGTCGTGTTGGCAAAATCGGGCAGGGCGTCGTTGAACATCTCCGGATCGAGTTCATAGGGCTCGCGGTTCACGTCCAGATATGCGCGCGGATAAAGGGCCCGCACCAGCGGCGCGCCGAAGTCCGGGACCCCGGAAAAAAGCTGATCGACGTAACAGTCCTCCGAGCGCCGCAGCATGGCGAGGTCCAGCGGCGACGAAGCCACGAACGCCGGCGGATAGAATGCGCCCGAGTGCGGCGAAGCGAACACCAAGGGCACGCTGTGCTGGAGAGGCTCCAGGACCTCAGTGGGGCTCGCAGGCGCGGATTCGGCTGGGGACACGGGGGGTACTTGGGGCTGTAAAGGGCTGGAAACCATGGATTGTAAGGCCATCCATCGGGCCCATTCCAGCCTTTCCGCCCAAAGGTGCGGACGAGGCCTTGCACTTCCCAAAACTTGCCTATAAACAACGCCCTCCGACCCTTACCGGCCTTCAGTGGCGAGCGCAAAAGTGGGCGCGTAGCTCAGCGGTAGAGCACTACCTTGACATGGTAGGGGTCACAGGTTCGATCCCTGTCGCGCCCACCATTTTCTGAGAATTTGCAGAGCAAATTCTCAGAAAATGTCCCGCCGACCCGTCTGCCGTAGCTTTAGCGATGGCAGACCTCCGAAATCCAACCAACTCCGACTAGCGTGCGGCAAAAATCTCGCCGAGCGACAGATCGCGTTCGCAGTCCAGGAAACGGGCGATGATTTCGGTCTCGCAGACCAGATTGTCGTCGTAGTCGAAGATGGTCACGCCGGCGTCGGGACGATTGAACACCCTGACCACGACGCGGCGGCGTGGCGTAAAGGTACCCCCGGCTGTCCAGGGTCCCGACACCTCGCGGCGCAATTGTGCCTCCGCAATTCTGAAGTTTTTTACAGCCCCGCGTGTTCAACCTGCGCAAATGCGCGACTTTCAAGGGTGGCATGCTTCTTGCTTTTCAATAGGCGCATTTAACCCGCGTTCATTCCAGCGCGGACTTTCGGAGAAGATTTATGCTGCGTCAGCTTTTTCAATTGAAGCGTTTACTCACGTGGGCGGCCGCCGTAGCGGCGCTCGTCACGGTCTCCTTGCCGGCGGCGGCGGCGGTCATTCAGCAAACCTCGTTCGGCATTTCCGGCGCGTTCCATATTCCGTCGGGGTCGCACCTCGGCAACACGGACGCGATTTCCATCGCCAACGGCGGCGCGATCATCGTCACGGCCGCCGATACGTTTGACCTCGCCGGCATCGTCAATTGGGGCCAGATGGGCACGCTGAAGAATATCCCCAGCCTGACCGCCTTCACCCCCATCGCCGGTTACCTCACGCTGTCCAGCGGCGTTTCGCTCGATCTCAATGAACTGAACATCGTCAGCCGCACCGGCCCGACGCCGGGCTTCTTGAACCTGTTCGGCCGCGGCATCCTGCACGCCCCGGGCTTCGACGCCACGGAAGCGCTCTTCAGTTGGGCCGGCACGACCACCGACAACATGAGCTTCACCTTCTCCGTGCACACCTCGGCCGTGCCGGAACCGCTGCCGGTGGCGCTGCTCGGTCTTGGCGTGTTCGCCCTCGCATGGATGCGCCGCCGCGAGACGATGGCGCACCTCTAAAAGTTTTATGTTGGGACATCCGCCGCGAGGCGATCCGCGGCGGATGTTCACGTTTGAACGGCCTCTACGATCTCGGCCATCAGCGCGTGCAGATTCTCGCGGTGGCCCGTACGTCCCGCCGGCGCGCTGTCGTCCGACGTCATGGCCACGGTGAGATCCAAGGACGGCGCGATGTACAGCATCTGTCCGCCGAAGCCCCACGCGTAAGGCACCGCGTGCCCGCCGATTTCGCGCACGAACCAGCCGTAGCCATAACCATCCCCGGTGAACCGCGAGTTCGTGCGGGGCGTCCAGGAGCTTTCGATCCACGCCGGCGAAATGAGTTGCTGTCCGTTCTTCGCCTTGCCGCGGGTGCGGAAGAGTTCGCCGAAGGCGAGGAGCGATCGCGCGCTCATCGCCATCTGATTGCCGCCCATGTAGATCCCTTGCGGATCGCGCTGCCAGTCCCCGATGGCAAAACCTTCTTGTGGGCCCAGCCATGCGCGCGCGAGGTCCAAGGTCGAGCGTTTACCGACCCGCGTCAGGATAGCCGACAACAGATGCGATGAACCGGTCGAGTACAGCATCGCGCCGCCCGGCGCGTCGTCGAAGGGCTGAGCCAGCGCCGTGCGCACCCAGTTCTTGCTCTGCACCCAGCGGCCGTAGTTGGCGCCCGATGTGCGCGCGAGACCGGCCTGCATCGACAGGAGATGGCCGACGGTGATCTTGTACAGCAGCGGATCGGGTTTCGCGGGCAGATCGGCTTCGAGCAGCGCAGCGACGGGTTGATCCACGCCGGTCAGCAGGCCTTTGTCGATGGCGATCCCGACCAGCGCGGCGATGATCGATTTGGAGGCGGACTTGATGTTGGTCGGCGCACTCACCTTGTGGCCGCGAAAGCCGCGCTCGGCGAGGACCGCGCCGCGCTGCGCGACTACGACCGTTTTGAGAGGCCGCAGGGCGCCGGCCCGGTCCAGCACCTGTGAGACGGAGGTCGCGCCGGCGGCAAAAGCCCCGCGCGGCAGGGCCAGAAGCAGTGCGAACGAGAGGGCCGAGCGGCGATCCATGGACTTGGTTATAGCAAGAGATCATGCATAGTTTATGCAGAATTCACCGGTTTTTGTGCGCAGATTTCCGTTGAAAAACCGCAGTTACAATGGAAAGTATCGCGCCAAGACCAACGCGAAGAACAATCGTAAAATTGACCGGCAGGACGCATGGACTTCAGGCTGAGCGACGACCAACTGGCCTTTCAGGAAACGGCGCGCAAATTCTCGCGCGATGTTTTCACGCCCAACGCTGGGCGCTGGGACGAAGAAAAGCACTTTCCGGCCGACGAGCTGCGCGAAGCCGCCGCGCTCGGGTTCGGCGGCATGTATGTCTCGCCGGATTACGACGGCACCGGTTTGGGCCGTCTCGACAGCGCGATCATCCTCGAGGAACTTGCCGCCGGCTGCACCTCCACCGCCGCCTATATCTCGATCCACAACATGGTTGCGGCGATGATCGACCGCTTCGGCGCGGAACCCTTGAAAAAGAAGTTCCTGCCCAAGCTCTGCTCCATGGAGTGGTTCGCGAGCTACTGCCTGACCGAACCCTCGTCGGGTTCCGACGCCGCCTCGCTTCGCACCAAGGCGGTGCGCGAGGGCGATCATTACATCCTCAACGGATCGAAAGCCTTCATCTCCGGCGGCGGTCGTTCCGATGTGTACGCGATCATGGTGCGCACGGGTGACGACGGCTCGAAGGGCATCAGCTGCGTTTTGGTCGAGAACGGCACGCCGGGTCTCTCGTTCGGCGCCCAGGAAAAGAAACTGGGTTGGAACAGCCAGCCCACGTCGGCCGTGATCCTGGAAGATTGCCGCGTCCCGGTGACCAACCGGCTTGGCGCGGAAGGCGAGGGTTTCAAGATCGCCATGGTCGGCCTCGACGGCGGGCGCATCAATATCGGCGCCTGCTCGCTCGGCGCCGCCCGCGCGTCGCTCGAGATTGCCACCGACTACGTCCAGACCCGCACCCAGTTCAATCAGACTCTCGCCGGCTTCCAGTCGGTGCAGTTCAAGCTCGCCGACATGGCGACCGATCTGCACGCCGCGCGCCTGATCGTGCATGACGCGGCCATGCGCCTCGACGCCAAGGAGCCCGACGCGACCAAGTACTGCGCCATGGCCAAACGCTTCGCCAGCGATGTGGGCTTCGAGGTCTGCAACACCGCCCTGCAACTGCACGGCGGCTACGGCTACCTGAAGGACTACCCCATCGAGCGCTTCCTGCGCGATGCGCGCGTGCACCAGATTCTCGAAGGCACCAACGAGATCATGCGCGTGATCGTTTCGCGTTATGTCCTGCAGAGCGGCGGCCGCTCATGAGCGATTTGAGCGCCGGCGAAGTCCTGTTCACGCGCAAAGGCGCGATCGGCCATATCCTTCTCAATCGGCCGAAGGCGCTCAACGCCCTGACCCTCAATATGTGCGAGCTGATGATCGCGCAGTTGAAAGCTTGGGCGAAGGACAACGCGGTGAAGGCCATTGTCATCCGCGGCGCCGGCGAGAAGGCTTTTTGCGCCGGCGGCGATGTCGTGCGCCTGTACGAGGACGGCAAGGCGGGGCTGCCGTATCCCTATCAATTCTGGAGCACGGAATACCGGCTCAATACGCTCATCAAGCGCTACCCCAAGCCCTACATCGCGCTCGTCGACGGTATCGTCATGGGCGGTGGCGTCGGTGTGTCGGTGCACGGCGGCTACCGTGTCGCCACCGAGAAGACCATGTTCGCCATGCCCGAAACCGGCATCGGCCTTTTCCCCGACGTGGGCGGCGGCTACTTCCTGCCGCGCCTGGCCGGATCCGCGGGCATGTACCTCGGCCTCACCGGCAAGCGTCTGAAGGGCGCCGACTGTGTCGCGCTGGGGCTCGCCGAAGCGTTGGTTCCGCATGACCGCCTGGATGAGCTCGAAGCAAAGCTCGCAAGTGACGCCGTCAGCGAACTTGATGAAATTTCTTATCTCATCGCTCCGTTTGCCGAGCCCGTGAAAAACGCGCCGATCTCGGCCGACCGTACGGCCATCGGCCGCCATTTCGATCTCGGCTCGGTGGAAGCCATCATTGCCTCGCTCGAAACCGAGGGCGGCGAATGGGGCGCTGAACAAGCGAAAACCCTGCGTACAAAATCGCCGACGGCGATGAAGGTGACCTTCCGCCAGATCCGCGAAGGCGCGAGCCTGTCCTTTGAAGGCTGTATGAAGATGGAATGGCGCATTGCCAACCGCTGCGCGGTGGGCAAGGACTTCTATGAAGGTGTGCGCGCGCTGCTCATCGACAAGGACAATGCGCCGCGCTGGTCGCCGGAGACCCTCGCGGGCGTGACGGACGCCGATGTCGCGGCCTATTTCGCGCCGCTGCCCGGCAAAGAACTCGATCTTTCGAACATCCTTTAGACTTTTTGGGAGAGCTCACATGGCGAACGTCGCATTCATCGGTCTCGGCAACATGGGCGGGCCTATGGCCCAGAATCAGATCAAGGCCGGTCACACCGTGCGCGTGTTCGACCTCTCGCAACCCGCACTCGATGCCGCCAAGGCGGCAGGCGCATCGGTCGGCGCGACGGCCGCCGACGCGGCCAAGGACGCCGACTGCGTCATCACCATGCTCCCGGCCGGCGCGCATGTGCGTCAAACTTATCTCAGCGGCGGTATTTTCGACGCCGCCAAGAGGGGCGCCGTCTTCATCGATTGCTCGACCATCGACGTGCCGGCGGCGCGTGAAGTGATCAAGGCGGCGGAAGACAAGGGCTTCCTCATGGTCGACGCGCCGGTCTCCGGCGGCATCGCCGCCGCCGCGGCCGGCACGCTCACCTTCATGGTGGGCGGAGCCGAGACGTCTTTCGCCGCCGCCAAGCCGTTCCTGGAATCCATGGGCAAGGTCATCGTCCATGCCGGCCCGGCGGGCAACGGCCAGGTCGCCAAGGTTTGTAACAACATGCTGCTCGGCATTTCGATGATCGGCACCTGCGAAGCCTTCAAGCTCGCCGAGCGTCTCGGTCTCGACGCCCAGGTCCTGTTCGATATCAGCTCGAAGGCCTCGGGTCAGTGCTGGTCCATGACCTCCTACTGCCCGGTGCCGGGCCCGGTGCCGACGTCACCCGCGAACCGCGATTACAAACCGGGGTTCGCGGCGGCGATGATGCTGAAAGACCTGAAACTCAGCCAGGATGCCGCCGGCGCCGCCAATATGACGACGCCGATCGGCAAGGCCGCCACCGAGTTCTACGAAAAGTTCGTGAAAGACGGTAATGGCAACGTCGATTTTTCGGGTATTATCCGCGCGCTCTAGTCTTACAGGTCTCTAGTCAAAGCGCGGCGGCGTGGTTCTTTCACTTTTCAAAAGCTATATGGCCAACCGGCGGCGCGACGCCATGCGTGCGCGCACGCCCGCGCGTCAGATCGAGGATCATTTCGCCGAGTTGCCGAATTCGCCGACGGGCCTCGCCGGCGAACTCGCCGCCGCGATGCTCGCGAAAAAGAGCCTCGATACGACCAAGCAGGTCAACGTCCCGTTCCCGGAAGACTATTTCACGGGCGTAAAGGCGATCGACGCCGAGGCACTTGAGACGCTTCATGTGTACGAGCGGAAGCTCCAGATTTTCCGCGAGCAACTGGTCCATCGCAACACGATCTTCACCATCTCGGTCGCGCGCGGCGTGTCGGTCTGGATCACGTCCATCCACGCCCTACGGTATCCCGAATTGCGGGTGAAGGGCGACGACCTCTGGGCGCGTCTGATCCGCGGCGAACCGGAACTCGAAGGCGCCTATTTCATGATGCTCCGGCGCGACATTACCGACATCGAGCGCGAATACATGAAGTTCCGCCCGGCCGTGTTCCTCGGGACGTCGTCGGCTTCGTAGGAGCGGGCCGCTTAGATATCCAGGGCCGCGGTCGCGAACTGGGCGTTTTCCTGGATGAACTTGAAGCGCTCTTCCGGTTTGCGGCCCATCAGTTGCTCGACCAGCTTGGCGGTGGCGCGTTGCGAACTCTTTTCGCTGTCGTCCGCGATCATCACCTTCAGAAGCGTGCGGCGCGCCGGGTCCATCGTGGTTTCTTTCAAGAAACTCGGCGGCATTTCGCCAAGACCTTTGAAGCGGCTCACTTCCACTTTACCGCGCGCATCGAAGTGGCTCTTCATGAGCTGCTCTTTGTGCGCGTCGTTCATGGCATAGGCGATGTTGGCCTTCTGCGTCAGCCGGTACAGCGGGGGCAGGGCGAGATACAAGTGCCCGTTCTCGATCAGCTGCGGCGTTTCCCGGTAGAAGAACGTCATGAGCAGGCTCGCGATATGCGCGCCGTCGACGTCGGCGTCCGTCATGATGATGATCTTCTCGTAGCGCAGCTTGCTTTCGTCGTAACGGTCGCGGATGCCGCAGCCCAGCGCTTCGATCAGGTCCTGCAATTCCTGATTGGCGCGTAATTTGTCGTCGCTGGCCGACGCCACGTTCAGGATCTTGCCGCGCAGCGGCAGGACGGCTTGTGTTTCACGGCTGCGCGCCTGCTTGGCCGAGCCGCCGGCGCTGTCGCCTTCGACGATGAAGAGTTCGGTGCCGATGGGGTTGGAGCGCGTGCAGTCGGTCAGTTTGCCCGGCAGGCGGAGTTTCTTGGTCGCCGACTTGCGGGACAGGTCCTGGTCCTGCTTCTTGCGCACGCGGTCGTTGGCGCGCGCGATGGCGGTTTCCAGAAGCGCGTTCGCGGAGTTGGGGTCGCCCGACAGCCAATGGTCGAAATGATCCTTGATCACCGTGTCGACCAGCCGCGAGGCGGATACCGACACCAGTTTTTCTTTGGTCTGGCCCTGGAACTGCGGTTCCTTGATGAACACCGACAGCATCATGCAGGCGCCGCCCCACAGGTCTTCGCCCGTGACGATGCCGGCGCCTTTTGTATTGGTCAGCTCCGCATAGCCCTTCAGCGCGCGCAGCATCGCGCTCTTCATGCCTTGTTCGTGCGTGCCGCCCTCAGGGGTGGGGATGGTATTGCAGTAGGAACTGAGGAAGCCGTCCTCGTCGTCGGGCCAGCACACGGCCCATTCGACGCGCCCGCCGGAATCGTTGGTGCTGGCTTCCAGTTCCGCTTTGCCCGAGAAGAACGGCTCAACCAGGCGCTTGCGGCCGTTCAGCACATGCCGAAGGTAATCGGCGAGGCCGTTCTCGAAGTGCAGCTCTTCTTCCGCCGGCGTCTTGTCGTCGCCCTTGAGCAGGCTCTTTTCCACCGACCAGCGCACGCGCACGCCTTCGAATAGATACGCCTTCGAACGCACCATCCGGTAAACGTTGGCGGGCCGGAATTCCGAGCCTTTATCGAAAATCGTCATGTCCGGCGTGAAGCGCACCGTCGTGCCGCGGCGGTTCACCGAGCCGCCCTTGGTCAGCTTCGACGTGACGTGGCCGCGGCTGAACGTCTGCGTGTAGAGCGTCTTGTCGCGCGCGACTTCGATGGTCAGGTTCGCCGACAGCGCGTTCACGACGCTGGCGCCCACGCCGTGCAGACCGCCGGAGGTCTGGTAAACTTTGTCCGAGAACTTGCCGCCCGAGTGCAGTGTAGTCATGATGACTTCGAGCGCCGACTTCTTCGGGAACTTCGGGTGAGGATCGATGGGGATGCCGCGGCCGTTGTCGCGGATCGTGACTTCGTTGTCCTCGCCCAGGTGCACTTCGATGGTGCTGGCGAAACCGGCCACGGCTTCGTCCATGGCGTTGTCGAGCACTTCGGCGATCAGGTGGTGCATCGCCTTTTCGTCGGTGCCGCCGATGTACATGCCCGGACGGCGCCGGACAGGCTCAAGCCCTTCCAGGACTTCGATGTCCTTCGCCGTATAGCCGCCGCCCGAGGCGCGCGGCTCCTTTTCTTTCTCTTTTTCTTTGGCGGGACGGGGCTTGGAGGAGAAAAGGTCGGCCATAAGCTCTAAATCTTAAGGAGGACAGGGGCGGTGCGCGCCGGTAAAGTATGAGCCTTCGCGCCCACACACAATATCTTGCGTTTTCCAAATAAGTTGAAGGCCATGCCCGAAATGAGCTCTGAACAGCCCCAAGGCGAACTGGCGCTGCGCGTCTACGCCATGCCCGCCGATACCAATGTTTATGGCCAGATTTTCGGGGGCTGGGTGCTCGGCCAGATGGACATCGGGGGCGCGATCGCGGCGGGTCAGGTCGCCGGCGGCCTGCGCATGGTCACCGTGGCGGTGGACGCCATGAAGTTCCACAAGCCTATCAATAAAGGCGATGAGGTGACGATTTACACCCGGATCGGACGCATCGGCCGTACGTCCGTTGCCGTCGATATCGAATGCTGGGTCCGCCGCCGCACGCCCGGCGCACCGGTCACGCAGCTGAAGGTGACCGAAGGCCGCTATACCTTCGTCGCCGTCGACGAAAACGGCAATTCCATCGAGATCAAGAAGTAGGCTCTTCTGACAGCGAGAGGCCGTCTCTCTTAAACGGCCCCAGCTCCGTCAGCTCTTCCATCTGCTGAGTCACCGCGTCGCGCTCGCGCGCCAGGAAGTCCGCGACGGCGTTGCGGAATCCACGATCCGCGATCCAGTGATTTGAATAAGTGCTGCGCGGCAGATAGCCGCGCTGAATCTTGTGTTCGCCCTGCGCGCCCGCTTCCACCCACGCCAGCTTTTCGGCGATGGCGAAATCCATGGCGCGGTAGTAGCAGACCTCGAAGTGCAGCATCGGATAGTCCACGGCGGCGCCCCAGTTGCGGCCGAACAGCGTGTCGCCGCCGCGTAGGTTCAGCGCGCCGCAAACCAGCTCGCCGTTTTCCTCGCCCATCACCAGCACCACGGCGTCTTTCAGCCGTTCGCCCAGCAGCGAAAAGAATTCGCGGTTGAGATAGGCCTGACCCCATTTGCGGTCAGACGTGTTCTTGTAGAAGCGGAAGAAGGCGTCCCAGTGCCGATCGGTGATGTCGTCGCCGGTCAGGGTGGAAATCTTCACGCGGCTGTTGGCCACGTCACGCTCGCGCCGGATGGTCTTGCGCTTGCGCGACGACAAGGCCGCCAGGAACTCATCGAAGCTTGCGTAGCCTTCATTCTTCCAATGAAATTGCTCCGACAAACGCGGCATCAAACCTTCGCCGGCCATCAGCTTATGTTCCGCTTCCGTCGCGAAGGTCACATGCACGGAGGAAACTTTGAGTTGACGCGCGAGTTCCATCATGCCCTCAGCGAGACCGCGCTGAAGCGCCTCACGCTGTGGCGTGTTTTCAGCGACCAGAAGGCGCGGGCCGGTCGCGGGCGTGAACGGCACGGCGCATTGGATTTTCGGATAATAACGCCCGCCCGCGCGCTCATAGGCCTGCGCCCAGCCCCAGTCGAAGATGTATTCCCCGTAGGAATGAGTCTTCAGGTACAGCGGCGCGCAGCCCACCACACAGCCGTCTTCTTCTAATATGAGATGTTGAGGCACCCAGCCGTTCTCCGCGCTGATGGACCCGGACTCTTCCAGCGCGCTCAGGAAAGCGTGCGTGACGAAGGGATTGTGTGTGGGCGAACCCGCTCCCGCGCAGGCGTCCCACGCCGCCGCATCGACGCGGTGAATATTGGAAATCACCTTGAGGGAGAAACGGTCCGGCAACGGCCTTACGCGACCTCGAAAAGTGCGTCCACTTCCACGGGCGCGCCGCGGGGCAGGGACGGGGCGCCGACGGCAACGCGGGCATGACGGCCTGCGTCTCCGAACACTTCCACCATGAGATCGGACGCGCCGTTGATCACTTTAGGGTGATCGGTGAAGTGGGCGTTGGCGGCCACGAAGCCGGTCAATTTCACCACGCGGGTGATTCGGTCCAGATCGCCGTCGCAGGCCGCTTTTGCCTGGGCGAGCAGATTCAGGCCGCACAGCCGGGCCGCGTTCACCGCCTCTTCCAGGGTCACGTCCAGCCCCACGATCCCGTGGTAATGGACGGCGCCGTTCAGGAGGGGGATTTGGCCCGCCACGAAGACCAGGTTTCCGGTTCTCACGAACGGGATGTAGTTCGCCACCGGCGTCGCCGCCACCGGCAGGGTCAAACCCAGCTGTTTTAAGCGTGTTTCGATCGTTCCGGCCATGCTTGGCGTCCCCGTGGTCGATTTGCCCCCACATGGTCCCGATTCGAAAGCGCGGGCAGTGCCGGACGGCCTGCCCTGCGAACTTTGCAATCGCGACCCTGGGGGTGTTTGTGCTAATCCCCGCCCCACATTACGACGGTCCCGGCCGGCGAGGCCAGACCCAGACGGAGATGATTCAAGTGGCGGAACGTCTTTCCCTTCCCAAAAGCAAGATCAACGTCCTTCTGCTCGAGAACGTTCACAAAAGCGCCGTCGAACTGTTCAAGCGCAATGGTTACAGTTCGATCCGCACGGTCAATGAAGCTCTCGACGGCGATGCGCTGAAAAAGGCGCTGAAGGATGTCCACATCCTCGGCATCCGCTCGCGCACGAAACTGACCAAGGACATGCTCGCCGCCGCTGAAAAGCTCATGACCGTCGGCGCGTTCTGCATCGGCACAAATCAGATCGACACCAAGTGCGCGAAGAAAATGGGCATCCCCGTTTTCAACGCGCCGTACTCCAATACGCGCTCGGTCGCCGAACTGGTGCTGGCCGAGATCATCATGCTGTTCCGCGGCGTGCCGCAGCGCTCCTGGGGCGCGCACGAAGGCGAGTGGGACAAGTCGGTGAAGGGCGCCCGCGAAATTCGCGGCAAGGTGCTCGGCATCGTCGGTTACGGCCATATCGGGACTCAGCTTTCGGTGATCGCCGAGGCCATGGGGATGCAGGTGCGTTTTTACGACATCATCGAGAAACTCGCGATCGGCAACGCGCAGGCCTGCCGTTCGTTCGACAACCTGCTCGCGACGGCCGATGTCATCTCGCTGCACGTTCCCGAGACTCCCGAAACCAAGAACATGATCACCGCCGCCAAGCTCGCGAAGATGAAGAAGGGCGCCTTCCTCATCAACGCCGCGCGCGGCAACGTGGTCGAGATCCCAGCCCTCGTTGATGCGCTGAAATCCGGTCACATCGCGGGCGCGGCCCTCGACGTGTTCCCGAAGGAGCCGAGTGGGGCGGATGAGAAGTTCAAGAGCCCGCTCCAGGGCATGCGCAACGTCATCCTCACCCCGCACATCGGCGGTTCGACGGAAGAAGCGCAAGCCAACATCGGCGCCGAAGTCGCCGAGAAGCTGGTGAAGTATTCGGACAACGGCTCGACCATCGGCGCGGTGAACTTCGTCGAAGTCGCGCTGCCGCAGCAGTCGGACACCACGCGCTTCATGCACATCCACCGCGACGTGCCGGGCGTCATGGCCAAGATCTCCGAAGTGTTCTCGCGCCGGAAGATCAACATCGCCGGCCAGTACCTGCGTACGGATGGCGAAATCGGCTACGTGGTCACCGACGTGCTGGGCCGGGTCGAAGTCGGCATGGGCATCCGCAAGGAACTCGCCGCCATCGAAGGCACCGTCCGCACCCGCTTCCTCTACGAGGCCCCGAAGGCCTAACCCGGAACGAAGCTTTAGCGAAGGCGGAAGCTCCGCAAGGAGCGACGGCTGGAACACGACCAGCACGTGAAGCGTTGCATTCGGTATGCAACGCCAGCAATTGTTTATCCCCATCGCTTTCGGCGCCGTCGGCGTGGTTGCTATTGCGCTGCTCATACTCGCATTAGCTGATTTCCGGGGCTTCGCTGAACGCCGCATGAGCGCGGCGCTGGGCCGTCCCGTGACCATCGGCGCGCTCGACGTCGATATCTTCCCGCTCGAATTCGTGGCCCGCGATGTGAAGGTGCCGCCCCGCAAGGGAGAGGATCAGCCGGCCCTCGATGCGAAACTCATCGAAGCGCGCATCGCCTTCTGGCGCCTTGTCTTCGGCGACGTTGTCCTGCCCCGCCTGGTCGTGGCCGAAACGACGGGCATGTATGCGCGCGATGCCGGCGGCCGCACCAATTGGAGTACGACGGACAAGGACGCGGCCCCTACCGAGTTCCCCGAGATCCGTGATCTCACGCTGCGCGACGTTCGTATTCGCGTACGCGATACCGAGAGCAAGAGCGATCTTCAGTTCGATCTCTCCACATCCGAGCCCGCGGACGGGCGCGAGCCGGCCTTGCATGTGAAGGGCCTTGGTAACTATCAGGGTGCGCGCACCACCATCGCCGCCACCGGCGGCTCGATCCTGACATTGCGCTCCGCCGAAACGCCGTATCCCATCGACCTGAACTTCGCCTCCGGCGAGACGCGCATCACCGCAAAAGGTACGGTGACGGACCCGGTGAATATCGCCGGGCTCAACATCGCCTTGAACATCGAAGGCAAGGACACGGCCGATCTCTACCGCCTGTTCGGCATCGCGCTGCCGGCGAGCCCGCCTTACACCTTCACCAGCCATCTCGACCGCGCGGGCCAAAAGTGGATCGCGAAGAACCTGATTTGGAAGCTCGGCTCCACCGCCATGGACGGTACGCTCACCTGGGACGTCGCGCAGAAAATCCCGCGCCTCGACGGCAATCTTCACGCCACGACTCTCGATATGAAGGACATGGCGGGCTTTATCGGCGGCACGCCGGGCACGGCTGAAACCCCCACCGAAGTGCGCCGCGAAGCTGCGAAGAAGGAACTCGACCGGCGTACCGTGCCGGGTCAACAGCAGCCGGTGGTCGCGGCGGAACTCGTCATCCCGGATAAGCCCATCGATCTCGAAAAATTGAAGAGCATGAACGCGCGCGTGAGCCTCGTGGCCGACAAGGTCACGAGTTCCGGGATTCCGCTCGACACGCTCACCGCCGAACTCGGCCTTGAAAGCGGGAAGTTGACCTTGAGTCCCTTACGCTTCGGCGTCGATCCCGGACATATCGCCATGGACATCAGGGTTGACGGCAATGCGCAGCCGGTGCGTGTCGATATCGCCGGTCAGGTGCAGGCCTATCCGATCAAGCGCCTGATCGGGAAATCCCGCGAGAAGTTGGAGAACACGACCTTCGGTTCGATTGGCGGGCGCTTTGAACTCCACGGTACGGGCAACTCCGCGCACCGTTTCGCGGTCTCCTCCAACGGCGGCGTGGGCCTTATTGCCGGCGGCGGTCAGCTCAGTTTGCTCTTTGTCGAGTTCGCCGGCCTCGACCTCGCCGAATCCCTCGGCCTGCTGATCGGCAAAGACAAGCCTGTCGATATCCGCTGTGGTGTCGCCGACTTCAAGATCAAACAGGGCGTCATGACTACGGACGCCTTTGTGGTCGATACCACCGACACGATCTTCCGGGGCGAGGGTGCCGTCGATTTGGGCCGCGAACTCATGGATATGAAAATCCGCCCCAAGCCCAAGGACATCTCATTGGTCACCTTGCGTGCGCCGATCCTCGTCAAAGGCACTTTCGCGCAGCCCCATGTCGGCCCCGACATGAGCAAGGTCATCGCCAAAGGCGGCCTTGCTACGGCGCTGGGCGTACTCCTCACGCCGCTCGCCAGCTTGCTCGCCACTCTCGACATCGGCGGCGGCAAGGACGCGAATTGCTCGCAGTTGTTCTTGGAAGTCTCGCCGAAGTAGAACTCAAGCCGAAGAGGGGTCAGATACCCATTCGCCTGAAGACTCTACGCGTTCGTCGCCGATGAGGCGCGAATTGGTGTCTGATCCCTTTTCGGCGCTGTCGACGTTGCCGCTACGCCGTCTTCTTCTTGAACAGCGGCAACGTCCGCAGCGGCGTTTCGCCCGGCACCGGAAACGCCGGGCCCAGCACCTGGCGCCATTCCACGGCGGCGTCGATCAGCTTGCCGGTCTTTAAGTGATGGTCGGCCAGTGTCACGCGCCAATAGGCGGCCTTGGCCTTGCCGTGCCAGCTGTCGCCGATCTCCAGCGGGGTCGCGCCGCCGGGCGGTTTCACGGCGCACGGTGTGCGCTTGCGGCTCCAGGCCCAGAAGTCGATCAGGGCGCGCTCCAGTTCATAGGGGCGCGGCGCGCCGGCGTAGAACTCCTGCGCCAGCTGTTCGAGCGCGAAAGGGCTGACGGTCGCCTCGACGTTGGCGCGCCAGGCTTTGAGCGCGGTCAGGAGCAGGCGCGGGCGTCCGCCGTACAGACTGTCGGAAAGTCTCAAGGTGGCGGCCTCGGCGACGGGATTGGAGATGATCCAACCGCCGGCCTGCGGGCCCGCCACCCCGGTCCCCCCTGGGATCAGAAACGCCTGCCCGTACTCGCGCGCGGGCATGACGCGGATTTCGACATCGTCCTGCGGAACGACAACGGCGTCGGCGGCGAGGGTCGTTCCGGGAAATCGGTTCTTGAGCACGGCCCAGACGACTTTAAGCGCGTCGCCCGCCTTCGTGGCCGCGAGCTTGGGCGGCAGCATGTACATGACGTCGATGCGCGAGATCGGGGCTAATGCGGTCCGTTTGCCGACGCCGCCGACCACAAAATGATCAACGCTTGTGTCGCCCTTGGGATAGAGCTCGCCGCGCAGCGCCGCGACCGCCGGCACGCAAGCGCCGCGCGCGACGCCGTAGGCCGTATGCCCCGGCACGGCGCGGCGCAGGAATACGCCGAAGCAGCCGCCGATGGTGATCTGCGCTTCATCCGGCGGGAAGCCGGAGATTTTCACCGGGTCCGCCGGCGGCCGCGCTGCAAGGGCTGGAGGAACCGGCATCGGTATGTCTTATGAACAGCCGATGGTGGTGACGCCAACGGCGAGCGAAGCGACGCCGAAGAAAAAGACGTGCGGGCAGGATTTCATTATGAGCACCCGCTGGTCGTGCCGCACGTGTCGCACTTCAAGCAGGTGCCGTTGCGCAGCAGCGTGAAGTTGCCGCAGTCGCCGCAGGCGTCCCCTTCGTAACCCTTCATGCGGGCCACATGCATGGCGCTGCGGCGGGATTCGGTGACTTCGGTGACACGCGTCACTTTCACCTCTTCCTGCGCGAAAGCGCCTTGCGCCAGTGCGGCGGCGCTGCCCGACATCGCGACGCTCGGCGCCGCAACCGGGGCGCTCAAACTCGACAATGCATTCGCGATCGGGCCCGTGGCCGAACTGGCGGCTTCCGCGCCCTGTCCCTGCGGCTTCAGGAAGTACAGGTTCGACGAGCGAATGAAGGCTTTCGACACCGACTTCTCGGCGATCTGCAGAAGTTTGTCCGCGTTCTTGCCTTCTCCCATGGCGTCCGGCTGTATGTCGGCATCGGTGGCATGCGCGAGATCGTTGCGGCCCAAATAGCTCACGGCGAGTTCGCGGAACACGTAGTCCAGCAGCGAGGTGGCCATCTTGATCGACGAGTTGCCCTGCACCGCGCCCGCCGGCTCGAAGCGGGTGAAGGTGAAGGCGTCGACATATTCCTCGAGCGGCACGCCGTACTGGAGACCGATGGAGATCGCGATGGCGAAATTGTTCATCAAGCTGCGGAAGGCCGCGCCTTCCTTGTGCATATCGATGAACACTTCGCCCAGCTTGCCGTTGTCGTATTCGCCGGTGCGGATATAGACCTTGTGGCCGCCGACGACGGCTTTTTGAGTGTAGCCCTTGCGCCGGTCCGGCAGGCGCTGGCGTTCGCGTTCGATCACACGTTCAATAATGCGCTCGGCGACGATTTCGGCGCGCGAGGCTGTTGGCGCTGCGGCCACGGCCGCGACGGTGTCCTCGTCATCGGCCTCCATGTCGCTGTCGCTCAAGACCTGGGCGGCCAAGGGCTGCGACAGCTTCGAGCCGTCGCGGTAAAGCGCGTTGGCCTTGAGGCCCAGCTTCCACGACTTCATGTAAGCGTCTTTACAGTCGGCGATGGATGCACTGCTCGGCATGTTGATGGTCTTGGAGATCGCGCCCGAGATGAACGGCTGCGCGGCGGCCATCATTCCAATATGGCTGTCGGCGGACAACGCGCGCGTCCCCTTGCGGCCGCAGGAGCTCGCGCAATCGAACACCGCGAGGTGTTCCGGCTTCAGGTGCGGAGCGCCCTCCAGGGTCATCGCGCCGCAGACATAGGTGTTGGCCTCTTCGATGGCCGCCTTGGTGAAGCCGAGGGCTTCGAGCATGTTGAAGGCGGGATCGTCGAGCTGTTCGGCGTCGAAGCCCAGCTTCGCGATGCAGAACTCTTCACCCAGCGCATACTTGTTGAACACGAACTTGATGTCGAACGCGTCCTTGAGGGCCGTTTCGACGGCGGCCAAGGCCTTCTCGTCGAAGCCGCGGTCGGCCAGCGCGGCCGGATTGATCGCCGGCGCGCCCTTCAACGTCGCGCGGCCCAAGGCGTAGGTCGAGATCTCGCCGATCTGCTGTTCCGTATAGCCCTGCGTACGCAGAGCCAGCGGGACGATCCGGTTGATGATCTTGAAGTAGCCGCCGCCCGCGAGCTTCTTGAACTTCACCATGGCGAAGTCCGGTTCGATGCCGGTGGTGTCGCAGTCCATGACGAGACCGATGGTGCCCGTCGGAGCGATCACCGTGACTTGCGCATTTCTAAAGCCATGCGCGGTGCCGAGTTCCAGCGCGCGGTCCCAGGCCTGCTTGGCGGCGGTGACGAGGGCGCTGTCCGGGCAGTCGGCGGCGTTCAGCGCCACCGGCTTGATCGCGAGGCCTTCATAGCCGTCATGGGCGCCGTAAGCGGCGCGGCGGTGATTGCGGATCACGCGCAGCATATCCGCCGCGTTCTTTTCATAGGCCGGGAAGGCGCCGTGTTCTTCAGCGATCTCGGCCGAGGCGGCATAGGACGCGCCGGTCATGAGTGCGCTAATCGCGCCGCACAGCGCGCGGCCTTCTTCGCTGTCGTATGACAGGCCGTTGGCCATCAGGAGGCCGCCGAGGTTGGCGTAACCGAGGCCGAGAGTGCGGAAGTCGTAGGACAGCTGCGCGATTTCCTTGGACGGGAACTGGGCCATCACCACCGAGATTTCCAGCGCGAAGGTCCACAGGCGCACGGCGTGCGCGAAGGCTTCCGTATCGAATAGGCCGTCCGCTTTGCGGAAGCTCATCAGGTTCAGCGAGGCGAGATTGCACGCCGTGTTGTCGAGGAACATGTACTCGGAGCACGGATTGGACGCATTGATGCGGCCCGACGTGGGGCAGGTGTGCCAGTCGTTGATGGTCGTGTCGTACTGCAGGCCCGGATCGGCGCACTGCCACGCAGCCTCACCGATGCGTTCCCACAGGGCGCGCGCCTTGATGGTCTTCACGGTCTTGCCGGTGATGCGGCTGGTCAGTTCCCAGTCGGCGTCGTCTTCAACGGCCTTCAGGAAGGCGTCGGTCACGCGCACGCTGTTGTTGGAGTTCTGGCCCGAAACGGTGCCGTAGGCTTCCGAATCCCAATCGGTGTCGAACACCGGCAGTTCCAGGCTGGCCGCGCCCTGCGCGGCGAGTTGAAGCACGCGCTGGATCATCGCCTCGGGAATCATCGCCGCCTTCGCGGCTTTGATTTCCTTGCGCAGCTGCTTGTTGGCGCTCGGGTCGAGGCGCTTGGTGGAATCGATGCCGTCCCACGAACGGCAGGCTTTGAGGATCAGGTTGAGGTGCTTGGCGGTGAGCTTCGAGCCCGCCACCAGCGCGGCGACCTTCTGCTCCTCGCGCACTTTCCAGTCCACGAAGGCTTCGATGTCCGGATGATCGGCGTTGAGGATCACCATCTTGGCGGCGCGGCGCGTGGTGCCGCCCGATTTGATCGCGCCCGCGGCGCGGTCGCCGATCCGCAGCCAGCTCATGAGGCCCGAGGACCTGCCGCCGCCGGAAAGACGTTCGCCTTCGCCGCGCAGGTTCGAGAAGTTGGTGCCGGTGCCCGAGCCGTATTTGAATAGGCGCGCTTCGCGCACCCACAGGTCCATGATCCCGCCGTCGTTGACGAGATCGTCCTTAATGCTCTGGATGAAACAGGCGTGCGGCTGCGGGCGCTCATAGGCGCTCTGCGAGGGCAGCAGCTTTCCCGTCATGTGATCGACGTAGTAGTGGCCCTGCGAGCCGCCATCGATCCCATAAGCCCAATGCAGGCCGGTGTTGAACCACTGCGGCGAATTCGGCGCGCACATCTGGGTGGCGAGCATAAATCTCATTTCGTCGTAATAGGCGCGCGCGTCGCGGTCGCTGTCGAAGTAGCCGGCTTTCCAGCCCCAGTAGGCCCACGTTCCCGCCAGGCGGTCGAACACCTGGCGCGCGTCGGTCTCGCCGGTGAAGCGATCTTTCTCGGCCAGCTCGGACAGTTCAGCCGTCGCGGCGACCTTGCGCCACAGGAAATCGGGCACGTCGTCTTCAGCGAGGGGCACCAGCTTCGCCGGCACGCCGGCGCGGCGCACATATTTCTGGGCCAGGATGTCGACGGCCACCTGGCTCCACGATTCGGGAACCTGCAGGCCGTCCTGGGCGAACACCACCGAGCCGTCGGGATTGCGGATCTCGCTTGCTTGAGCCCGGAACCCGATCCCCTGGTACGGGGACTGACCTTCACTCGTGAAACGCCGTGTGATCCGCATGGCATCGCCCTCTAAAACAAAACAATAAATGCCGCCGAAGCGACGAAAACTCCGCACGGGCTTTTGGGAAAGCCTCCTACTCGCTTGGTATTCCAAGCTTTTTTTGCGGTCCTCGGAATCGCCCGCCCTGAACCCTATATATTGGGCCCCCTCGATGCGACACCCACAAGAGTAGGTGCTAACCCCCAGCACTTCAATAAAGAACGCCCTGTGGATAACGAGGATACTGAATACAAGAAATGGGGTCAGACTCCATTTTCGGGGCTTAACTTTGGCCCCATTTCACGAGGGCCTTGAATGGACGCTCACCGCGCGACACATCTGCAGAACACGCCTTTGGAGGTTTTGATGATCCGCTTCGCGCCGTTCCTGCTCGTGGCTCTGTTCGCGTTCGCGCCCATGGCCTCCCAAGCCGAGGAAGTCGGCTGCGTCTCGACTACCTTCCGCTATCTGGGCGCCGCCAACGACAAGATCTGCATCGAGGCCTTCAAAGACCCCGACGTTCAAGGCGTGGTCTGCCACCTCAGCCGCGCCATCACCGGCGGCATCAAGGGCAAGCTGGGTCTCGCCGAGGACACCTCGGACGCTTCCATCGCCTGCCGCCAGGTCGGCCCCATCACGCTGCCCGAAAAGCTGAAGGACGAGGACGATGTCTTCGAGGAGAACCGCTCGCTGTTCTTCAAGGAACTGCACGTCGTGCGGTTCTACGACAAGGCCAACAATACGCTGGTCTATCTCAGTTACTCCGATCGCGTGATCGAAGGCTCGCCCAAGAACGCGATTTCCACGGTGCCCATCATGCCCTGGGGTGGAAAGTAATCCGCAAAACAAAAGGGCCGGTACATCGCTGCACCGGCCCTTTTCTTAGAGATCGCGCGGGTTATTTCTTCTCCGGCGCCGCGCCGCCCGTCGTCGTCGAACCCGAGGCGTTTGGACGCCATTCGGGACGCTGACGCAGTTGCATCGCCGTCATGTCGACCCGCACCTCATTGCCGGCGTCGATCGACTTCAGATCGGCCCAGCGCACTTCCACATCGCGCCCGCCGAGACCCATGAAGCCGCCGACGGTCACGATGACGCTGTCCACGCGGCCGGCAGAATCGAGCAGCACATTGTCGATTTCGCCAATGGTCTGACCGGCCGGATCCTTCACGTCCGTCCCGATCAGGCGGGCGATGTTCATCTCGCCGGCCATTGCGCCGGCGACCACCGGGGCGGGCGTCGGGTTCGCGGCGCGTGAGGCCGGCGTCACCCTGGCCGTCTCACGCGGGGGAAGCTCACGGGCGGTGGGCGACGTTATCGGCGCGGGACGAGGCTCCATGCGCGCGGTTTGGCGCGGCGCCGGTTCGTTGGCGGCGCAGGCGGCCAGAGCGGCGGCCGATACCGCCCCAATCAAAAGTGATGCGAGTCTCATCTAAAACCTCCGTGTTGGATCCAATCCAACCCGGATATGCAACGCGCGGACAAATTTCCGGGTTCCCGGTTGTTGTGCACCGTCAACTTGCACGCTTCCCGTGGAACGCTTATTCCGCTAAAGTAATCAAGTATTTAGCGAGTCCCGCGGAACGGTTGTCGCGGCGGGGGAAAACCGCCATATTGCGGCCCGCGTAACGCGCGACACTGCAATACGCGCTCGATTTATGGAGTAGGAACGCGATGAGTATCGGCACTTGGCTGCATACCAAGCTGTACGGCGAGAAGGTCGGCGAAGACGCCTACGGCAACATTTATTACAAGTCCAAGCGCAAGCGTTTCGGAAACCGCGAAGAACGTTGGGTGGTCTACAACGGCGAAGTCGAAGCTTCGCGCGTGCCGGCCGAATGGCACGCCTGGCTGCATCACACCACCGATGCGCCGCTCGCCACCCCCGCGCGTCCGTGGATCAAGCCGCACCAGCCGAATCTCACCGGGACCGTCGAAGCCTATTATCCGCCCGGTCACGACCTGCGCGGCGGCCATCGCGCCAAGGCGAGCGGCGATTACCAGGCTTGGACTCCCGAAGGCTAGTCAGTGCAAGCGCGTGATCCGGAAAAGTGTGAAGCGGTTTTCCGATCAGATCGCGCGCAAACATAAAGAATCGGCCGTGCACAAATTTCGCAAGTGGCGCATCTGATGCGGACGGCCGAACAGCGCGAGACATTTGTCGGCGCTATCGCGGCTGTCGTGCTCGCGGTGGGCCTCTTGCTCGTCGCGCTCACCAATCGCGCCGCGCAGCGCACGGACGACGGCCTTTTCCATTTGTTGGCGGATTTTGATCGCGTCGACGGTGTTCATGTCGGTACGCCCGTGCGCGTGGCCGGCCTTGATATCGGCGCCGTCGCGCATATGAGCGTCGATAGCCGCGGCCGCGCGCTCTTGAGTTTCCGCTTCGACGAAGCGCTCGATCTTCCCGACGATACCGCCGCCGTCATCGAGACCGACGGCTTGTTCGGTCAAAAGTATGTCGAGCTGCGGCCGGGCGGCTCGGACCGCAACCTCAAGAACGGCGCGCGCATTTCCTTCAGTCAGGACGCCGTGATCCTGGAAGACCTCGTCGCGCTTATCGTGCAGCGCGCCAAGGCCGCGCAAGCGGCCGTGAACGCGCCGCCGGTTGAAGTTTCATCCCCAGCCCCGAATTCACCATGACCAGACGCAATCCCATCGAAACCGTCCTCGGCGCCGTGGTGCTCGTGATCGCGGCCATGTTCCTCGTCTTCGCTTACTCGGCCGCGGACCTGCGCGCGGTTACCGGCTACGACGTCACCGCGACCTTCCTCAAGGTCGGCGGCCTGGAACGCGGCAGCGATGTGCGCATCAGCGGAATCAATGTCGGCACGGTCACCGGCCAGCATCTCGATCCGCAGACCTTTGAAGCCAAGGTCACCATGTCCATTTCGTCCGACGTGAAGCTGCCCGTCGACACCACGGCGGCGATCGTGTCCGACGGTCTTTTGGGCGGCAAATACATCAACCTCGTGCCCGGTCAGGCGGCCGAACGTATCGCCGGCGGCGGTGCCATCGCCAAGACCCGCGACTTCCAATCCCTGGAAGATCTGGTGGGCGAGATCATCTTCCTGGCCACCAACAGCGGCAACGGCGGCGGCGCGGCGGCCCCGGCCGTGCCTGCCCCACAATGAACAAAAAGTTCGCTCATACGTTGTTCAGGACGGGCTTCATGAAAATTGCTTTCGCACAGACCCTGGGATGTCTCGCGCTGGCCGCGCTTGTGGCGGCGCCGGCTCAGGCGACCGACATCCCGATGGATACGGTGGTATTCGGAAACCTCGATAAGGTGACGGGACGCGTGAACACCGTGTCGGGCGCCATCAACGCGCCGGTCCACTTCGGCACCCTCGAGATCGTCACGCGTTCGTGTTTCACGCATCCGCCCGAAGAGCCGCCCGAGAACGCGGCCTTCGTCGAGATCTTCGATCAGCCCGAAAAAGGCGAGAAGAAAAAGGTGTTCAGCGGCTGGATGTTCGGCTCGAGCCCGGCGCTCTCGGCGCTCGATCACCCGGTCTACGATATCTGGGTGCTCCGCTGCGAAAGCAGCAAGGCTTCCAAGTCGGACTGAGACACAGGGGCCCCGAAGTCGCCCCGGCGCGCGAGCGCCGCGCTTAATTGAATGAGATAATCCTTCTGCGGAATCTCGATCGCGCCGAACGTCTTCAGATGGTCGGTGATGAACTGGGTATCGAGCAGGGTGAAACCGCCTTTCTTGAGGATGGCGGCAAGGTGCGTGAGCGCGACTTTTGACGCATCGGTTGCCCGGCTGAACATGCTTTCCCCGAAGAAGGCCGCGCCCATCGCAAGGCCGTACAGCCCGCCTGCCAAATGCGGCGTGCCGTCCTCGTCGTCCAGCCAGGTTTCGATGCTGTGCGCGAGCCCGGCTTCATGCAGTTGGATGAACAGGTCCATGATGTGATTGTTGATCCAAGTGTCGATGCGCCCTTCGGCGCTTTCGGCGCAGCCTTCGAGCACGCCGGCGAAATCGGCGTTGGCGGTCACGCGGAAAACCCCGCGGCGCAGGGTTTTGCGTAAAGATCGGGAGACATGGAATTGGTCGAGAGGGATGACGCCGCGCAGCTTCGGCTGCACCCAGAACACTTCAGTGTCCTCGCGCGACTTCGCCATGGGAAAGACCCCATAGGCGTAAGCCTTGAGCACAAGTTCCGGGGTGATGGTCACGCCGTCCTCACACTCCCTTGCGAAATGTGAGGACGCATGCGCCTCACTTTTCAGTCTTCAGCCGCTCGATGAAGCTCTCCAGCCAGCGGATGTCGTATTCGCCGTTGATGACCGCCGGTTCGGACAGCACCGCCATGTGCAGCGGGATCGTCGTCTGGATGCCGTCGATCACGTACTCATGCAGCGCGCGGCGCATGCGCATCAGGCACTCTTCGCGTGTCGCGCCCTGCACGATCAGCTTGGCGATCAGACTATCGTAATGCGGCGGAATTTTGAAGCCGGAGAACAGGCCCGAGTCCACGCGCACGCGGCGCCCGCCCGGCGAATGGTAACCGGTGATCTTGCCCGGCGACGGGGCGAAGGTTTCCGGGTTCTCGGCGTTGATGCGGCATTCCATCGAACAGCCTTCGAACGTGATGTCCTTCTGCGTGAAGCCGAGTTCGAGCCCGGCGGCCACGCGGATCTGTTCACGCACGAGGTCGAGGCCGGTCACCATTTCTGTAACCGGATGCTCCACCTGCAGGCGGGTGTTCATCTCGATGAAATAGAATTTTCCATCTTCGTACAGGAACTCAACCGTGCCGGCGTTATCGTAGCCGAGCTTCTTCATGGCCTTCACGACCACGGCGCCGATCTCCTCGCGCTGGCCGGCGTTGAGCGCCGGAGACGGGGTTTCCTCGAAGATCTTCTGGTGACGGCGCTGCAAGGAACAATCGCGCTCGCCCAGGTGCACGACGTTGCCGTGTTTGTCGCCAAGGACCTGGATTTCGATGTGGCGCGGTTTGCCCAGGTACTTTTCCATGTAGAGTTCGCCGTTGCCGAAGGCGGCCTTGGCTTCGGCGGACGCGACCTGGAAGGCTTCGCGCACTTGCTCGCGGTTCTGCGCCACTTTCATGCCGCGGCCGCCGCCGCCGGCGCTGGCCTTCAAAAGCACCGGATAACCGATGTCGTCGGCGATCTTCACCGCTTCGTCCTCGGACGCGACCGCGCCGTCGGAGCCGGGCACCACCGGAATGCCGGTTTCCTTCGCCGTCTTCTTCGCCAGCACCTTGTCGCCCATGGTGCGGATATGCACCGGGGCCGGGCCGATGAAGGTGAGGTTGTGGTCGGCCACCATTTCGGCGAACTCGGCGTTCTCCGACAGGAAGCCATAGCCGGGGTGAATCGCGTCGGCGCCCGTGATCGTGGCGGCGGAGATGATCGCGGCCTTGTTCAGGTAGCTTTCGCGCGCCGCCGGCGGACCGATGCACACGGACTCGTCGGCCAGGCGCACATGCATCGCTTCGGAATCGGCGGTCGAGTGAACCGCCACCGTCTGGATGCCCATTTCGCGGGCCGCGCGTTGAATGCGCAGCGCGATCTCGCCGCGGTTCGCGATGAGGATTTTCTCGAACATTCCGCGGCTACTCGATGATCAGGATCGGCTCGCCGTATTCCACCGGCGCGCCATTTTCAGCGATGATCTTCACGACTTTTCCCGCGCGCGGTGCCTTGACGGGATTGAACGTCTTCATGGCTTCGATCAGGCACAGGGTCTGGCCTTCGCTCACGCTGTCGCCTTCCTTGGCGAACGGCGCGGCGCCGGGTTCCGGAAGGAGGTAGCACACGCCGACCATCGGCGACTTCACGGTGCCCGGGTGGCTGGCCGGATCGGCGGGCGCGGCCGGAGCGGCGGCGACCGGCGCGGGCAGGGCGGCGGCGACAAGGGCCGGCGCGGCGAACGCGGCTGGAGCGGCGGCATAACCGCCGGCGCCGTGATTGCGCGCGACGCGCACGCGGACTCCGCCCGCTTCATATTCGATTTCCGTCAGCGCCGTTTCGTCGAGGATCGACGCCAGTTGCTTCACCAGCGAGCCGTCGATGCTGCGTCCACCGGCGGACTTGCTTTCAGCGGCCTTTGCAGCGGCTTTCGGCGCGGCGGGAGCTTGTTTCTTGGCGGCGCTTTTGGCGGCGCCCTTCGCGGCTTTCTGTACGGTCTTCTTCACTTTGTCTTCCTTGAAACGAGAATGTTAGCCATCGCATCCACGGCCAGCTCGTAGCCGTGCGCGCCGAACCCGCAAATCACGCCGGTTGCCGCGCGGCTGACGTAGGAGTGATGACGGAACTCCTCGCGTTTGTAGATGTTGGACAGATGAACCTCGATCACCGGCAGGTCGCTGGCGAGCAGCGCATCCAGGATCGCGACCGAGGTATGGGTATAAGCGGCGGCGTTGATGATGATCCCGGCGGCTGACGTACGCGCCCCCTGGATCGCCGTGACCAGTTCGCCTTCATCGTTGCTCTGGCGGAAATTGGCCTCGAGCCCGTGGGTCTTCGCGCGCGCGAGCGTGGCCGCCTTGATGTCCTCTAAGGACCCGCGGCCATAAATCTCCGGTTCCCGCTGCCCCAGTAAATTGAGGTTCGGGCCGTTCAGCACAACGATGGTACGGCTCAAGCTTGTTTTTCCTACCCTGGCCCAGTGACCGAACCCGGGCGGGCGGTCGCGGAGCCGAGACAGGGATATACCACCCTATTGGTTGCGGCAACCTTGCGACCGGTCAGGCGGGATAAAATTTAATGGTTGCAATGGACTAGCTGTCTTTAGGGGCCGCCCTGGACGCTTGACTTGGGGGCCCTGGTCCCCCATCTTCCGCCCGAACCGGGGTGCCCGACCTCTTTGGGCTGAGACTGGGCAATCTGTCCGGAACCCGCTGAACCTGATCTGGGTCATGCCAGCGAAGGGAGGGAGTATCCTTGAACATCACCTTGAACGGCGACGCGCGCGCGATTCCCGACGGCCTTTCGGTCGAAGGGCTGCTCGCGCATCTCGGCATTCAATCCAAGAAGGTCGCGGTCGAGCGCAATCTCGAGATCGTGCCCAAGTCCGCCTTTGCCGCCACCCGGATCGCCGACGGCGACCGAATGGAGATCGTGCATTTCATCGGCGGCGGCTGAGCAGCGCTCGCAAAGCGGCGTTGGGGTCAGACACCAATACCGCCGGGGCCCTCGATAGAGACGCATATATGTCGCGCGGTTTTGGTGTCTGACCCCAATGCAGCGCTGTTGAAGAAAAACCGAGGCTTCCCATGAACCACATCGACCCCGCCACCGACTCCTTCGTTGTCGCCGGCCGGCGCTTCACCTCGCGCCTTCTTGTCGGCACGGGCAAGTACAAGGACTTCGCGGAAACCGCGCGCGCCATCGCGGCCTCGGGCGCCGAGATCGTCACCGTCGCCGTGCGCCGCGTGAATCTCTCCGATCCGTCCCAGCCCATGCTGGTCGATTTCGTGGATCCCAAGAAATACACCTATCTGCCCAACACGGCCGGCTGTTACACCGCCGACGACGCCGTGCGCACCTTGCGTCTCGCTCGCGAAGCCGGCGGCTGGAACCTCGTGAAACTCGAGGTGCTGGGCGACCAGAAGACGCTCTATCCCAACATCGTCGAAACCCTGAAAGCCGCCGAAGCGCTGATCAAGGACAAGTTCGACGTGATGGTCTACTGCACCGACGATCCCATCATGTGCAAACGCCTGGAGGAGATCGGCTGCTGCGCCATCATGCCGCTGGCCGCGCCGATCGGTTCGGGCCTCGGCATTCAGAACCCGGTCAGCATCCGCATCATCGTCGAGCAGGCGAAAGTGCCCGTGCTGGTGGACGCCGGCGTGGGAACGGCCTCGGACGCCGCCATCGCCATGGAACTCGGCTGCGACGGCGTTCTCATGAACACCGCCATCGCCGCGGCCAAGGATCCGGTCAAGATGGCCCGCGCCATGAAACTCGCGGTCGAAGGCGGCCGGCTCGCCTATCTCGCGGGGCGCATGCCGCGCAAGATGTACGCCGATCCGTCATCGCCGCTCGCCGGCTTGATCTAACCCGCCCTGCGAAGCTCGCAGAGCGAAGCAGGGTGGCGGGGTTCATCTAAGGCTCTATACTTCGCTCCGTTGGAGAGGGGGCCCTATGACTGATACCGCCGCGCATGTGACCGTCACCGTGGAGACCTTGACGGTGCCGACGGTCATCTACGTACTTTACGGTCTGGGTTTTTTCTTCGCGCCCTTGGCCCTTGTGGGAGTCATCATGGCGCACACAGGCATGGCCAACGCCGGGCCGGTCGCGCTGTCGCACTTCTCCTACCAGGCGCGCACGTTCTGGTTCGGCCTGGTGACCCTTATCGTCGCCAGCATGATCGGCATGAGCTACATCCTGGTGAACTTCGCGGCCATGATGGCCGAGACGCCGGCGGGCGGCGAGTTCCTCATGCCCGAGGGCGTGCCGCCGGTGCTGATCGTCTCGGGCGCGATCTTCCTGTGGTGGATGGTCTGGACCCTCGTGCGCTGCATCAAGGGCTTCGTCACCGTGCTGGCGCGCAAAGCCATGCCGAAGCCCACCACCTTGCTCTGGTAGCCCGGCAATTTCTGCCGCCGCTGCGCCGCTTCTGCCGGATGAGACGGCCTCCCGCGGCCCGGAGGCGCCCCTAAAGCCTTGAATTTCCTCAATCACGCCGCTGGCACGGCCCTTGCTACATCCGAACCGACGCTCGAAGTGTGCGCTTGGGAAAAGCGCGCGGTTTCGGGCCCGACGGAGCGGAGAGCGAGATGAGCTTAGGCACCCAAGGGATTTTCAACACAGCTGTGCAGGCGATGAACGCCCAGTCGCAGCACATGTCGAATATCTCGACCAATATCGCCAACGTGAACACCACGGCCTACAAGGCCCAGGGGTCTCACTTCGCGACCCTGCTCAATCACGTCGATCCGCTTTCGCGCAGCTATTTCAGCGTCAACACCTACGACTTCCGCCAGGTGGACCGCCAGGGCGCCATCGCCACCACCAACCGCACCTTCGACGTCGCGCTCAATGGCCGCGGCTTCTTCATCACCAATCAGAACACCCAAGGTCTCGGCGAATATCAGTTCACGCGCGACGGCGCGTTCTTCGGCGAGTCCGTCGATCTCGGCGTCGACAGCGACGGCAATGGCCAGAACGACCAGGGCGTGCTGCTCAAGACCTCGACCGGCGGCTACGTCTACGGGTGGGCGGCCGACGCGAACGGCGTCGTCAGTCCGGCGAACGACATCACGACGTTGCAGCCGATCATGTTCAACAACAACAGCATTTTCGAATCCAGCGCCACGACGAACATCCAGTTGCAGGCGAATCTGTCCGCCGCCAATACCGGCCGCCAGAGCGTCGGGCTGCCGTTCGTCGATGCCACGGGCGCCTCGCGCACGCTGGGCGTCGGTTTCACCGCGAACCTTGACTCCTCCTGGACTCTCGATATGGAAGCGATCGGCGTCGACACGTCGAAAATCCCGGTCGACTTCTTCCCGCCCACCATCGCGTTCGATGGGAAGGGCGGCATCGTCGATCCGCCGGACGGCAAGATCGAAGCCACCATTCACGATCCCGCCGGGGATCAGACCGTGACGGTCGATTTGAAGAAGCTCACCCAGCTCGCCGACAACGGCACGCTCACGGTGCAGAACATCCAGCAGGACGGCTACATCATGGGCCGCCTGAACAATACCTACTTCGACAACACCGGCATGCTGATCGGCAGCTATTCCAACGGCCAGATGCGCAACCTCTATCAGCTCGCGACCGCGCGTTTCACGGCCGAGAACAACCTGGAAGCCAAGAGCGGCAACCTGTTCGAGCGCACGGTGGCGGCCGGCGACATGGAAATCTCGGCCATCGGGTCGCAGATGGGACGCACCCAACTCGTCATCGGCGCGCTGGAACACTCCAACGTCGATCTTGCCGACCAGTTCTCGAAGCTGATCGTCACGCAGCGCGCGTACACGTCGTCGGCCACGGTGCTGCGCACCGCCGACGAAATGACCATGGCGGCTCGGGATCTGAAGCGCTAGGCCGCGCCGGCCTTCGGGCGCATCAGCAGTTTTTCACGGAAGACATCGTAGATCGTCACGCCCGCGGCGGCGGCGATCTCTTTTGCGCTCATATTGGTTTCCGTCAGCAGCACGCGGATGAACTCCGGGCGCGGACGCCAGGCGCTGTTCGAACGCTTGAGACCGCCGCGCGCGCGCAAGGCTTCCGCGCGCCGCCGCTTTGCTTCTTCCGCTTTACGTTCGTCTTCGTCGAGGCCGCGGCGGACGGCGTCCGCCATCGCTTCCGCATGGCGGCGCTTTTCGGCCGCATAACGTTCGACCTCGGTCTGAAAGCCGGCCGCGGTCTGCTCCGTGCCTTCGTTGCCGCGGCGCTGCGACCACCAGCGGCCCATTTGCTCGGCCGACGCGGCCCCGAAATCGGCCGGAAATCCGGCGGGGCCCTTTTGCGGGCGGGGCGGATGCTCGCGCGGGGCTTCGGCGTCCGTCCTGTGGTCCGCCATGCCCGCCGCTTCGCGCAAGGAAAGTCCATGCGCGGCCGCGAGGCGCGTTGCCGCCTGCATCGCGGCGTCGCGTTCTCCCGGGTAGGTCGTGGAATTGGCGACCTCGAGCAGCTTGCGAAACCGTAAGCGCTCCTTGGCCGTGAACTGCGAAACGCTCATCGAAACGGAACGATATCCCCTAAAACAAACGCTTATTTCTTACGCGCGTCCGCGATCAGTTCCTTCAGATGGTCCTTCTGCAGCGCGCCCGGCACTAGGGTTTCGCCGATGACGATAGCCGGCGTGCCTTCGATGCCGAGGTCCTGGGCCAGCTGATGGTTTTTCTTGAGAATCTCGGTGATCTCCGGCGCCTTCATGTCTTCGCGCAGTTTCTTCACATCGAGCTTCACGTCCGCGGCGATCTTCATGATCGAATCTTCGTTCAGCTGGCCGCGATGGCTCAGCATCGCCATGTGGAAGTCCTGGTACTTGTTCTGCTTGCGCGCGGCGAGCGCGGCCTGCGAGGCAACGACCGAACCAGGTCCAAGGATCGGGAACTCTTTCAGGACCAGCTTGATCTTTCCGTCTTCCTTCAAGGTCTCCATCACCGTCGGATACACCTGCTTGCAGTAGCCGCAGTTGTAATCGAAGAACTCGACCACGGTGACGTCGCCCTTGGGATTGCCGATCACGGTGGCTTCCGGCGGGGTGAACAGCGCGGCCTTGTTCGCGTTGATCGCGGCGACGACCTTCGAGGCCTTCGCTTTCTCCTCCTTGTCCTGAAGCAGGCTCACCGCTTCGGTGATGATTTCCGGATTGGCGAGGATGTACTCGCGCACCAGCGCGCGCACTTCTTTCTTCTGCGCGTCCGAAAGCGCGGCATTTTGCGCAAAAGCGGGCGCGGTCACGAGGCCGGACAGCGCCAGGGCGCTTATGGCCATGGCGCTCACGCGCGTGCGCAGGCTCCGGCGGGTGAGGAAACGGGTCATGAACCTTGTCCTTTCGCGCCCCTAGCGGCGGCGCTCTTTCATATCGCGCATATGATTTTGCGCGGCGATTTTGATGTCCTGAAGGCGATACCATGTCGGCGTGCCTTTTTCGAGCAGCTTGTCCGCCTGCATCGAGTAACGGGCCACGTCGCCGAACTGGCCGATCAGCATGGCCTTTTCCGCCGCTGCGTAGGCGCTCATGCCCTCGTTGCCCGATAAGGCGTAACTGCGCGCCATCAGGTCCCAGGTATAGGCGTTTTCCGGGTCGAGGGCGGCCGAGCGCTTCAAGGTTTCCTCGGTTTCGGCGGCGTAGGCCTTGTCGCCGTTTTCCGTCATCGCGTGCGCCTTGGCGTTCAGGATTTCCGGCGCGTTCGGCATGTATTTCAGCGCTTCGCGGTAAGCGACGATGGCCTCGTCGGTCTTGCTACGCGACAGCTGCATGTCGCCCTTGATCTGCCAGAAGTACGGATCGTGCGGCCGGTCTTTCAGCAGGTCGTCGACGATGGGCAGCGACTTGTCGAACTGGCCGCGGCGGTAATAGGCGATCGCGCGCGCGTAACGGCCCCACACCGATTTGTCGGTCTCGGGGTAGCGCGACAGGGTCGCGTACTGCGGTTTCAGGAAGGCGTACAGCTTCGCGACCATGCGCCGGTGCTGTTCTTCCAGGTTCGGAACGTCGCCGGGGGTGGCGAGCATGGACTTCGTATCCAGGAAGGCCTTGATCACCGCGCGCGTTTGATCCGGCTGCATGACGCGCGCGCCCAGCGCCATCACGTTGGCGTCGTTTTGCTCGCGCGCCGCGCGGGCGCTGGTTTCGTCGCGCGCCACGGCGACACGCACGCCGGGACGCGGAGTGGCCGCCACGTTCGCGGTGCCGCCGCCGTAAACCACGATGCCGGCCTTGGCGTCGTGAGTCTCGATCGCATGGTTCACCGCGTCGCTCGCGAGGGCGAGGTCTTTCACCTTGAAGCCCATGCGCGCCAGCTCGGCCGCGACCACGGATTTAAGCTCGATGCCGGTCGCGTCGCTGGCGATGGCGATTGTGTCGCCCGGCCGGCCGAGCTGCGGATCGGCGCCCGGCGCCGCCGGTTTTTGCTTAGGCCCCGACCGGTCCGTGGCTGAACGGTCGATCGCGGCGCGGATCGTCGCCATGCGCTCGCGGCTCATCGGGTGCGTGCGCACGTAAGGATCGCCGCGGTCCGTGATCAGGAGTTCGTCGCCGGCCAGGCGGTTGAAGAAGGCATAGAGCCCCTCGGCGGACTGGTTGGTTTTCTCCAGGGCGTTCAGCGCGAACTGGTCGGCGCGGCTTTCGACGCCCCGGCTGAAAGCCAGGTATTCGCCGATGGCGGCGCGCTGGCCGCCCATCATGAGCGCGATGCCGAGATCCGGACTGCCCGCCGCGACGCCGGCCGCGACGCCGAGCAGGGTCGACAGCAATGAGATCGCGTTCGGAGCGGCCGCGCCGTCACCGGCAGTAATAACATGTCCGCCGGCGATATGGCCGAGTTCGTGCGCCATCACGCCGATCACTTCATTTGAGTTTTCGGCTTTCAGGATCAGGCCGGTGTTGAAGAACATCTGGCTGCCGTTGGTGGCGAAGGCGTTGATCGAATCGTCCACCATCAGGCCGATCTTCACGCGGTCCGGCGGCATGCCGCTCGCGGCCAGAAGCGGCCGGGCATAAGCCTGCAGCGTCGCTTCGATCTCCGTATCGGACAGAATGGTTCCGGTGGAGAATTCCTGGGCGCGCGCGGGAGTCCCTGGAGCGGAACTCGCCACGAGGGCGGCTGCAACCAGCGCGGCGGCCTGGCGCCGGAGACGCGAAAACGGGGCAATCTTCGTCAGGGGGAAAACCTTCCACGCTTCATTAAGATCCAGCCTAGCCTACCAGCCCGGGCGGGACCTAGCCCCAGGCGCTGCGACCAAGAGCTGCCAATAGCCGCGAATTGTGGCATTTTGCAGCCATGTGCCGGGGCTACAAATCCGTAATCATGCTGACTTTTCTAGGCTTTGTGGGGTGTCTCATCGGGTGCGGCGACATGCCGCCCGTGCGTTTTCAGCTCGGCGGCCTCCAGGGTGCGGAAAACGTTGAATTTACCCCGGCCGCGCCCCGGCCCGAGATGCAGATCGTGACCTTCGACCATGAAGGCGGCGCGGTTGCAAAAGAGGTGCTTTTCGCCAAGGGCGCTGCGGCCGATGCCGCCGCGGCGCTTGGCTTCACCTTGGCCGTGACCTCGCCGGCCTCGGTCGGAATCGGCGGCGGCGGGGTCTGCATCACCCGCGACGCCAAGGGCGCGCTCGAAGGCCTCGACTTCCGCGGCGCCCGCCTCGCGCGCGGCTTCCTCGCGCTCCAGGCCAAGCTCGGCAATCGGCCCTGGTCCAGTCTCGTCGTCTCCGCGGAAACCATGGCGCGTTTCGGCCACAAGGTTTCTCCGGCGCTCGCGCGCGATGTGGAAAATTACGGTGGGGCATTGGTCGCCGACAGCGTCGCGCTGTCCGCGTTCATGACCCCCGAACGCCGCCTTATCGCCGCGGGCGACGACTGGCGTCAGCCGCGCCTCGCCGATACCCTCGCGCGCTTGCGCAAACCCGGCTTCTTCGCGGGCAGCGCCGCCACCTGGTTCGTGCCGGAGGCAAAACCCGGCGAGATCGCGCTGGAGCCGGGCACCACGGGCTTTGCGGTCGCCGACGATGCGGGCGGTGCGGTGGCCTGTGCGCTCACCATGGGCCGGCCGTTCGGGATCGGCAGCATGACCCACGACGGCGGCTATCTTTTCCCGGCAAGTTCGCCGCAGGACA
Source organism: Rhodospirillaceae bacterium (assembly GCA_041919675.1). GTDB lineage: Bacteria > Pseudomonadota > Alphaproteobacteria > Rhodospirillales > Rhodospirillaceae > SHVO01. Next base: position 4,295 of record JAYRTJ010000003.1, on the reverse strand, counting down.
AAACGCTCGACCAGCTTGCCCTGGGTTTCATGGCCTGTCTCAAGTCAAACAAGCCGGAAGATCCGAACGCGCCGCGCTGTCCGGCTCCGGACGCGGCTTTCAGCCTCATGCCATAGGACGTAACGATGCCTTTTAAAGTTGCCGCGCGCGGCGTTGTCCCGCCGTTTATCGTGATGGATGTGATGCGCGACGCCGCCGCGCTCGAAGCCGCCGGGCGCAGCATCATCCACCTCGAGGTCGGCCAGCCGTCGACGGGCATGCCGAAGAAGGCGGCGGTGCGCGTCGCGGAACTGCTCGCCGGCACGGATCCGCTCGGCTATACGGTCGCGGCGGGCATCCCTGCGCTCTCCGCGCGCATCTCGCGTTATTACGCTGATGAATATGCCGTGAATATTCCGCAGGACCGCATCTTCGGCACCATCGGCTCGTCGGCGGCTTTTGTGCTCGCGTTCCTCACGGCGTTCGAAGCGGGGGACCGCGTCGCGCTGGCGTCACCGGGTTATCCGGCCTATCGCCACATTCTCAAAAGCCTCGGCATTATACCGGAACTCATCGCGGTCGACGCCGGCAGCCACTATCAGCTCACCGTCGATCACCTGAAGAAGCTGCCGAAGCTGCCGCACGGGGTCATCCTCGCCAGCCCGGCCAACCCCACCGGCTCGATCATGCCGGCGGACGCTTTTAAAGACCTTGCGCAGTTCTGCGACAAGAACGGCATTCGCCTGATCTCGGACGAGATCTACCACGGCATCACCTACGGCCCGAAAGTCACCGTCGCCGCGTCCGTCTCGGGCAGCGCCATCGTCGTCAACAGTTTCTCCAAATACTTCAGCATGACCGGTTGGCGCATGGGGTGGCTCGTCATCCCCGAGGATCTCAAGCGCCCGATGGAATGCCTCGCGCAGAACCTGTTCATCTCGGCGCCGACGGTCGCGCAGTACGGCGCCTTGTTTGCGCTCGACTGCAAGGACGAGCTCGAAGCGAACGTCGCGCGCTACGCCCGCAATCGCGACGTGCTGCTCAAGCATCTGCCCGAACTGGGCTTCGGCAAATTCGCGCCCGCCGACGGCGCGTTCTACATCTATGCCGACATCTCGAACATGAGCGGCGATTCCATGGACTTCTGCCGCCGCCTCCTGCACGAGGCCGGCGTCGCCATCACGCCGGGCATCGATTTCGATCCCTTTCACGGCCGCCGCTTCGTGCGCTTCTCCTTCGCCGGCTCCACCGCCGACATGCAAGAAGCCTGCGCCCGCCTGAAAACATGGCGCACCGGGAAATAATGCCGGCGCGCCCTCCAATTAAGCCCGATGACGCATTTTCTCCCACCCTCGAAAGGGGAGGGCCGGGGAGGGGTCGTTTTCTGTTTGAAGCGGAAACCAACCAACGCCCCCCTCCTAACCTCCCCCTTTCAGGGGGAGGAATAAGAGAGGGTGATCTCGTCGTTCCGTCTTAGGTCTTATTCGACCACCAGCCCTTGCGCGGCGGACCCGACGGCTCTTCCGGCTCCGGCTCCGGCGCGGGCTGCGGTTCCGGCGCTTCGACCGCACGGGCCTCCGCCTGGGGTTCGCCGTCGTTGCGGCGGCCCAGCACGCCTTCCTTGATCGCGCGGAAGAACGAGCGCGAACCGCCGGTCCCGTTACGGACCTCGGGCGCACCGTCGGCGCCGGCCGCGTCCACATGCGCGGGCGCATTGGTCGGCTCGGGCGCCGGCGTGTGCATCTCGGGCCATGAGCCGGCTTCGCTCGCCACGGCGTCGGAGGTGCTTTCACCGGCGTCGCTGGTGTCCGCGAAGCCCTGTTCGCCTGGAGCTTCGCCGCCCGGCTCGCCGTTTCCACGGCGGCGGCGGCGTCCGCCGCGGCGCCCACGGCGGCGGCGGCGGCCTTCACCGTCGCGGCCCTGCGGCTCGGCGCGGCCGTCCTGACCTTCAAAGCTCTGTTGTTCGTCACCCCCGGCGCCTTCAGCGGCTTCGCCTTCGGCGCGCGGCTCCTGGCGCTCGTGCCGTTCCTGGCGCTGGCCTTCATGACGTTGACCGCCCTCGCGGTCATCGCCGCCGCGGCCGCGGCGCCGGCGGCGGCGCTTGCGGCGGCGTGCGCCGTCTTCACCCTCGCCCTCGCCGCGCTGAGGACCGTGGCCGCGCGCCTCGCGCGCGCCCGACGACGATGTCTCAGCCTCGTCCTCGGCGTCTTCCTCGACCTCTTCTTCCTCTTCCGGCTCCGGCGGCGCGATTTCGGCGCGGGGAGTCTGCGCCTCGCGCAGCTCACGCCCCTCCGGGCCTTCGCCCGGCGCGCGCATCGCCTTCACGCGGTCGAGACGCAGGTTGGGCGGGATGAGCATGGCGTCGCCCATCACGAAGATGCGGATGCCGTAGCGGCTTTCGATGCCGGCCAGGGCTTCGCGCTTGTAGTTGAGCAGGTACAAGGCGACGTCCGGATGCACGGTGATCGTCACTTCGCTCGAACGCTGGCGCACGCCTTCTTCCTCCAGCATGCGCAGCGAGTGCACGGCGGCCGATTCCGTCGAACGGATCATGCCGGTGCCCGCGCAGTGCGCGCAGGGGCGGAAGTTGGCTTCGATCAGGCTCGGGCGCAGGCGCTGGCGTGACAGCTCCAGCAGGCCGAAGTGGCTGATGCGGCCCACCTGGATGCGGGCGCGGTCGGCTTTGAGGGCTTCCTTCAACCGGCGTTCAACCGCGTGGTTGTTGCGGTTGTCTTCCATGTCGATGAAGTCGATGACGATCAGGCCGGCGAGATCGCGCAAGCGAAGCTGTCTTGCGATTTCCTCGGCCGCTTCCATGTTCGTCTTGAACGCCGTCTCCTCGATGTGCCGCTCCTTCGTGGCGCGGCCCGAGTTCACGTCGATCGCAACGAGGGCTTCGGTCTGGGCGAACACGATCGAGCCGCCCGAGCGCAGCTGCACCACCGGGCTGTTGATCGATTCCATCTGCGTTTCCACCTGATAGCGGTGGTACAGCGGGATAATGTCGTCCTTGTAGCGCTGGACCTTCTTGGCATGGCTGGGCGTCAGCATGCGCATGAAGTCCTTGGCGACCTTGTAGCCTTCTTCGCCGTCGACCCACACTTCTTCCAGGTCGCGGCTGTAGATGTCGCGGATGGCGCGTTTGATCAGGCTGGCTTCTTCATGGATCAGCGCCGGCGCGCGGCTCTGCATCGTGATCTCGCGGATGTTGTTCCACGTGCGCTGCAGGTATTCGTAGTCGCGTTTGATCTCGGCGCGCGAACGCTCCGATCCGGCGGTGCGCAGAATGACGCCCATGTTCGTCGGCAGTTCCAGATCGCCCAGGATCTGCTTCAGGCGGCGGCGATCCTGCGCGCTGGTGATCTTGCGCGACACCCCGCCGCCGCGCGCCGAGTTCGGCATCAGCACGCAGTAACGGCCGGCCAGCGACAGGTAGGTGGTCAGCGCGGCGCCCTTGTTGCCGCGCTCTTCCTTCACCACCTGGATCAGCATGATCTGGCGGCGCTTGATGACTTCCTGGATCTTATAGTGACGCGAGGCCACGAAACGGCGGCGGCTGCAGTCCTCGCCGCTTTCCTCTTCCTCGTCGTCGTCTCCGCCCACGGTCTCCACGGCCGCCTTGACCGGCTGCGGCGCGGCCTCGGCGCCGGCACCCGTCTCGCCGGCGGAAGCTTCGGTGACGTCTCCGCCGACGGTTTCCGGCGCGAGCGCGGACCCGGCTTCATCTTGCGGAACTTCGTCATGAGGCTCGTCGTCATGAGGCTCGTCGTCATGAGGCTCGTCGTGATGTTCATCGTCCGCCGAGAGCTCGGACGTGATCGCCGGCGGAATGAAGGCCAGCGGAATGGCTCCCCCGTCTTCATGATGATCGTCATGATGATCGTCGTGATGATCGTCATGCGCAGGATCATGGTCGGGGTGATCGTGGTCATAAGGGTCGTGATGGTCCCCGTGATGATCGTCATGGGGATCATCAAGATGATCGTCATGCGCGGCTTCGCCCGCTTGACCTTCACCCGTTTGGCCGTCACCGGCCTGGCCTTCGGCGCCCGGCGGCGCGGCGGCGGCCTGCGCGGCGCGGCGCGCGCGGCGGCGGGCCTGGCGTTCTTCTTCTTCGCGCTCGTGGCGTTCCTGTTCGGCGATCAGGCGCTCACGGTCGGCGACGGGGATTTGATAGTAGTCGGGGTGAATTTCGCTGAAGGCGAGGAACCCGTGACGGTTCCCGCCGTAATCGACGAATGCGGCTTGCAGCGAAGGTTCGACGCGGACGACTTTGGCGAGGTAGATGTTGCCTTTGATTTGCTTCTTTGTAGATG
>JAYRTJ010000002.1:0-95547 GCA_041919675.1 Rhodospirillaceae bacterium | reverse complement strand
GTATCCGCGACATCCTCAACCGCGAACGGCCCGATCTCGTCTTCCATGCGGCGGCGCTGAAACATGTGCCGATGGTGGAAACGAATCCCATCGAAGGCCTGCTCACCAACGCGCTCGGCACGCGCAATGTCGCCGAGGCCTCCATTGCCGTCGGCGTCGCGGCGATGGTGCTGATCTCCACCGACAAGGCGGTGAATCCTCATAATGTGATGGGCGCCTCCAAGCGCATCGCCGAGATCTACTGCCAGGCGGCCGATCTGCGCCATGCCGGCACGCGCTTCATCACCGTGCGCTTCGGCAACGTGCTGGGTTCGGCGGGGTCCGTCGTGCCGCTCTTCCAGAATCAGCTTGAAGGAGGGGGGCCGTTGACGGTCACCCATCCGGAAGTCGAACGCTATTTCATGACCGTGCGTGAGGCGGTCGAACTCGTCCTGCAGGCCGCCGCGCTGGGCCGCATCCGTAATGATGAAGGCGTGATCCACGTGCTCGATATGGGCCCGCCGGTGAAGATCATGGATCTGGCCCGTCAAATGATCCGTTTGGCTGGAAAGACGGTCGGTGTGGATATCGATATCAAGATCACCGGCCTGCGCCCGGGCGAAAAACTCAAAGAAGAGCTGTTCCACGGCCAGGAACCGCTGGTCGCCACGGACATGGGCGGCATCCTGCTCGCCCAGCCCCGTGCCCTCGACCACGCGGTCGTTGCGGCCCGCTTCACGGCCCTCGAAGACGCATGCCGCCGCCGAGACGAAGGCGCGGCCTTCGCCATCGTCAAGGACATGGTCCCCGAGCTGCAGCGCAACGGCCCCGCCGCCGGAAAACCGCATCTCAAGGTTATTAAGTAAAAGCCTCTCCCGGAGCCGCGCCGCGCCGTGCTAAACCGCGCGCTCATCTCCATCGCTTCCCGAGAGAGCCCATGACCCCCATCCGCCGCGCCCTGTTCTCCGTGTCCGACAAGACCGGTCTGATCGAATTCGCTTCGTTCCTCCACGGTCAGGGTGTCGAGCTGATCTCCACGGGCGGGACGGCCAAGGCCATCCGCGACGCCAAGCTCCCCGTCCGCGACGTCTCCGAAGTCACGGGCTTTCCCGAAATGCTCGACGGCCGCGTGAAGACCTTGCACCCGATGGTGCACGGCGGCCTTCTCGGCATCCGCGGTAACGCCGAACATGAAAAGACCATGGCAGATCACAAGATCGTGCCCATCGATCTCCTGGTGGTGAACCTCTATCCGTTCGAACAGACCGTCGCGCGCGGCGGCAACTATGACGACTGTGTCGAGAACATCGACATCGGTGGTCCGGCCATGATCCGCGCCGCGGCGAAGAACCACGCGGGCGTCGCGGTGGTCGTCGACGTCGCCGACTACGCCGTGATCGAAGCCGACATGAAGGCGAACAAGGGCGCCGTCACGGATGCCACGAAGCGCTCTCTGGCCGCGCGCGCTTACGCGCGTACCGCCGCTTACGATGCCGCCATCTCCACCTGGTTCGCGAACGAGCTGAAGGAAGAATTTCCGCGCTGGCTGTCGTTCGCCGGTTCCCTCAAGCAGACCCTGCGTTACGGCGAGAACCCGCACCAGAGCGCCGCGCTTTATGTCACCGGCGAAAAACGCGCGGGCGTCGCCGCGGCCCAACAGGTGCAGGGCAAGGAGCTCAGCTACAACAATATCAACGACACTGATGCGGCCTATGAACTCGTTGCCGAGTTCGATACGCCGGCCTGCGCGATCATCAAGCATGCCAATCCGTGCGGCGTCGCGCTCGGCGCGGATTGTCTCGATGCCTACACCAAGGCCCTCGTGTGCGATCCGGTCTCGGCCTTCGGCGGCATCATCGCGCTGAACCGTCCCATCGACGGCCGCACGGCGGCGAAGATCACCGAGCTGTTCACCGAAGTCGTGATCGCGCCCGGCGCCGACGATGAAGCGCGCGCGCTGTTCGCCAAGAAGAAGAACCTGCGCCTGCTCATCACCGATGGCCTGCCGGATCCGCGCGCCGCGGGCCGTACGGTGCGCAACGTCGCCGGCGGTTACCTCGTGCAGGGCCGCGACACCGGCCGCATCACCAAGGCCGACTTGAAAGTCGTGACCAAGGTGAAGCCGACCGCGCAGCAGCTCGATGATCTCGTCTTCGCCTTCACGGTCTGCAAACACGTGAAGTCCAACGCCATCGTCTATGTGAAGAACGGCGCCACGGTCGGGATCGGCGCGGGCCAGATGAGCCGAATCGATTCGGCGCGGATCGCCTTCTCGAAGTCCAAGGACGCCGCCGCCTCCGCCGGCGTCCCAGGTGCGCTGACCGAAGGCTCGGTCGTCGCCTCCGACGCCTTCTTCCCGTTCCCGGACGGCCTCCTGGTGACCGCCGAAGCCGGCGCCGTCGCCGTCGCCCAGCCCGGCGGCTCGATCAAGGACGAAGACGTCATCAAAGCCGCCGACGACAAGGGCCTAGCCATGGTCTTCACCGGCATGCGCCACTTCAGGCACTAGAAGAAAATATGGGGTCAGACTCCGTTTCTTTGATTTACTCTGACCCCGTTTCTTTGACGTCCTTGAGAAGCCAAAGACCGACCACGAGGAACACCGGCACCACGGCCATGCCGAGCCGGTAGTTGTTCGTGGCCGCGGCGACCAGGCCGACCAGGGCCGGTCCGGCGAAAGCCGTCACTTTCCCCGACAGCGAAAACAGGCCGAACATTTCCCCGCGCATCTCGGGCGGGGCGATGCGCGCCATCATGGTGCGGCTGGCGGCCTGCACGGGGCCGAAGAAAGTGCTCATGATCAGCGCGGCGACCCAGAACGCGATCGGCGTGGGTGCGAACAGCACGGCGACGGTGGCGACAATGAGCGCCATCAATGACATCGAGATCGTGCGTTTGGAGCCGACCTTGTCGTCCACCCAGGCGAAAATCAACGCGCCGAGCCCGGCCGTCACATTGAGCGCGATCCCCAGAAGGATCACATCCCCGAGCTCCATGCCGAACACCACGGCGGCGTAAACACCGCCCAGCGCAAAAACGGTATGGACCCCGTCGGAGTAGATCATCGCCGCGATCAGGAAGCGCAGCGCGTTCCCGTGGGCGCGCGCGTGGCGGAAGGTCTCGGCCAGCTGGCGCAGCCCGCCGCCGACCGCCCGCCCCATGGAAACGCCGCCGCCGTCCTCTTTCACCATGAAGAACAGCGGCAGGGCGAAAATCACAAACCAGCCGGAGACCAGGATCGCCGTTGCGCGCACATGTTCGGCCTGATCCTTGCTCAAGCCAAACGGCACGGGATCGGCCTGCACCAGGAACACCAGCGCGATCAGCAGCGAGATCAGTCCGCCCGCATAGCCGCACGCCCAGGCCCAGCCCGACACGCGGCCCAGCATTGACGGCGGCGCCACGTCGGGCAGCATCGCATTGTAAAAGAGAAGTCCGACCTCGAAGCCCACCGTCGCGATCACCACGCAGACCAGCGCGAAAGGCGCGTCGGCGGCGTCGGGCCGCACGTACCACAAAGCCGCCGTGGCGATCACGCATATCACCGATACGCCGGCGAGCCAGGGTTTCCTGCGCCCGGTCTGATCGGCGATGGCGCCGAACACCGGGCTGATCACGGCGATGATCAGGCCCGCAATCCCCATGGCGAGACTCCACTGGCTGCCGCCGGTGATCGGGTCGGACGCGACGCCTTGCGCGAAATAGGCCGCGAAAACGAAGGTGACGATAATGGTGGTGAAGGCCGAGTTGGCGAAGTCGAACAGCGACCACGCGATGACCGGGCCTTTCTTCATGCGAGGCCGAGCGCCTTCTGCACGCGCCACACGACCTGCATGACGTCCAGCGCGTCCTGGCCGCTCACAGCCGGCGGCGCGCCGTTGCGGATAGAATGGGCGAAGCTCGTCATCTGGCGGCCGAGGTTGTTGGCATCCCCGGCGACGGGAAGCGCGACGCCGTCCCGCGTCAAGCTGCGCCCGATGAAATCCACGCCGTAGACAGCGCCGTCTTTCATTTCGACGGCCAGGTCGCGCGTACGCCCTTCGGTGATGCGGCTCGCGGTCAGATGCGCCGTCGCGCCGTCCGAGAATGTCAGCGCCGCGACCGCATGATCCTTTGTGCCCATGGCGCGGATCTCCGTCACGGGCAGGCCCTTCAGCGCCATGACCACATCGAGGTCGTGCACCATCAGATCGAGCACCACATCGATATCCGTCACCCGCGCGCTGCCGGAATTCATGCGCCGGGCCGTGAGCAGGCGCATCTCGGATGAGGCCGGTTTCAGGGCCAAAAGCGCCTGGACCCCGGCGTTGAACCGCTCCACATGTCCGACCTGCAAACAGGCGCCGCTCTTCGCGGCGGCGGTCATGAGCGCGCGGCAATCTTGTTCCGTCAGCGCGAAAGGCTTTTCGACCAAACACGGAAGTCCGCGCGCAAGCAGCGGCTCGGCGACAGTGCGATGGTCCGCGCTCGGCACCACGACCAGGGCCGCGTCGATCTCACCCGCATAAGCCGGCGACGCCGCCGCGCGCGCGCCGATCACCGCGCCCACGCGATTGGCGCGCTCGACGTCCTTATCGACGAGGGCGACGATCTTCACATCCGTGAGGGTCTGCACGGCCTTCACATAGTTCGCGCCCATGGCGCCCGCGCCGATCAGGGCGAGTTTCAACGGAGCAAGATTGGAAGATGAAGCCGGCGAGGCCATGGCGCCCGCGGTGCTCACGAAGCGGCGCCGCGGACCGTGGCGATAATCTCGTCCTGCACGTCGGCTTTGAGATACGGATGCATCGGCAAGCTGACGACCTCATGCGCCAGCTTCTCCGTCACCGGCAAGCCGCCGCCGGCCACCGGGAACCCGCGATAGGGCGTCTGCAGGTGGATCGGCTTCGCATAGAACATCGCGCTCGATATTTTCTTGGCGGTGAGGGCGGCGACGATGCGGTCGCGGCGCGGCGAGCTGATGGTGTACTGCGCCCACACGCAGGTCGAATCCGGACGGATGAACGGCGTCGTCACGGCGCCTTTCAAACCCGCGTCATAGCGCGCGGCGACTTTGTTGCGCGCCTGGCATTCGTCTTCGAAGATGGCGATCTTTTCGAGCAGCACCGCCGCCTGGATGGAATCGAAGCGCGCGGTCAGGCCGACGCGCACGTTCTCGTTGCGGTCGCGGCCCTGGCCGTGCACGCGCACCTGCATCAGCTTCTTGGCCCACTCTTCATTGTTGGTGAACACGGCGCCGCCGTCGCCGTAACAGCCCAGCGGCTTCGAGGGGTAGAAGCTGGTGGCGGTGATGTCCGCGATGGCGCCGAGCTTGCGCCCTTTATAACTTGCGCCGAAGCTCTGCGCGGCGTCGTCGAGGACAAGCAGACCGTGTTTGTCGGCGATGGCGCGGATCGCGTCGTGGTCCGCCGGCTGCCCGAACAGATCCACCGGGATCACCACGCGCGGCTTCAAGCCGGTTTGCTCGGCGACGGCAATGGCGCGCACCAGCGAGTCCGGATCCAGGTTGAAGGTGTCGGGCAGCACATCCACGAACACCGGCGTCGCGCCGATGACGGCGGCGACTTCGGCGGTGGCGGTGAAGGTGAAGGAAGGCACGAACACCGCGTCGCCGCGGCCGATATCCCAGGCCATCAGCGCCATGATCATGGCCGTCGTGCCGTTGGAGCAGGTCACCACATGCTGCGCGCCCGACATGGCGGCGAGGCGCTTTTCCGCCTCGAACACTTCCGGGCCCATGATGTAGGCGCCGTGATCGAGCACGCGGGTGATGGCCGCCTCGATGCGCGTGCCGAGACGCTGCCTCTGCGCTTGCAGATCGATCAGCGGGACCGGCGCCGCGGCGACCGGAGCAGTGGCGGTATCACGCATCAAACAAACCTGTCGGGACAAAACAAAAGAACATCCGGCCGAGGGCCGGGTACGGACTGAGGTCAGAACCTAGTCCCTCGTCATAACGCTTGCAAATGGAATGGGTTGCGGTCACCTCTGGCCCCCCGGACGTCCTTGCCCTAGCTTCATTTTTCATGACTTTAACCGCGCCCCCCGCGACCATCCGAAAGCCAGGCCTCTACGGCCGGCTCTTGCGCGAAGGCGTGCTCCCCCACCTCGGTGTGTTTCTGTCGGCCAGCCTCTGCATGGTCGTCGTCGCCGCCTCCACGGCGGCGCTCGCCTGGCTGATGGACCCGGTGGTCAACCGGGTCTTTGTCGAGCGGCGCGCCGATCTGTTGTGGCCGGTCGGTCTTGCGGTGTTCGCGTCCTTCGCCCTGAAGGGCGCGGCCGCCTACGGCCAGACGGTCCTGATGACCCGGCTCGGCCAAACCGTCCTGACCGACTTCCAGAACCGTCTGTTCCGCCACCTTCTGCGGATGGACCTGGGCTTTTTTGCGGCCAACCGCACCGGCACGCTTATTTCGCGCCTGACCACGGACATCGCGGCGATGCGCCTCGCGGTCTCCACGGCGCTCACGGGCCTGGGCCGCGAAGTCTTGTCCGTGATCCTCCTCGTCGGCGTCATGTTCTATCAGGACTGGCTCCTGGCTTCGGTCGCCTTCATCACTTTTCCGGCCACGGTCATTCCCATCGCCCGGTTGGGCCGCCGCTTGCGCAAGGTGACGGCCAATACCCAGGCGCAGACCGGCGCCTTCATGACCATCGTGCAGCAGAGCCTGTCGTCCATCCGTCTCGTGAAGGCCTACCGGATGGAGGCGCTCGAGGTCGAACGCGCCGAAGCGCTCACGACCCGCATCCGCGACCTCACCATCAAGGCCGAGCGCGTGAAGGCGCTCGCGAGCCCCTTGATGGAAACCCTCGGCGGTCTCGCGGTCACCATTGTCATCGTCTACGGCGGCTGGCGCGTCATCAACGGCGAGACCAGCGCGGGCGCGTTCTTCTCCTTCATCACCGCGCTCCTGTCCGCCTATCGCCCGATGAAAGCGCTCGCCAACGCCAACGCCCATGTCAACGAAGGCCTCGCGGGTGCGCAGCGTCTGTTCGATGTGCTCGACACCAAATCCGCGCTCGCCGAAAAGCCGGGCGCGTCCGCGCTCACCGTGTCGCGCGGCGAAGTGCGGCTCGAGAACGTGACCTTCGCCTACGACACCGATGTCGCGGCGCTGCGTAATCTCACGCTTACCGTACCGGCGGGCAAAACGACCGCGCTCGTGGGCGCGTCGGGCGCGGGTAAGAGCACGATCCTCAGCCTCATCCCGCGTTTCTACGATGTCGGCTCCGGCGCGGTGAGCATCGATGGCGTCAACATTGCCGACGTCACCTTAGGCTCATTGCGCGATGCCATCGCCTTCGTCGGTCAGGATGTGATCCTGTTCGACGACACGGTGCGCGCCAATATCCGCTACGGCAAACCGGGCGCCAGTGACGCCGCCGTGGAAGAAGCCGCGCGCGCGGCCGGCGCCCACGACTTCATCGCCGCGCTTCCGCAAGGCTATGACGCCATGGTTGGCGAGCGTGGCCAGACCCTCTCGGGCGGCGAGCGCCAGCGCATCGCCATCGCCCGCGCGCTCCTGAAAGACGCGCCGATCCTTCTGCTCGACGAAGCCACCAGCGCGCTCGACGCCGCCACCGAGCGTCACGTGCAGGCCGCGCTGGAACGCCTCAAGACAGGCAGGACCACGCTTGTCATCGCCCACCGCCTGTCCACCGTCGCCGGCGCCGACCAGATCTGCGTGCTCGATCAGGGCCGCGTGGTCGAAACCGGCACGCACAGCGCGCTTATTTCCAGGGGCGGCGCTTACGCCCGCCTTCACGCCCTCCAGTTCTCCGCCGCCGAATGAACCTCGAAAAAGCTTTTGCCAGCTACGAAGCCGGCGACCGCGCCGCCGCGCGCGCCGCCGCTGAAGCTGAATTGAAGACATCGGCCGACAACGCCGACGCTCTGCATCTGCTCGCCGTCATCGCGCAGGATGAGAACCGTCAGAGCGAGGCTGAGGACTTCGTGCGCCGCGCGCTGAAAGTGGTGCCGGGCCAACCGTTCTATCTTAACACGCTTGGCAATGGCTTGGTCGCGCAGGGGCGCACCAACGAGGCCATCACCGTGCTCGGTGAAGCCGTGCAGGCCGCGCCCAGTCAACCCGACATCACGTTCAATCTCGCCAACGCCGAACGCACGGCGGGGCGTTATGAGGACGCGTCCGAGACCTACCGCAAGGTCATCGCCCTGCGGCCCGGCCATATCGGCGCTTACAACAATCTCGCCCTGATGCTCAAAGCGCTTGGTGACGCCGAAAGCGCCGCGACCGTGCTGATCGAAGCCACGGCGCGCGCGCCGGCTTCTTTCGAAATCCGCTTCAATCTCGCGAACGCTCTTCATACGGCCGGGCGCCTCGACGCCGCCGAAGGTGCGTTCCGCAAAGCCATCGCGCTCGCGCCAAATCATGCCGAAGCCCATGTAAACCTCGGCGTGGTGCTCAAAGAAGGCGGGCGTCCCGATGAGGCCGAGAAATGCTTCCGCGCCGCCATCGCCATCAATCCAAATATGTCCCAAGCCTATGTGGGCCTCGCCGATCTTACCGACGACGGCACCATGGACGCGGTGGCGCATCGCAAAGCTGTCTTAGCGCTCAAGCCCGATCTCGCCGCCGTGCGCTCCAGCCTTCTCATGTGCATGCAATATGCGCCGGGGATTTCGCGTGCCGAGATCGCCGCCGCGCACAAAAAATTCGGCGAGATCCATAAATCTCCGTCCAAGTCCGCTTTCGCGGCCGATCACGATCTCTCGCCGGACCGTAAACTGCGCATCGGCGTGGTCTCCGGCGATTTCCGCTTCCACGCCATGGCTTTCTTCGCGCTGCCGGTTTTCAAGGCGCGCGCGCGCGATCGGTTCGAACTCGTCTGCTATTCCACCGGCGCCAAGGTCGACCATCACACCTTGAACTTCCGCGCCGCCGCCGATCTCTGGCGCGATGTGCGCGCGCTCTCAGCCGAGGCGCTCGCCGATCTCATTGCCCGCGACAAGGTCGACATCCTTATCGATCTTGCCGGCCACGCGCCCCACAACCGCTTGCTGGCTTTCGCCCTGAAACCCGCGCCGCTGCAAATCGCCTGGGGCGATTATGTCGACACGCGTGGCCTGGACGCCATCGACGTTCTGTTCGGGGATCCGATCCAGACGCCGGCCGAGGACGATAAATACTATGTCGAACGCGTGTTGCGGTTCGCGCCCGATTACATCTGCTATGCGCCGCCCGACTATGCGCCGCAGCCCGCGCCGCCGCCGGCCCTGCGCAACAACGGCCTCACCTTCGGCTGCTTCAGCGAAGCCACCAAGATCGGTCCGGCTTCGGTCGCCCAGTGGGCCGCCGTGCTGCGCGCCGTGCCCGACGCGCGGTTCCTGTTCAACGGCTATCTCTGGGCCGACGCCGGCCGCCAGGGAAAGATCATCAGTCTGTTCATGGACAATGGTATTGGAACGGACCGCATCAAGTTCCAGACCGGCGGCGATCACGCCGCCTTCCTCGGGCAATACGCCGAGGTCGACATCATCCTCGACACCACGCCCTACTCCGGCGGTCTCACCACCTGCGAAGCTTTGTTGATGGGCGTGCCCGTGCTCACGGTGCCCGGGGACCGCTTCTGCGGCCGTCACGCTGCCGCGCACCTCATCAACGGCGAATATCCGGACGGCGTCGCGAAAGACGTGGATGACCTCATCGCGAAAGCCAAAGCCTTCGCCGCCGATCCCGCGCAGCTCGCGGCGTTACGCGCCAGCCTGCGCAAGAGCTTCCTCGCCTCGCGCGTCTGCGACGTGAGCGCCTTCGCGCAGGACTTCTACGGCGCCCTGCGCGCGGAGTGGAAAACGCTCTAGCCTGCCGTCATCGCGCTCAGTTGGCGGTTGGCGACCGTCAGCATCGCCAAGCTGATGTGATCCGTGGCCTTGATCTCCGCGAGCACCTGATCGAAACGGTCGACGCGCGTCTTGTTGGCCTCGACCCAAGCGTCAAGCGCTTTGGCGCCCGAGGCCTTGCCGGTCTTGGCGGAGGCAAGTACGCGCGTGGCGATCGTGGTCTGGTGCGCGAATAGCTCCTCGATCGCCGCCGACACCGCGAGGCGGTCCCAGTGGCTCTGCGTGCCGAAGGTTTCGGTGCGTTCCCTGAGCGCGCCGAGGCCGAAGCGCTGGCCCACCAGGAAATACATTTTCGCCACCGCGGCGAGCGGTTGTTTGCTCGTGTTGGTGATGGCGTTGATGTCGTTGGCGGCGGCCAGGCGATAAAGCGAGGCGATATCGAACGCGAGGGCCGCCGGCACGCCTTTGGCGGAATATTTGTCCGCCTGCCGCTGCACATACCGCGCGACTTCGTCCGACCACAGGTCTTTCAGGCTCTTGCGCAGGGTATCGACGGCCGGCTTCAGGCTCTTGATGGTGCCCGCCATGTCCATCGGTACGCTGCAGTGGCGCAGCATCCACAAGACGCTGCGCACCACCATACGCTCGACTTCCCATAGCATGGTGAGCTGCGTTTCCGCCGGCACTTTGTTGTCCAACGTTTCGATCGCGGTCCACAGATCGCGCAGGCCATAGGCGGCGCGGGTGACCGTGTAAGCGCGGGCGATATCCACCGGGCCCATGCCGGTCCGTTCCATCAGTGCGTTGATGAACGACGGACCGACGCGGTTGATGAAGCTGTTGGTGATCACCGTGCCGATGATTTCGCGGCGCAGCTTGTGCTTCTCGATGGCGCCGGAGAATTTCTTCTGCAGCGGGGCCGGGAAGTATTGATGCAGGTCCTCCTCGACCATGGGATCGTCCACAAGGTCGCTGTTCACGATCTTGTCGTACAGCCACATCTTGCCGTAGCTCAGGAACACCGCGAGCTCGGGGCGCACCAATCCCAGCCCCGCCGTCAGACGCTCCTGGAATTCCTCGTCGTTGGGCAGGAATTCGATGTCGCGGTTCAACAGGCCGTCGCGCTCGAACAGCTTCATGGTGCGCTGCTGCGCGTCCAGAAGCGCCGGCGCGCGGTGCTGCATCATGCTGATGGTCTGGCTCTGCTGATAGTTGTCGCGCAGCACCAAGTGGGCGACCTCATCGGTCATTTCGGCGAGCAATTTGTTGCGGGCTTCCAGCGTGATTTTGCCTTTGCGCATTTCGCCGTTCAGCAGGATCTTGATGTTCACCTCATGGTCCGAGCAATCGACGCCGGCGGAATTGTCGATGGCGTCGGTGTTCAGGCGCACGCGTTCCTTGGCCGCTTCGATACGGCCGCGCTGGGTCATGCCGAGGTTGGCGCCTTCGCCCACCACCTTCGCGCGGATTTGGTGCCCGTTGATGCGGTGCGCATCGTTGGCGCGGTCCGAGGCGTCGGTATTGCTTTCGCTCGAGGCCTTCACATAGGTCCCGATGCCGCCGAAGAACAAAAGATCGACCTTGGCGCGCAGGATCGCGTTGATGATCTCCGTCGGGGTGGCTTCGGCCTTGTTGATCTCCAGCAACGCCTTCATCTCGGTCGACAGCTTGATCGTCTTGGCGCTGCGTTCGAACACGCCGCCGCCCTTGCTGATCAGCTTGGCGTCATAGTCCGTCCAGTTGGAGCGGGGGAGCTTGAACAGGCGCTGGCGTTCCTTGAAGCCCTTGGCCGGGTTCGGATCGGGATCGATGAAGATGTGCAGGTGGTTGAAGGCCGCCTGCAGCTTTATGTGTTCGGACATCAGCATGCCGTTGCCGAACACGTCGCCCGACATGTCGCCGACGCCGACGCAGGTGAAGTCTTGCGTCTGGGTGTCGACGCCGATTTCGCGGAAGTGGCGCTTCACGCATTCCCACGCGCCGCGGGCCGTGATGCCCATGGCCTTATGGTCGTAGCCGGCGCTGCCGCCGGACGCATAAGCGTCGCCCAGCCAGAAGCCGTATTCGGCCGACACGCCGTTGGCGATATCCGAGAAGGTCGCGGTGCCCTTGTCGGCGGCCACGACCAGGTACGGGTCGTCCGCGTCGCGGCGCACGACCTTATCCGGATGCACGATCTTGTCGTTGACGACGTTGTCGGTGATATCGAGCAGGCCGCGCTGCAAGGTCTTGTAGCACTCGATGCCTTCCGCGAGATAAGCCTCGCGCCCGCCCGTGGCCGGCGGCTGCTTCACGACGAAGCCGCCTTTCGAGCCCGTGGGCACGATCACCGCGTTCTTCACCATCTGGGCCTTCACAAGGCCCAGGACTTCCGAGCGGAAATCCTCGCGCCGGTCGGACCAGCGGATCCCGCCGCGCGCCACCTTGCCGCCGCGCAAGTGAATGGCTTCCACGCGCGGCGCGTAGACGAACACTTCCACGTTCATGCGGGGCAGCGGCAGTTCCTCGATGCGCTGACTGTCCAGCTTCATCGACACGTACCACTTCGGCGTTCCGTCCTGGAACGGCTGGAAGAAATTGGTACGCAGCGTGCAATCCATCAAGTTCAGATAGCGGCGCAGAATGCGGTCTTCGTCGGCATTGGTGATGCCGTCCAGCGCCGCGTTGATCTCCTTGCGGATGCTTTCGATCTTGGTTGCCGTGGCCTTCGCTTTGGCGCCGCTGTTCAAGGCGGGATCGAAGGTGATCAGGAACAGATCGACCAGCAGGCGGCCAAGCTTTGGATGCGCGGCGAAAGCGTTTTCAATGTAACTCTGGCTGAATGGGAACGCGGCCTGGCGCAGGTACTTCGCATAGGCGCGCAGGATCGTCACTTCACGCCATGCGAGATCGGATAGCGCTACGAGTTTGTTGAAACCGTCGCTTTCCATCTCGCCCGCCCACACACGGCAGAAAGCCTCCTCGATTTCCTCGCGCACTTCCGCCAGCGCAAACGGCGCCTTGGTGGCGATGGTCATGTCGAAGTCGTGCAGCCATACGCCGCCCGTGGCGCTTGCTCCCCTTGGCGTGATGTGGAACGGCTCCTCGCCGATCACCTTGAAGCCCATGTTCTCCAACACGGGCATCACGTCGGACAGCGGGATGGGCGTGGCGGGATTGTAGATCTTGATGTGGACCGTGCCGCCGGTCGCCCCTTGCGGCTGATACACATGGATTTTCACGTGCTTTTCTTCGGCGCACGCACAGATGCGCGCGACGTCTTGCACGGCGACCGCCGCATCGAAGCGTTCACGGTAGCTGGCCGGGAAGGCATGCGCGAACACCTCGGCCATTTTCATGCCCTCGGTCTCGCCCCTGACGCCGATCAGCGCCGTGCGCAGCTCATCGCTCCACGCCCGCGACGCCTTGGCGATGCGCTGTTCGAGATCGGCAACCTTGACCTTCGGCACGCGCCCGGGCTTGGTTGCGATGATGTAATGGATGCGCGCCAGCGGGCTGTCGGTCACTTGCGTGTAGAAGGACGACAGGCGGCCGTCGAGCTCACGCGTGAGGATGTCGCCGATGGTCACGCGCAGCGCCGTGTCGAAGCGATCGCGCGGCACGAACACCAGAATCGAGGCGAAGCGTTCGAACTGATCCATCCGCATGAACAGCGCCGGCCGCGGGCGCTGTTGAAGGTGCAGGATACCGAGCGCGGTATTCAGCAAATAATCGTCGGAGCTTTCGAACAGCTCGTCGCGCGGCAGATTCTCCATGATGTTCTGCAGCGCTTTGCCGTCGTGACCGTGTTTGCGGAAGCCCATGCGGTCGCGGATGCGGTCGATCTTACGGCGCAGGACCGGCACGAAGTTTGGGCTGTTGGTGTAGACGTCGGCGGTGAACAGGCCGACGAACATGTGAATGCCCGAAACATTGCCTTTGGCATCGAAGATTTTCAGGGCCACGACGTCGAAATGCACGCGGCGGTGCACCGTCGAGCGCTGATTGGCCTTCACCACGAACAACGCGCTCGGCGAGTCCACGAAATCTGAGAACTGCGGCGGCAGGGGGGCGCCGTCGGCGATGCCCTCGAAGATCATGCGCTGGGCCTTCTTGAGAAGGCCGAGGCTGTGCGCGTTCTCGATGCGCAGGACGCGGGTCTTGCCCTTGCCCTCGAACGCGAACCGCCGGTAGCCCAGGAATGTGAAGTGATCGTCGTGCAGCCACTTCAGGAAGTCCGCGACTTCCTCGGATTGTTCGGCCGATACGCCGGGGCGCTCGCAATCGAAGTCGGCGGCGAAGTAGGCGGCCTCGCGCCGCATCGCCTGCCAGTCGATCACGGACAGGCGCACATCGCCCAGCACGGAATGCAGATTGTCCTTCAACCGCTCGGCCATGTCGAAATCCACCTTCGGGATTTCGATGTACATCAGGGACTCGAACGATCCGCTCGGGTCGGTCTCGGTGTCGCCCAGGCTCGCAAGGCGTCCGCCGGCGTCGCGTTTCAACGAAAGGATCGGATGGATCAGCAGCATCGCGTTGTGGTCCATGCGCTCCAGCTCGGCGCTCACCGAGGCCACCAGGAACGGCATGTCTTCGTTGGCGACGAGCACGATCGAACGGTCGCCCTCGCCTTCCAAGATGCTGATCTTCTCTTTGCCGGCGGTGCGCTGTTCAAAGAACTCCCATGCGGCGACCGCGATATCGTACAACGCCTCGGGCGCGCGGCCGGCCAGTTCATCGGGCGGTGAGCCGCGATAGAACTGCGCGATGAACCTGACGAAATCGGCTTTGGCTGAAAGTTTCGAGCCCTTACGCTGCGCGATCTGGCTCGCGGCGTCGATCACCTTGCCGATGTCGCTGTCTTCCCCTTTGGGCGCCCGAACATCCATAGCCGTCCTCCCCCTGTCGTGAGGGCGTGCGCGGCAGCCGCTTGCCGGGTGCCTTCGATGTCAAAACGCACGCCAAAGCCTTTGAGAAGACTAGCATATTTAGTCTCGTGCGCACCACTTCCCTACACTCAAGAGTCGCACCAGGCCGGTTTTCGCTTTTCCAGGAAGGCGTCGATCCCTTCCGCCGCGTCCGGCAACATCATGTTCTCGGTCATGACCGCGCCCGCATATGTATAGGCGTCCTCCAGGCTCATATCGATCTGGCGGTTGAAAGCCGCCTTGCCGATGGTCACCACCCGGCCCGACTTGGCCGCGATTTGATCCGCGAGACTTTGCACCGTCTCATGAAGCTTGGATGACGGCACGGCGGCATTCACGAGTCCGATGCGCACCGCTTCGACGGCGTCGATCGGATCCCCGGTCAGCAGCATCCGCATGGCCGCCTTGCGCCCCACCGCGCGGGTCAGCGTCACCATGGGGGTCGAGCAGAACAGGCCGATGTTCACGCCCGGCGTCGCGAAGCGGGTATCGTCGGCGCATACCGCAAGATCACACGTCGCCGCCAGCTGGCAGCCCGCGGCGGTCGCGATGCCGTGCACCTCGGCAATCACGGGCTGGCGCAGCTTGGTGATTGTCAGCATCAGCCGTACGCAGGTTTCAAAGGTTTGCTGCATGAACGCGCGCCCCGGATTGGCGCGCATTTCCTTGAGATCATGGCCCGCGCAAAACGCCGGTCCCGCGCCGCGCAGAATCACGGCTTTGATGGCGGCATCTTTTGAAATGGCCTCGAACGCGCCGATCAGCGCGGTCATGAGGTCCATCGATAAGGCATTGCGCGCCTGCGGCCGCTCCATCGTGAGGGTCGCGACGCCGGACGAATCGTTACGGGAAAGAACGGACATGGGTGCTCCTTAAGCAGGAGCCCTATCCTAATAACGGATTGTGGATATGTGCTTTTAGTAAATGGAGCGGGCGAAGGGATTCGAACCCTCGACCCCGACCTTGGCAAGGTCGTGCTCTACCCCTGAGCTACGCCCGCTCAAAGCTGGGGGCAGCGCGCCGCCCCCTCAGGAGAGGGCGGGACTATAGCCATTTGGAAACCCATTGCAAGGCTTCAGACGCAGGATTTGTAACTTCTTTTGACCGCCCAAGCGCCTGTCAGCGTTGAAAAAAGCCTTGCCATCCCCGGCGGGTCACCACATCTAACGCCTGGAACTTCAAAACGGCGGCCTCCCGGGCTTAAACTCCGGCCCTCCCGCCGGCCCCGTTTGGGCCCGCGCGGCCCGGCCTGGGACTTGGATAGGACAGGATTTTCATGCTGATCGGACAAACCGAAGGCGCGGCACCCGTAAAGGACCTGATCAAGGACACCGACACCGAGCGTTTCATGGCCGACGTCATGGAAGCCTCGAACGAGGTGCCGGTCATCGTCGACTTCTGGGCCCCCTGGTGCGGCCCTTGCAAGCAGCTCACCCCGCTTCTCGAAAAGCTGGTGAAGCAGTACGGCGGCAAAGTGAAGCTCGTGAAGATCAATGTCGACGAGAACCAGGACCTCGCCATGCAGTTCCGGGTCCAGTCGATCCCGGCGGTTTATGGCTTCAAGGGCGGACGCCCGGTCGATGGTTTCATGGGCGCGCTCCCGGAAAGCCAGCTCAAGCAGTTCATCGAACGCCTGACGGGCGGCGGCGGCTCGCCCCTGGATGAAGCGATCCTCGAAGCCGAAGCTTTCGCCACCGAAGGCAATCACGAGGACGCGCTCGCCATCTATAAGGAAGTGCTCGCGCAGGATCCGTCCCATGTGAAGGCGCTTGCCGGCGCCTTGAGGGCCTATCTCGCCACCGGCCAGGACGATATCGCCAAGCAGGTGCTGGACGGTTTGCCCGACGCCATGAAGAACGCGCCCGACATCGTCGGCGTCCAGGCCGCGCTCGACCTCAAGGCCCAAAGCGCGCAAGTCGGCGACGGCGCCGAACTCGCCGCGCTTGAAGCCAAGGTCGCCGCCGACCCGAAAGACATGCAGTCGCGTCTCGATCTCGCGGTCGCGCGTTATGGAACCGGCCGGCGCGAACAGGCGATGGACGATCTTCTCGAAATGGTCCGCAAGGACCGCAAATGGAACGAAGAAGCCGCGCGCAAGCAGCTCGTGAAATTCTTCGAAGCTTTGGGTCCGGCCGATCCCTTGACCGTGCAGGGCCGGCGTAAGCTGTCGTCCATCCTCTTCGCTTGAAAATGCGCAGCCCCATTCAGACGCGCTACGAAGACCTGCCGGAAGAGCTGCCGATATTCCCCTTGAGCGGCGCGCTGCTGCTGCCGTGGGGGCGCTTGCCGCTCAATATCTTCGAGCCGCGCTATCTGAATATGACCCTCGATGCCCTGGGTGTGGGCCGCATCATCGGTATGGTGCAGCCGAACTATGACCGCGAGGATATGGCCGGCGACCCTCCCGTTTATTCCGTCGGCTGCGCGGGACGCATCGCATCGTTTGAAGAAACCGAAGACGGCCGTCTGCTCATTCTCCTCAAGGGGCTCTGCCGCTTTTCCATCGTGAATGAGATCGAGGGCCGCAAGGGCTATCGGCGCGTCAAAGCGCTTTACGAACCGTTCAAGGCCGACCTCGATCAGCCGGCGAACTTCGAGGTGAATCGCGAACAGCTGTTCGCGCGCCTGAAGCCCTATCTCGAAGCCCACGCCATGCCGCTCGGTGTCGAGGTGCTGAAAGGCCTCTCGGACCCGACGCTTGTCACATCGCTCTGCATGGTCTGCCCCTTCGATCCGCGCGAGAAGCAGGCTTTGCTGGAAGCCCCGACCTTGAAAGCGCGCTACGATGCGCTGCTGGCGCTGTTGCAGATCGCCGCCTTCGAAGCCGGCGGTATCGACACGCCGCGACAGTAAGGAGCCTAGAACATGGCCGCCGACATCGATCCCAAGCTTCTCGAAATCCTCGTGTGCCCACTCAGCAAGGGCCCGCTGGAATATGACCGCGCAGCGGGTGAGCTTGTCAGCAAGAAAGCCGCTCTCGCCTATCCGATCCGCGACGGCATCCCCATCATGCTCCCGGACGAAGCGCGCCGGATCGAAGATTAATGTCGCAAGACATTTGGCCGGAAGCGCTCGACTACGACCCCGCCGCCAAAATCCTCCACGTAAGATTTGAAGGCGGCGATGCGTTTGCTTTGCCGGCCGAATACCTGCGCGTTGAAAGCCCATCGGCGGAAGTGCAGGGCCACAGCCCTGCGCAGAAGCAGACCGTCGGCGGCAAACACGCCGTGGGCATTCGAAAGATCGAGCCCGTCGGCAATTACGCCGTGCGTCTGGTGTTCGACGACATGCACGACACCGGCATCTATTCCTGGCGCTATCTGCACGAACTGGGGCGCGAGCAGGAGAAACGCTGGACCGATTACCTCACCGCACTCAGCGCTAACGGACTCCAGCGGTAGCATCGAGAAGCGCCGCCAGCCCGACCAGCGCCGGGTAGGGGTGCGAAATCAGATGCAGCGGGATCGCATCCACATAAGGTCCGTACGGACCCTTGTCGGAAAATCCCGCCATGAAACGCGCGACGTCGAACAGTTTGCCCAAGGCCGGCACAACGCCGCCCGCAATATAGCAGCCGCCCTTGGCGCTGAAGATCATCGCCATATCGCCGGCGCATCCGCCCAGAAGCTCCGAGAAAAACCCAATGGCCTCCAGCGCGGTCGCGTCACCCGCCTCCGCCAGTGCGGTCACCTCGGCCGGGCTCGCCGCGCCTTTCGTGGCGCCCGCCAGCGCCTGATAGATGCGGTGTAAGCCGCCGCCCGACAGCAGGTCTTCCCAACAGGGACTCGTGCGCCACAAGATTTGCAGGCGCGGCGGCGCGGCGCGCGGCATCGCGGCCAGCGCGTGTCCGCCTTCGCTCGGCACGGCAGTCCATGTGTTTCCATGCGGCGCCAGCGCGCTCACGCCAAGTCCGGTGCCGGGCGCGACCACGGCGCGCGCGCCGCCTGTTGAATGACCCGCGCGCCACGTCACGATGTCGCCGCGCGCCAGATGCGGCAACGACCAGGCGACGGCTTCAAGGTCATTCGCGATCGCCAACGACGGCACGGCGATATGCCGCGCCAGTGCGCCGCGTTCGAATTTCCATGAGAGGTTTGTCGGTTTCACCGTCTCACCGTTCACCGGCCCCGGCACCGCGATCAGCGCGCGTGTAGGTGCCTCGCCGGCCTCGGCGATCACGTCCGTCAGCAATGTTTCCAGGGAGTCGAAGTCCGCGGCGCGGCGCAGGAACACGCGGCGCCAGGGTTCGCGGCCTTTGCGGAAGGCGATGCGCGCGTTGGTCCCGCCGATATCCGCCAGGAGATCGACGGTGTTCATTTCTAGGCCGCGGTCAGGGTGTTCAGGAAAGAGTCCCGCCAGCGGTCAATGTCGTGGTCTTCGACGTTCGTCATCAGACTCCGCCATCTCGACTTGCGTTCCTCGAGCGGCATTTTGAGGCCCCGGTGCAGCGCGTCAACCATGCTTTGTTCGTCGAAGGGGTTGACGATCAGCGCCTCGCGCAATTGCCGGGCGGCGCCGGCGAATCGGGATAGAACGAGGACGCCCGGGTTCTCGGGGTCCTGCGCGGCGACGAATTCCTTGGCCACGAGGTTCATGCCGTCGCGCAGGGGTGTGACGAAGGCCACGCGCGCCGTGCGGTACAATCCGGCCAGGGCCGTGTGATTGTAGGTCTTGTTCACATAACGCAGCGGCACCCAGTCGTAGTCGGCGAACTCGCCGTTGATCCGGCCCAGAAGGCGCTCCAGTTCACGGCGCATGGCGCGGTAGGCGGACACTTCCATGCGGGACGGCGGCGCGATCTGCAGCAGCGAGACTTTCGCCCGGTGCTCGGGGTACTTCGCCAATAATTTTGCATAGGCCGAAAAGCGCCGGTCGATACCCTTGGAATAATCGAGCCGGTCGACGCCGATGATGAGCCGACGGCCCGCGAGGCTATCCACCAGCCGTACCGCGTGCGCGGTGGCTTCGGGTTGCGTCGCCAGGCTCGCAATGCTCCCGGCATCGATACCGATCGGAAACGCTTTCACATGGATCGTGCGGCCGAAGCAGGTCACGCGTCCATCGGGCTCCAGCGCGCCGTCGGCTTCGCGGATCACATAGTCGAGGAACGACTGCACATCGCGGTCGGTCTGAAATCCCACCACGTCATAGGCGAACAGCGCGCGCACCAGCGCGCGGTGTTCCGGCAGGGTGATCACCAGCTCCGACGCGGGCCAGGGGATATGCAGGAAGAAGCCCATCTTCTGCTTCGCGCCCAGACGCTGCAATTCGGCGCCCAGCGGAATCAGGTGATAGTCCTGCACCCAAATCGTGTCCTCGGCTTCCAGAAGCGGCATCACCGCTTCGGCGAACAACACGTTCACTCGGTAATAACCGACGCTGAAACTTCGGTCGTAGGCCACCAGGTTCGGGCGGTAATGACATAACGGCCACAGCGCGCGGTTGGCGAAACCGTTGTAGTACTCCTCGTGGTTCTCCTTGCTGAGGTGAAGAGTCGCGAGGGTGTAGTTGTCCTGCCGGTGCGTGCTGACCTTGGTCTCTTGCGTGTCCTTGACCTCGCCGCTCCAGCCGAACCACAGGCCGCCGAACGCTTTCAGCGCACTGGAAAGACCCGCCGCCAGACCGCCCGCCGCCGCCCGCCCGCGCGTCTTCATCGGCGGGACGCGGTTGGAGATGATGACCAGGCGCTTCATACGATGTCTCTCCACGAGCGTGAGAGACGCATCGCTCCGTTGATGATGCCCACCAGCGAGTAGGTCTGCGGATAGTTTCCCCATAGTTCACCTGTGGCCGGGTCGATGTCTTCCGACAGAAGGCCGACGTGATTGCGATGATTGAGCATGCTGACGAACACTTCGCGCGCCTCGTCGTCGCGGCCGCTGCGCTTCAGGGCATCGATGTACCAGAACGTGCAGATGTTGAAGGCCGTGGTGGGCACGCCGAAGTCGTCGCGGCCGACATAGCGAAATACGTGATTGCCGCGCCGCAGTTTTTCACCCACGCCGTCCAATGTCGCCTTGAAGCGCGCATCCTCGGCGCCGATCAGGCCCACCTCGGCCATCTGCATCAGGCTTGCGTCCAACTCCCGTCCGCCGAAATGCGCGGCGAACGCGCCTGTTTCGTCGCTCCAGGCTTTGGCTAGGATCTTCTCCTTCAGTTCCCGCGCGCGCTCGTTCCAGAACAAGGCGCGGTCGGCCAGGCTAAGGTGGGCGGCGATGCGGGCCAGCCGGTGGCATCCGGCCCAGCACATCACGCTGGAATAGGTATGCACGTTGGCGATGGTGCGCAGCTCCCACAGGCCGGCGTCGGGAACTTCCGCCAAGCGATAGGCGCGGTCGCCGATGATCTCCAGCGCGCGGAAATCCTGCAAGGTCAGGGGCCGTAGAAGACGCCGGTCGAAAAAAGCTTGTGTCGAGGACAAGATGACCTGGCCGTACACATCATGTTGCTGGTGTTCGAAGGCTTGATTGCCGACACGCACCGGACCCATGCCGCGATAGCCGGGCAGCGAGGTGATCTCGGTTTCTGTCAGTTCCTGTTCAAGCCCGAGGCCGTACACCGGCTGCATATGCCGGTCTTCGGTGAGCTCCGGCAGATTGCGCAGATAGGTGAGATAACTTTCCATGATGTCGACCGCGCCCAGCCGGTTCAGCGCGCGCACCACGTAATAGGCGTCCCGCAGCCAGCAGAACCGGTAATCCCAGCAGCGCCCTGTATTGGCCGCTTCCGGGATCGAGGTCGTCATGGCCGCCAAGATGCCGCCGGTCTCTTCATACCAGCACATCTTCAAGGTGATGGCGGCGCGGATCACCGCGTCCTGCCACTCGACCGGCACCGCCAGCGTGCGCACCCAGTCGCGCCAATAACCGTCTGTCGCCGTCAGGAATTCTTCGCATGTCGCGGCGACCGACCCGCCCACCGTCTCGTCAGGTCCCAGAAACAGATACATGGGCCGCTCCAGGCGAAACCATGTCTCATGCATGATGTAAGTGACCGGCGCATCGGTGGTCAGGCGCAAGGTCAGTTGATCGCCGACAAAGCGCACATGATTGGACCCGCGCGTGATCGTCGGCTCGGCGCCGCCGTAGTTATACGTCGGGCGCAGGCGAATACGGATGCGCGGGCGTCCTGTGACCGGGCGGATGATGCGGATGATGGCCACGGGCCGGTGACGGCGGCCGAAGCGGTTGAAGCGCGGCGCGAAGTCGATGACGTCCACCGCCTGGCCCGCGGCGTCGTGGAGGCGCGTCACGAGCACGGGCGTATTGGTGAAATATTGCTGTTGCGAGGACGTGAAATTCTCGAGGTCCACCGCATAGACGCCGCGCGCGCGGTCGTCCTGCGGGCTGATCCCGCCGAGCAGCGCATTGAACACCGGATCGCCGTCCGGGCGCGGCATGCAGCTCCATACCACGCAGGCGCGCTGATCGATAAGCGCGTTGAAGGAGCAATTGCCGATGACGCCGAGGTTCAGGTCGGACAGAGGCAAGGGATGAGAGGGGTCAGCTTGCGCGGCGGCCATCGTTCTGTTCGTTCAAGGTCGTGAGCCAGGCGTGAAGGGCCGCCACCGAGGCAAGGCGGCTGCTGGCGGCAGTGGGCGCGCGGGCGCCGACGATGACGCCGTATCCATTCGTTTGCGACACCGCCACAAAAGCGGATTCGTCGGTGAGATCGTCGCCCACGAAAACGGGCCGGCGTCCGGCGAAGGGCGGCTCGTTCATATAGGCCGACATGGCGGCGGCCTTGCGCACGGAGACGGGCTTCAGTTCGACCACCATGTTGCCGTCCAGACGCTCAAGCTGCCCGTGCGAGGCGGCGGCGCATTCGTCGATGATGGCGCGGGCCTCAGGCCCGAGCGCCGGCGCGCCGCGGTAATGCAGCGCGATGCTGATGCCCTTGTCCTCGGCCATGATGCCGGGGTTCGCGCGGCAGAACACCGACAAGGACTCGCGCGCCGGGTCCAGCACCTGGGTGGGAATCTCGGCCTGGACGATGTGGCCCAGGGACGTGCGCCGTTCGGCGCCGTGAATGCCGGCCACCGCGCGCACGCTTCCTTTGAGGTGCTTGTCGATCGCCTCAATCGGTCTTCCGGTGATGACCGCGACCGCGCCGTTCAGGTGCCAGGCGACCTGTGACAAGAGTTCATGCAGGTTCGGCGCGACCTTCACCGCATTGGGCGAATTCGCGATTTCAACGAGAGTCCCGTCGAAGTCGAGGAATAGCGCCACGTCGGGCGTGAGCGGAGGCGGCTGAACGTCCATACGGCTCGCAGGCTTGTGAGAGGGTTGCGTACATAACGCACCACAGGGGCGAATAGGTTCGCCCGCTCTCGCACGAATGAGCCAGTAGGGATTCCCGTATTAAGGGCGCGAGTTACAAAGGCGCGCGCATCAAGCGCGGCAGATCGCCGGTCGTGCCCATGGCGTGGCGCATGAAGGCGCGCTTCAAGGGCGGGACGCGATTGACGAACGCGAGGCCCACATCGCGCGCGGCTTTGATCGGCGCGAGGTCGTTCGAGAACAGGCGAGTCAAAACGTCTGTTACACCGGCCATCATCATATTGTCGGCGCGGCGCCACCGCTCATACCGGCCCAGCACATCCGGATTGGCGATATCCAGGCCAAGCCGCCTCGCATCCACGATCGCTTCCGTCAGCGCCGCGACATCGCGGTAACCCAAATTGACGCCTTGGCCGGCGATGGGATGGATTCCGTGTGCGGCATCGCCCACGAGAACGAGCCGGCCCTTGGTATAAGTGTGTGCGAACTGCAAGCTGAGCGGGTAGCTGAAGCGGGGGCCGATCAGGGACAGGCGGCCCAGGAAGCCGCCCACGCGTTCGTCGATCTCCGCCAGAAAATGCGCGTCGTTCAGCGCCAGATAAGCGCTCACGGACCCGGCCCGTTCGGTCCACACCAGCGATGAGCGGTGGACGCCCGCGTCGTCCGGCAGCGGCAGGATCGCGAACGGCCCCGCCGGCAGGAAGCGCTCATGCGCGATACCGTTGTGGGGTTTCTCATGGCCGATGGTGGCGACGATGGCGACTTGCGAATAGCTCCACCCGGTCAATTTGATGCCGGCGGCTTCGCGCAGTTTCGATTGACGTCCCTCGGCCGTGACAACGAGCGCCGCGCGGATCTCGCGGCCGTCGCTCAAGTGCAAGGTGGCGGCGTCGCTGCTCTCGCTCATATGCGAGATGCCCGCGGGCGCGATCAGCCGCAGCGTGCTTTCCAATTCCTTCATGCGCGCGAAGGCCGCCATGCGCAGGTGGCGATTCTCGGCCATGTTGCCGAGGAACTCATCGCCGACGTCGGTATAGGCGTAATGCAGAAACAGCGGCGCATCGCCGTCGGAGACGCGGATTTCGCGAATGGGCTCGCTGTGGCCGGTCAGATGCGGCCAAACCCCGATGGTGGACAGCAGGCGCTGTCCACCGGCCGCCACCGCCGAAGCCCGGCCGTCGAATCGCCCTTCCGTCATCGCGCCGGGATCGAACTGGTCGACCAGGACGGTTTTCACCCCGTGGCTGGCCAGGGCACAGCCGAGGGTCCCGCCCACGAGGCCGGCCCCCACGATCGCAACGTCCACATGCTCCCAGCCCGAGTTGGCCATCGGAACCCTCAGATTCTTTAGCAGGAACTTCTGTTCATACGCCTTTAACAAGGCCGCGCGCAGCAAAAAGTGGGTCCGGTTTTTGCGCCCGCGCGCGGCTCGTTAAAAATCCCCTGAATCCGAGCAAGTGGCTCGAATCCGGGGGATTTTTCAACGCTTTCACCCCCGGTTGGAACCCTTGCGTCCGGGGGGCGAAACACATATTGTCCCGCCGCCCTGACCGGGTGGCTTCACTTGGTCCCGTGCCGACGTAGCTCAGGGGTAGAGCAACTGATTCGTAATCAGTAGGCCCGCGGTTCAATTCCGCGCGTCGGCACCATTTTCCGCTTCGCGGAAAATGCCCCGGAGGAGGAGAGGGGAAGGCCCGGCTGAGATTGGTGGACCTGACGAACGACTCCTTCCCTCGATATTTCCCGACTTTAAGCGAGCGGCTCCGCCGCTGAGTGTTTTTTAAGAACAGGTAGCATGGACATTTCAAAGATATCGGCAGGACCGAATCCTCCCGACGACATCCACGTTCTCATCGAAATCCCGCAAGGCGGTTATCCGGTGAAGTATGAACTGGATAAGGACTCGGGCGCGCTCTTCGTCGACCGCTTCCTGCACACGGCCATGCAATATCCGGCCAACTATGGTTTCATTCCGCACACGCTTTCCGGTGACGGCGATCCATGCGACGTGCTCGTCGTCAGCCACACGCCCGTGGTCCCCGGCGCGGTCATCCGCTGCCGCCCCATCGGCGCGCTGCTCATGAAGGACGAAGCGGGCCCGGACGAAAAGCTCATCGCGGTCCCGGTGGACCGCCTGCATCCGTTCTACACCGGCGTTGAAACCTACGCCGACCTGCCACCGATCCTCACCGAACAGATCGCGCACTTCTTCCAGCACTATAAGGATCTGGAAAAGGGCAAGTGGGTGACCATCGTGGAATGGGTCGGCCCGGATGCCGCGCGCAAATTGATCCGCGACGGCCTCGCCCTCGCCGAGGAAGCCAAGAAGAACGGCGCGAAGTAAGTTCTTCGCGAAAGCCCTGGATCATGAGCCCGCCCGGCAAAGCCTGGCGGGCTCATTGCATTTTGAGAGCCGTTCCCGCGCCGCGCGCACAACGTCTGCGTTACGCACACGTTCCAAATACGTAATCCCCGCCTGAGGCCCGGAGCTTCTATGCACGCGCGCGTCCGGGCTGGAGCGCGTATGGAAAATCGCATTGATCGTTTGAAAGAGCATATCGAGACCGTGAAACGCCTGCGGGCGGACGCGGATCCCGAGACGCGCAGGAAGCTCGAGAAGCTTCTGAGCGATATGGAGAATTATTTGAGGGAATTGGAAGCGGGCGGCGATCGGCACGCGCGCTAGAAAATCGGCAGAAAATAAAAAAGCCCGGGTGTTTCCACCCGGGCTTTTTCGTTCGAACTCTCTGTTTAGTCTCTGCGCTGTCCGAGGAACTGCAGCAGGAACTGGAACAGGTTGATGAAGTCCAGATAGAGCGTTACCGCTCCCATGATCGCGGCGTGTTCGGCAAAGCCGGTGCCGCCGACATGGAAGTAGGTGTTCTTGATCTGCTGGGTGTTGAACGCCGTCAGACCCGCGAAGATCAGTACGCCGACCGCCGAGATGATGAAGTGCATCATCGTGCTCTGCATGAATATGTTCACGATGCTCGCGATCAGAAGGCCGACCAGGCCCATGATCAGGAACGTGCCGAAGGCCGACAGATTGCGCTGCGTGGTGTAGCCGTACAGCGACAGGCTGGCGAAAGCGATGGCGGTGATGAAGAACACGCGCATCACGCTCACGCCGGTGTAGACCATCAGAATGGTCGACAAGCCGACCCCCATGGTGCCCACGAACGCCCAGTACAAGATCTGGAGAGTCGAAGCTTTCATGCGCTGCGCGCCGAACTGCATGGCGAGCAGGATGCCGATCGGGCCGAACACGGCCAACAGACCGAGACCGGTGTAACCCGGGCGGCCGGTTTC
Organism: Rhodospirillaceae bacterium; assembly: GCA_041919675.1. GTDB lineage: Bacteria > Pseudomonadota > Alphaproteobacteria > Rhodospirillales > Rhodospirillaceae > SHVO01. Next base: position 69,268 of record JAYRTJ010000002.1, on the reverse strand, counting down.
GGTGGCGCGGAAGAAGAGCTCCGAGAGGCTGCTGTTGTTCACCAGCAGCGCGACGATGCCCGACAGGAACAGGCCGGAGGCCATGTAGTTGTAGACCCGCAGCATGTACTGGCGCAGGCCGACGTCGATCTGGGCGGCTTCCGCCGTCCCAACGCCGGCGCCATAAACCCTGCGATCAGCTTCAGTAGCCATTTTTCGTCCTCACGAATGAAATCAGTGCCCCCACAACGGCCGGGAGCTCGCTCTATATTGGGGGAGATGGGGCCCCCTGCAACCGAAATCGGGCAACGCCGAAGAAAGTTTAAGGCCGGAACGGGCGAAAAAAGCTCTTTTGTTACAAGATGTTACTATTCATTACGTAACAGGGGTGCCGCCTTGATGCCCATCGCTCGCCAGGTGCCGGTGAAACCGGCGAAAAGCGTGACCCCGATGCACGCCGCGATGACCGTCGCGATGACCGTCAGATCGAGCGACCATTTGATTTCCATCAGCTCGTGAACCACCCCGAAGGCGGCCAATCCACCGACCACCGCCGCGATCAGGCCGGTGGCCAGGCCCAGCAGCAGGTATTCGAACACAAAGGCTTTGAGGACGTCGGCTCGCGTGGCGCCAAGCACCTTCAGCACCACGGACTCATAGATGCGCCGGGAATGACCGGCGGCAATCGCGCCCGCCAGCACCAGCGCGCCGGCGACCAATGCGACGCCGGCGGTGAGACGCACCGCGATGCTTAAAGTTCCAAGGACGTTCTTCAAGGTCTCGAGCGCCGCGCGCACTTGAACCACCGTGACGTTCGGCAGCGCGTTAAGAACGGCGGTCTCGATCTTCTCCTCGGTGCCGGGGTCGGTGTTCGCGGTGGCCAGGAACATGGCCGGCGCGCCGCGCAAGGCGTTGGGGGACAAGATGATGCCGAAGTTCATGGCGCCCGACTGCCAGCTGATATCGCGCAGGCTCGCGATCTTCGCCGTCACATCGCGCCCCAGGACTTGAACCGTGATCGTATCCCCGAGTTTCAGATCGCCCGCTTCGGCGCCGCTTGCGTCGATGGACGCCAGGAACTCGCCTTCGTAGCCGGCCGGCCACCATGCGCCGGCGGCGAGGCGCGCGTTTTCCGGCAGCGTCTCGGAATAGGTGATGCCGCGATCGCCGCGCAGGAGCCAGCTTTCGCCGTGCGTCTTCATATACTCTTCGGATGGAATGCCGTTCACCTGCGTCACGCGCGCGCGGATCATCGCCGCCGTCAGCACCTTGTTCACGCCCGGCATGTCCGTGACGATCTTGCGGAACTCTTCTTCCTGATTCGGCTGGATGTCGACGAAGAACATGCTCGGCGCGTCGCTCGGCAAACCATCGGCCAGCTGTTTGTTGAGATTGGATTCCAAAAGCGCGATGGCCACCAGCACGGAAAGCCCCAAGCCTAAGGACAGGACCACCGACATCGTCGGCGAACCGGGGCGATAGAGATTGGCGAAGGCGAGACGCAAGCTCGGGCGGCCGGCCGTCGGGCTGTTGCGGCCCTGGGTCATGCGCGCCGCGAAGCGCATCACGCCGCGCGCGGCGAAGCTGAACAGCACCATGGCGACGGCGGAGCCGCCGACAAAAGCCGCCGCGTACATCTTGCGTTCCGCGGTGGCGACGGTGAACGCCGCCAGCGCAAGGCCGACCAGCACGATGGCGGCCATGTATTTGCCGCGCGGCCAGCGGCCTTCGTCGGCCAGCACGTTGCGGAACAGCGCGACGGGCGGAATGTCGCGGGCGCGCGCCAGCGGCCACAAGGCGAACAGCGCGGCGGTCAGAATGCCGAACACGCCCGCTTGCAGCAGCGCCGCGGGATAAAGGCCGAACTTCGCGGCCACCGGCAACGCATCGCCGAGGGCCTGCGCCGCGCCGAAGGGAATCAGCGCGCCGATCAGAAGGCCGATGACGATGCCGACGGCGGCCAGGAACGAAAGCTGAATCAGATAGATCGCGAAAATGGTGTCGGCCGGCGCGCCCAGGCACTTCAGCGTGGCGATGGTGTTGAGGCGTCCGAGCAGATGCGCGCGCACGGCGTTGGCCACGCCGATGCCGCCCGTCAGAAGCGCCGTCAGGCCTACCAGCGTCAGGAACAAAGTCACGTTGTCAAGGAAGCGGTCGAGGCCTGCCGCCGCACGGTCGAGGCCGCGGATTCGCCAGCCGGCGTTGGGGAATTGCGCTTCCAGATCGGCGCGCACGGCGTCCGCCGTTTTGCTTCCCGTCACGCGGATGTTGTATTCGTGCTCGATCAGGCTTCCCGGCTGGACGAGTTGTGTCGCCGCCAGCGCTTCGTGCGAGATCAGCACGCGCGGACCGATGGTGGTGAAGCTGATGGAACGGTCCGGCTCGTGCGTGATGGCGGCGCGGACCTGGAATGCGGCTTCGCCGATCTTGATGACATCGCCGACATTCACCTTCAGACGCGGCATCAGCGCGGGCTCGATGGCCGCGCCGAACAGGCCGTCTTTTTCCGCCAGCGCTTCGCCAAGCGGCATCACAGGGGCAAGAGTCAACGCCCCGTACAGCGGATAGAGACCGTCGACGGCTTTGAGTTCGATCAGCCCGCGGCTGCCGACTTCACCGGCCTCGTTCTCGACCCTCGCCATGGAGCGCATCTGGGTCAGGTGAGTCACGTCGCCGCCCGCTTGGAGCGCGGCGAGCTGTTCGCCGGTGGCGACGGTGGTGTCGTTGTCGATCTGCAGATCGCCGCCCAACAGAGGCCTTGCATCCGCCTGGATGCCCGCTTTCACCGATTGATTGAGCGAGGCCGCGCCCGCGATCGCGGCAACGCCGATGATGATGCAGGCGAGGAAGATGCGGAAACCGCGCATGCCGCCGCGCAGTTCCCGAAGGGCGAAGCGGAAGGCGATTGACGACATGTGTCGTTACTCCGAAAGCGCGGCGCGGGTGGCCGGCAGGCCTTCGCCGGTGATGAGGCCGTCGGCGATGCGCACGATACGGTCACATTTCTGCGCGAGGCCCATGTCGTGGGTGATGAGGACCAAGGTGGTGCCGGTCTTGTCGTGCAGATCGAACAGAAGATCGATGATGTGATGGCCGGTGGCGCCGTCGAGGTTTCCAGTCGGCTCGTCGGCCAGCAGGATCTTGGGCTTCACGGCGAAGGCGCGCGCCAGCGCGACGCGCTGCTGCTCGCCGCCCGAAAGCTGGCCGGGATAGTGATCGAGGCGATGACCGAGCCCGACGTCGCGCAGATGCCGTTCGGCGATGTCGAACGCATCTTTGCGGCCCGCGAACTCCAGCGGCACCGCAACGTTCTCCAGCGCGTTCATGGTCGGGATCAGATGAAAAGATTGAAAGACGATGCCGATATTGTCGCGCCGGAACAGCGCGAGCCTATCTTCATCCATGGCCGCATAGTCGGTGCCCGCGATTTTCACGGCGCCCGACGAGATGCGCTCGAGCCCGGCGATGATCATCAGCATGGTGGTCTTGCCGGAGCCCGAAGGCCCGACCACGCCAAGCGCGGTGCCGTGCGTGACGTTGAGATCGATGCCCCGCAGAATATTGACCGGTCCCGCGGGCCCCGCCAAAGTGAGGTGCACGTTGTTCAGCGCGATCGCCGGAACGTCCGGGGACGCGCGCTCCAGACTCGTTTTCATATTGGCGGCGGGAATGGATTGGGTCATGTAAACCGGGTGTTTGTGTGCGCTTTCATTATCATGCGCGCGCGCGCATTGTCAGCCTCGGGAACGGTGACCGCATTGTTGTTGTTACACAAAGGATACCTTCGCGTGAGAAAGATCCTCTGTTTCCTTTTCATGATGCTCACCTTCGGAGCCGCCCCTGAGCGTGCTACTTGGGCGGCGGCCTCCGCTTCGGCAAGTGGACAGGTTCGCATTCTTGCGCTGGGCGACAGCCTCACCGCCGGATATGGATTGGCCGATCTTAAGGATTCCTTCCCGCAGCAGCTCGAAGCGGCGCTGAAAGCCAAGGGGTATAACGTCGCTATTATCCAGGGCGGCGTCTCGGGCGACACCACCACCGGCGGCCGCTCGCGCCTCGACTGGGTGCTCGGTGAAAAGCCCGATGCCGTCATTGTCGCCCTCGGCGGCAACGACGCCCTGCGCGCCGTCGATCCCGCGGTGACGCTCCAAAGCATGAACGCCATCGTGAAGCGCATCAAAAAGGACAATCTGCCGGTGCTCGTCGCCGGCATGATGGCGCCGCCCAATCTCGGCAAGGATTACGGCGACCGCTTCAACGCCGTATTCCCCACGGTCGCGAAAGATAATGACGCGCTGCTTTATCCCTTCTTCCTCGACGGCGTCGCCGGCATCCCGACCCTCAATCAGCCGGACCGCATTCACCCGACCCCGGATGGCGTGAAGGTGATGGTGAAGGGCATTCTGCCGTCCGTCGAAAAACTTATCGCCCAAGTTTCCGCCAGGAAGTGACCTGACCCTTGCGTTTATTCGCCGCTCTCTCGCTGCCCGACGGCATTGTCGCGCGCATCAACATGATGTGCTGCGGCATCCCCGGCGCGCGCTGGGTGGAGCCTGAGAACCTGCATATCACCTTGCGTTTTATCGGCGAGGTCGATGAACCCACCGCCGAGGAGATCAATTTCAATCTCTCCCATATCGAAGCGCCCGCCTTCGATCTCGAGCTTCAGGGCCTCAACACCTTCGGCCAAGGCCATAAGGCCCATTCGCTCTGGATCGGTGTGCCGCTGACACCGGAACTCGCGCATCTCCAGCACAAGGTCGATAGCGCCGTCGCGCGCGCAGGCCAGCCGCCCGAAGGCCGCAAGTTCACGCCGCACGTCACCCTCGCGCGCCTCACCAAACCCGAAGCCGGCCGCCTTCAGTCCTTCATCGAGGGCAACAACCTGTTCAAGGCGGGTCCCTTCACCGTCGATCGGTTCACCCTGTTCGAAAGCCAAACCGGCAAGGGCGGCTCCGTGTACACGGCGCTGGAAGACTACCCTCTTACTTGAACCGCCGCCGTCATCCCGGCGAAGGCCGGGATGACGGATTGGACCCCGAACCTTTTCAAAATCATCTCCACATCGCCGACATGGCGCGCGCCGAACAGGCTCATTTCTTTTTGAACCCGGCGGACATCCGGCCGAGCAGTTGCTTGCTGGCCTGCTCGATCATATCGAGCACATGTTCGAAACCGTCCGGGCCGCCGTAATAGGGATCGGGCACGTCTTCCAGCGTGCCGTCCGGGTGATACGCCAGGAACAAACGCACCTCGGCCCTCGCGCCGTTCGGGCGCAGGGCTTCCAAATGCGCGAGATGCCCGCGGTCCATGGCCAGGATCAGGTCAAAGGTTTGAAAGTCCTCGATCCTCACTTTCTGCGCCCGCTGTGCCGAAAGGTCGAAACCGCGCCGCTTGGCCGCCGCGACCGTGCGCGGATCCGGTCCCTCGCCAATGTGATAGCCGTGCGTGCCCGCGGACCGGCTTTCAATCATCGCGCCGTAACCCGCCTCTTCCACGAAGTGACGGAAAACGCCCTCGGCCGTGGGTGAACGGCAGATGTTCCCGGTGCAGACAAACAGAACGCGCTTCATATTCTGGCTCCTCATTCACGGCCATGGTAAGGCCGAGGAACCATGACGGAAAGCACTGTTCCCGCCGCGCTCACACCTGACGTTCTCCCGCCGCGGGAAGGACGCATCGTCATTCTCACGGGCGCCGGGATTTCGAAGGAATCTGGGCTCGACACGTTCCGCGACGCCGGCGGTATCTGGTCCAAGGTGCGCCTTGAAGATGTCGCGACGCCGCAGGCTTTCGCGCGCGACCCTGAAAAGGTGCACGCCTTCTACAACATGCGCCGCGCGCTCAACCGCACCCGCAAGATCAGCCCGAACCCCGCTCACTTTGCCCTGGCGGAACTGGAGGCCCGGTGGCCCGGCGAAGTGCTGATCATCACGCAGAACGTCGACACGCTGCACGAACAGGCCGGTTCCACCAGCCTGCTGCACATGCACGGTGTTCATTCCAAGGCGCGCTGCAATGCTTGTGAGAACACCGTCGAGTGGACCGGCGACATGTCCGTACGCGATGTTTGCGAGGCCTGCGGCAAAGCGGGCGGCATGCGCCCGCACGTCGTCTGGTTCGGCGAAATGCCGCTTGAGATGGACCGCATCGGTTGGGCTTTGTCCAACTGCGATCTGTTCATCTCCATCGGCACGTCGGGCAACGTCTATCCCGCCGCCGGTTTTGTCGCCGCGATCCGCCGCAACGGCAGCGCGCACACGGTCGAACTCAATCTCGAGCCGTCGGCGGGCGCGTCCATGTTCGAGGAAAGTCATTACGGCCCGGCAAGCCGGATCGTGCCGGCGTATGTGAAGGCATTGCTCACGTCGAGCCTTTAACGCAGGTGTCGCCCCGGCTTTCGCCGGGGCGACAAGATGTTTCTAATCTTTTCTCGCGTTGTCTTCCGCTTCCGCAATCGTCTCCAGCGTCTCCATCTCCTCGTCCGAGAATCCGAAGTGATGGCCGATTTCGTGGATCAACACATGTCTTACGACATGCTTCAGGTCCTCGCCGGTCTCGCACCAGTAGTCGAGGATCGGGCGGCGGTAGAGGAACACCATGTCCGGCATGCCGCCCGACGCCTCGACGCGCTTTTCCGCCAGCGATACACCTGAATAGAGACCCAGGATATCGAAGGGGCTCTCCAGCTCCATCTCCGCCATCACGGCGTCATCGGGAAATTCCTGCACCAGCACCACGACGCCTTCGGTGAACGCGCGCAGCTCCTCGGGCAGGACGCCCAGGGCTTCGCGCGCTAGAGTGTCGATATCCGCGAGGCTCGGCGGGATGATTTCAGCTGTTTTGCTCATAAGGATCGAACCATGGTGCAGAAACTGACGGGCGAGAAACGGGCGGGCGCGCTCAAATCATTGTCCGGGTGGCGCGAGGTGACGGGACGCGACGCCATCGCGCGCTCGCTCACGTTCAAGGACTTCAACACGGCCTTCGCCTTCATGACGCGCGTGGCGATGAAGGCCGAGAGGATGGACCATCATCCCGAGTGGTTCAATGTCTACAACCGCGTCGATGTGACTCTGACGACACATGAGTGCGAGGGGCTTTCTGAACGCGATGTGGCGCTCGCGACATTCATCGACACGGCCGCGGACGTCCTCGGCGCTACTCTTTGATCGCCGGTGTCGCGTCCGGATGGGTCTTCAGCCGCGCTTCGCGGAAGAGGATGTACAAGGTCGCCAGCACGATCACCCCGGTGCCGACCCCCGTCCAGATCGTCGGTTTCTCGCCGAACAGATAGAAGCCGGCGATGGCGGCGATGATGATCTGTGAGTAATCGATGGGCGAGACCACGGTCGCTTCGGCGATCATCAGCGAGCGGATCAGGCAATACTGCCCCGTGCTCGCCACCACGCCGATGTACACCAAATAAGCCCACTGAATGCCGCGCGGCGTTTCCCAGAAATAGATTGCAAACGGCGCCAGCAGCACGATGGAGCCGACGAAGAACCAGGACATGAACGCCATGCCTTCCGTGCCGGCGTGTTTGCGGATCACCGCCAAGGCAACCGATACCGACGCGGCCGCCGCCAGCGCCGAGAGGGCGGGCAGGCTGAAGCCCACGTCGGCGGGGCCGAGCATGACGATGACGCCGGCGAAACCCATCACCGTCGCGAGGCCGCGGCGCCAGCGCACGACCTCTCCCAAGAAGATGACCGCAATCAGGATGATGAACAGCGGGCGGGTGAAGGACAGCGATACCGCCGTCGCGTAGGGCAGGTGGGTCACCGCATAGAAGCCGAACAAAATACTTCCCGTCGAGCCCAACAGGCGCACGAAGTGCCAACCCGGCTGCTTGGTGTAGAAAATCGGCAGGCCCCGTTGAATCAGCATCGGGAGAACAAAGAACACCCCGAAGACCACCCGGAAGAAGCCGACCACGGCCACGGGCAGGTCCGCGCCCACCGTCTTCACCGCGAGGCCGCTGGTCGCGAAACATAAAGAGCTCGCCAGCATCCACAGCGCGCCGCGCAGGTTATCGGTGGGGGCCTGAGACAAGGGGAGGCGCTCGCGAGGTGTGGGCCGGGGAACGTTCAGCGGGGAACGTTCAGTCCTAGCGCAAGAAAGCCCTTTCAAGCCATACGTTTGGTGCATGGCAGGGGCGTCGTCGGCTTTCCTCCCAAACGGCAAAAGATGCGTACCGTCCGTTTTGAAACCCAGGTATTAGATAGCCACCGGGACGCCCATAAGGACCAGGAGATCATAGGTGGCCGTAAACAAACTTTATTCGGATGCGAAATCCGCCCTCGCGGGCCTGCTCCGCGATGACATGACCATTATGTCCGGCGGTTTTGGACTCTGCGGGATCCCCGAAGTCCTCATCGAAGCCATCCGCGAGTCCGGCGTGAAGGGCTTGACGGTCATCTCGAACAACGCGGGCATCGACGATGTCGGCCTTGGCCGGTTGCTGACCACGCGCCAGATCAAGAAGATGATCAGCTCCTACGTCGGCGAAAACGCGACCTTCGCCAAACAATTCCTCGCCGGCGAGCTGGAGATCGAATTCAACCCGCAAGGCACGCTGGCCGAACGCATCCGCGCCGGCGGCGCCGGCATCCCGGCCTTCTTCACCGCCACCGGCTACGGCACCAAGGTCGCCGAGGGTAAGGAAACCCGCGAGTTCGATGGACGCCACTATGTCATGGAGCGCGGTCTATTCGCCGATCTCGCGCTTGTGCACGCCTGGAAGGCCGACCCGGAAGGCAACCTCGTCTACCGGATGACGGCGCGCAACTTCAATCCGATGATGGCCACCGCCGCCAAGATCACGGTTGCCGAGGTCGAGGAAATGGTGCCCCAAGGCGCCCTCGACGCGGACCACATCCATACGCCGGGCATCTTCGTCCAGCGCATGATCACCGTGAAAACCCCCAGCAAACGTATCGAACAGCGGACCGTGCGCAAGCGCGCGGCGGCGGAATAGGGAGCGCGCAGAGATGGCATGGGATCGTGACCAAATGGCTGCCCGGGCGGCTCGTGAACTCAAAGACGGCTTCTACGTGAACCTCGGTATCGGCATCCCGACTCTGGTGGCCAATCATGTGCCGGCCGGCATGTCGATCCAGCTCCAGAGCGAGAACGGCATGCTCGGCATGGGTCCGTTCCCGTTCGAAGGCGAGGAAGACGCCGACCTCATCAACGCCGGTAAGCAAACCATCACCAAGCTGCCGACCACCAGCTTCTTCGACAGCGCCACCTCCTTCGCGATGATCCGCGGCGGCCATATCAACCTCTCCATCCTCGGTGCGCTTCAGGTCACCGACGACGGTGATCTCGCCAACTGGATGATCCCGGGCAAGATGGTGAAGGGCATGGGCGGGGCCATGGATCTCGTGGCCGGCGTGCCGCGCGTGATCGTGCTCATGGAACATGTGGCCAAGGGCGACGAGAAGAAGATCCTGAAGGAATGCACCCTGCCGCTCACCGGCAAACGCGTCGTGCACATGATCGTCACCGACCTCTGCGTGTTCGAAGTGGGCCGTCCGGGCTTGACCCTGGTGGACATCGCGCCGGGTGTGACCGTCGACGAAGTCCGCGCCAAGACCGGTCCGGACTTCAAGATCGCGCCGGGTGTGAAGGCGGCCTAATTTCGATGCGCGGTTATTTCGGCATCGGCGTTGAAGGCATCAACAAGCCCTTTAACGTCGGCAATCTGTTCCGCTCGGCGCATGCCTTCGACGCCAGCTTCGTCTTCACCGTGGCCGCCACCTACAAGCGGTCCGAAGGCACGCTGGCCGATACGTCCGACACCTTGGCGAACCTGCCGTTCTACACCTTCCCCAGCGTCGACCGGCTTCTTCTGCCGAAGGGCTGTGCGCTGGTGGGCGTCGAGTTGATGGATGACGCGGTGGAACTGCCGAGTTTCACCCACCCGCGTTGCGCGGCCTACATCATGGGCGCCGAGAAAAGCTCGCTGTCGCCGGCGCTCGTCGCGCGCTGCGATCACATCATCAAGATCCCGACCAAGTTCTGCCTCAACGTCGGCATCGCGGGCGTGGTGGTGATGTACGACCGCGTCCTCAACATGCGCCGCTTTCCCGACCGTCCCGTCATGCCGGGCGGTCCGCCGCTGCCGGAACGCTTCCGCACCACGCCGCCCTTGGCCGAAGTCGCGCTCGCTGACCGGGACGGCGACGAAGACTAGATTTTTTGATATACTCGAAAGAACGCCCCGTTCTTTAAGAGGTATATCTGATGCGGCTTGCGCTCCTTGCTCTCGGTTTTTGCGCCTTTACCGGTTCGGCTTTCGCCCAGGACGTCACGGTGATCGGCACCCACGGCAAATGGACCGCTTACACTTATACCGAGAACAAACAGCCGGTCTGTTACATGGCCGCCAAGCCGGACAAGTCGGACGGCAATTATAAAAGCCGCGACGAAGTCTTGATGCTGATCACTCACCGCCCCGGCGAGAAAGCCTTCGACGTCGTCAGCATCGTCGCCGGTTATCAGTACAAACCCGACACCGACGCTCTGGTGACGGTGGGCGCGCAAAAGTTCGAATTGTTCACGACGGGCAGCGACCGCGCCTGGGCGCGCGATTCCAAGACCGACCGCTCCATCGCGCAGGCCATGATCAAGGGCAACAGCGCCGTCGTGCGCGGCACCTCCAGCCGCGGCACCAACACCACGGACACCTTCTCCCTCAGCGGCTTCACCGCCGCCTACAAGGCCATCAGCGATACGTGTAAGAAGCCGAATTAGTTTGGTTTTTTCCTCCCCCTGCAAGGGCAGGGGAATCGCACACGCGCATCGGGGCCGCCGCACACAAGGGTGCCACCCGCGCGTCAAGCGCCAGGACGACGATTTTGTTCATATGCGGTAGCCCTACCTGAAAGGGGAGGGAAAAAGGATCAAAGCCTTACCGCCAGCAACTGTGTGATCAGGCCCGGCGCGCCGTCGCCGACGTCCTGGCCGTTCATGCGCACCACAGGGCGGATGCCCAGCGCATTGCTGACAAAGATCTCGCCGGCGCGGGCAAGTTCGTCCGCTGCGATGGGCCGTTCCTCGGCGCGGGCGAGGCGGATCACTTCGGCGCGCATGACGCCGGGCAGGGCGCCCTCGGCGATCGGTGGCGTCACCAGTCCGCCGCCGATCAGGCAAAAGATATTGGCGATGGTGGTCTCGGCCACGCGGCCTTGCGTATTCAGCAGCACCGCGTCGTCGGCGCCGGCCGCCGTCGCTTCCCGGCGCGCCAGGATATTGTCGAGAGAACCGAGGTTCTTTATCCGCGCGAGCGGCGACGCCTCGTTGCGCCGTGTGCTTTGCGCCACCATCAAACGTAAAGGATCGTCCGGCGGCAGCCCGCCGCCGGTGATCAGGAAGGTCGGCGTCGGCGCTTCGGGCGGCGCGATGCCGCGCGCGCCGGGGCCGCGCGTCAGCGTGATGCGCAGCGATCCTTCACTCATCGCATTCACGCCGATCAGCGACGCGGCCAGTTCGGCGATCGTGGCGTCGGTGTAGGGCACGGGAATGCCCAGCACCCCGGCGCCGTCACGCAGTCTTGCAAGATGGGCGGCAAGCCGCTTCGGCGCGCCGCGTTTGACGGCGATGGTTTCAAACAGGCCGTCGCCCAGGGTGAAGCCGCGGTCGTCCGGCGCGATGCGTGCGTCGGCGGCGTCTTTCAGCTCGCCGTTCAGGCTCAGCTTCATAGTTTCCCCAACACCGCGATCAATGGCGCGGCCTTGGCGAGGCTTTCCTCATATTCGGCCGCCGGATCGGAATCGGCCACGATCCCGCCGCCGGCTTGGGCCGCCGCCTCGCCCCCGCTCAATACTAACGTACGGATGACGATGGAGGAATCCATCGCGCCGTCGAATCCCAGCCAGGCGATGGCCCCGCAATAGGGGCCGCGCGCCGAGGGCTCCAGCGCATGAATGATCTCCATGGCCCGGATCTTGGGTGCGCCGGTGACGGACCCGCCCGGGAAACAGGCTTTCAGCAGGTCCGTGGCGGTGGCGCCTTTCCGCAGCTGCCCCGTCACCACCGACACCAGATGATGTACCGACGCGAAGGTCTCGAGGCCGCACAGCGTGGGGGCTTCGACGCTGCCCGGCACGCATACGCGCGAAAGGTCGTTGCGGAGCAGGTCCACGATCATCAGGTTTTCGGACGTATCCTTGGCGCTGGTTTTCAGTGCGGCGGCGTTCGCGGCGTCTTCCTCCGGGGTTTTCCCGCGCGGGCGGGTGCCCTTGATGGGCCGGGTTTCCACACGGCCCGCCGCATCGCATTTCAGGAACCGTTCGGGCGAAGCCGAGATGAGCGCGAGACCGTTCCCGCCGTTGAGAAAGGCGGCGAAGGGCGCGGGCGATCGCTCCCGCAGCTTCCGATAGATATCGAAGGGCGCGGCCTTTTCCGGCAGCGGGGTGTGGAAACGCTGGGTGATATTGGCCTGATAGATCTCGCCGGCCCGGATCGCTGCGATGGCGGCGGCGACGCGGTCTTCATGCTGGGTGCGCCGGCTTTCCGAACGCCAGAACACGGGCGCAGCGTCCGTCACCGGCGTTTCGGCGGTCCCCAACGCGCCCTTCAACCAAGCGGCGCGCGGTTCCTCACGCGCGATGATCCAGGCTTTGCGCGCCCGATGGTCGAAGGCCGCGATCACATCATAAAATCCGACCACCATGTCCACGGGCAGAGGTGCGGTTTTCGGTGCGGGCAGCTTTTCGAGCAGCCCGCCCAGTTCGTAGGAGAAAAACCCCACGGCGCCGCCGCTGAACGGCACGGGCGCCTCGGGCTTCCAGGCGAACCGGCGCAGCTCTTCGGCCAGAATGTCGAAGGGGTTTCCCTCCCGCGGCGCGCCGTCCACCGTCACGGTCCACGGATAGGACGAACAGGTCAGCAGGCGAAAGGGATCGGCGGCGATATAGGAATATCGTCCCCTCGTGTTTTCAAGATCGGGTCCCTGCCGATCGGCGCTTTCCAGCAGCACCGCATAGGCGCGTCCCGCGAGCGGCGCGAAAGCGCTGGCGGGATCGATATAGGGAATCTCGCGGATGACGGCGGTGTCGGGCACCGCTAACCGGATGTCGGCAGCACGCGATCGGGCGGCGTATGTCCGTCGCAGAAGGCGCGGATATTGATGATCACCTTCTCGCCCATGTTGATGCGGCCCTCGATGGTGGCCGAGCCCATGTGCGGCAAGAGGATCACGTTCTTCATCGTCAGCAGTTTCGGGTTCACCGCCGGCTCATGCTCGAACACATCGAGGCCCGCGCCCGCCAGTTGCCCCGCCTCCAGCATGCGGATCAGCGCCTCTTCGTCGACGATCTCGCCGCGCGCGGTGTTGATCAGGTAAGCCGTGGGCTTCAACAGCTTGAGGCGGCGTTCGGACAGAAGATGGAACGTCGCCGGCGTGTGCGGGCAGTGGATGGAGATCACATCCATGCGCGCTAGCATCTGGTCCAGGCTTTCCCAGTATGTGGCTTCGGCTTCGGCTTCGAGTTCGGGGCGCAGGCGGCGGCGGTTGTGATAATGCACCGCCATGCCGAAACCCTTGGCGCGGCGCGCGACCGCCGTGCCGATGCGGCCCATGCCGATGATGCCGAGGCGCTTGCCGAAAATGCGGTGGCCGAGAAGGTGGGTCGGGCTCCAGCCCTTGAACGCGCCGCTCTGGATCATGGCCGCGCCTTCCACCAGGCGGCGCGGCACCGCGACCATCAGCGCCATGGCCATGTCGGCGGTGTCTTCGGTCAGAACGCCCGGGGTGTTGGTGACCACGATGCCCTTGGCGCGGGCGGCCGCCACGTCGACGTGATCGATGCCGTTGCCGAAGTTGGCGATCAGCTTCAGGCGCGGGCCCGCCTTGGCGATCAGCGCGGCGTTGATCTGGTTGGTGAGATTCGGCACGAAAACATCACAAGACCCAATAGCCTCGATCAGCTCGTTTTCCGAGAAAGGATGGTCGTCGATATTCAGCCGGACGTCGAATAACTCCATCATCCGCGTCTCGACGACGTCGGGAAGTTTTCGCGTGACGACGACTGTGGGCTTGGTCCGCGTCATCTCTGGGCCAGAAATTGAGCTCGTGAAGTAGGCGTACCAGCCGCGTTTCGCCTTGTCCAGGCAAGCTCAGGTATCAGCCGCATGTCACCGGCGTAACCTCGCGCGCCGTGGACAAAATCGGAAAATACAGGCACAAACCAAACGTTCAGAGGACGAGGCATCTTACGTGACGCGCTGGCTTTTGGTTGTTTTGGCAATGACGTGGTGCGGCGCGGCGGCGGCCGCCGAGGGTCCTGCCGAGGCGGCTCCGAACGAACAGGCCGCTGGAAAGCCCGACGGTTTGCCTTTGCCGCGCTTCGTGTCGCTGCGTCCCGACTCCGTGAACCTGCGCGTGGGGCCCAGCGCCCGTTATCCCATCGAATGGATTTATGTGCGGCGCGGTCTCCCCGTGGAGATCATCGCCGAGTTCGACACCTGGCGGCGCATCAAGGATCCCGCCGGCACCGAGGGCTGGGTGCATTCCAGCATGGTCTCCGGTAAACGCACCGCCATGATCACCGGCGAGGCGGTGCGTCCGCTCCTGCGCACCATGGACGGCAAACCCGACACCGTCGCGAGCGTCGAGCCGGGTGTGATCGTGGCCGTGGAAAAATGCCCGCAAGGCTCCGCGCTGTGCCGGGTCGATGCCGGCGGCGTGGTAGGCTGGATCTCGCGCGACGCCTTGTGGGGCGTCTATCCCGCAGAGGTCATCAACTAAGCGAAATCGGCGGCCAGCGACGCGCGGCTGTCTTCCGGCAAAATGGCGAGATGTTCGTACTTGGGATGCGTGATCCCAAGGGTCACTTGCGTACCCGGCGCGCGGAACGCCGCGGCTTGTTCCGCCGTGAAGGTAAAGTGCAGGAAGTGCACCGACGACGTCTTTCCTTCCGGCGTCGTGCGGTCCAGGTCGTCTTCCGGCGCCGCCGTGACGGTCTGGCCGGCGAAGCTCAAGCTCACCATGGTTTCAATATGACCAAGACCCGCAAGGGTCCGGCGGCGCACGCCTTCATCCTCGATCTCGATCATCATGGTCGCGACCAGCTCATGGCCTTGCGGAATGAGCGGATTGTAGGCCGCGAGTTCACCTTCGATTTGTTCATCGCCGCCGCGCTCGATGTACAGCATCTCCTGCACCTGCGCCCACATGGTGTCGTAACTCTCGAAGTAGAGCGTGACGTGCGGGCCCACATGCAGGCGGCGCAGGCGCTTCACGTCCACCAGCTTGCGGCGGTGCTCGGCGCGGATCTTGCTGTACTGGGACATCGGCATGATGTCCGCGGGGCTGATGCGGCGCTGTTCTTTCGACATTTTACAATCCGTAGGCCTTGGCGAGGATTTCGATCGGATGGAATGCGCGCTGCCGCTCGTGCGGCGCTCCCTTGTTCGTATCGGAGTCGAGTTTCTCGAATCCCTGCGCGATATGTTTTCCCGCCAGCGGGCATTCCGACGCGACGAAGGCTTTATTGGCGTCCGCCGTGCGGCGCACGGTCTGGCGCGCGAACTTGGTGGCGACGCCGAAGTTGCCCTTGCGAATGCCCCACGATCCGCCGTGGCCCGAGCAGCGTTCGATCACGCTGACATCGGTACCCGGGATCGTGCGCAGCATTTCGGCGCCCATGGCGCCCATGTTCTGCGCGCGGGCGTGACAGGCGAGATGCAGCGCGACGCCGCCGGCCACCGTGGTCAGGCCCGGCGCCATGCCTTCTTTGTCCGCGATATCCACCACGTACTCGGAGATGTCGTAGGTCGCGTGCGCCAGCGCTTTCACGTTCGGATCGTCAGGCACGATCAGCGGCCATTCGAACTTCATCATCAGGGCGCAGCTGGGGATCAGCGCGATCACATCCTTGCCCGCTTCGATGTGCGGCTTGAACGCCAGCGCGATCTCTTTGGCCTTCTCCGCGACGCGCGCGATGTCGCCCTGTTCCAGCTGCGGCATGCCGCAGCAGCCCGGATAGATCACTTCGGTTGTAACGCCGTTCTTCGCCAGAACTTTGAGCGCGGCTTCGCCAATATGAGGATTATTGTAGTTGGCGAAACAGGTCGCGAAGATCACGGCCTGGCGCCCGAACGCCGGCGCGTCCTTGTTCACCTCGGGCGGCGCATCCTTGGCGCGCGCGACGAAAGTCTGCCCGTGGAATTTCGGCAGTTCCACGTTGCGGTCGACGCCGGCCACTTTTTCCATCAGGCCGCGCGTCATCGTATTGGAACGGTCCGACGCCCAGTTCGCCAAACCCGGCGCAATCGACGCCAGTTTGCCGTTGCGGTCGGTTTCGGTGAGCTGCTTCTCGAAGAACGGCGTCCCGCCGCGCTTTTTACGCTCGGCCGCGCGGTAGCGCAGCATCAGGTGCGGGAAGTCGATGTTGAATTCATGCGGCGGCACGTACGGACACTTGGTCATGTAGCACATATCGCACAGCGTGCAGGCGTCCACGACCTTGCCGAAGTCCTCGCTCTTGAGGCCATGCACTTCGGCGTCGCCGGCTTCGTCGACCATGTCGAACAGGCGCGGGAAGGAGTCGCACAGATTGAAGCAGCGGCGGCAGCCGTGACAGATGTCGAACTGGCGGCGCATTTCGGCGTCGAGCTTGTCGGCGTCGAAGTAATCCGGGTTCTGCCAATCGATGATGTGACGCGTCGGGGCTTCGAGACTGCCTTCTCTCATGCGCCGTGAACTCCTGATCTCTTAGGACAAAAAAGTCGTTTAGGATTTTGTGAAAATAAAAACGCCGGCAGGGCCAGTAAGCCCCGCCGGCGTTCGTAGCTTGGATCGCGCGAACGTTAGGCGAGGTTGTCGAGCGCCTTCTGGAAACGGCCGGCGTGCGACTTCTCGGCTTTCGCGAGGGTTTCGAACCAATCGGCGATTTCGTCGAAGCCTTCTTCGCGCGCCGTCTTGGCCATGCCCGGGTACATGTCGGTGTACTCGTGCGTTTCACCGGCAACCGAGGCCTTCAGGTTGGCTTTGGTTTCGCCGATGGGGAAGCCGGTGGCGGGATCGCCGACCACTTCGAGATATTCGAGATGGCCGAACGCGTGGCCGGTTTCGCCTTCCGCCGTCGAGCGGAACAGCGCCGAGACTTCATTCTGACCTTCGACGTCGGCCTTCTGCGCGAAGTAGAGGTAACGACGGTTCGCCTGGCTTTCACCGGCGAAAGCGGCCTTCAGGTTTCCTTCGGTCTTGGAACCTTTCAACTGAGCCATGGAAGTCTCCTTTTCTCGTTTGTATGTGACGTGAACGACGAACAGAGGCGCCGGTCGGCGCCGCGGCGGAACGCCGCGAAATTTGACGCCCCCGTTGTAGGAAGACGGGCCTGCGTAGTCAAGTTGACTAGAATATTTCTAAACTGCGAAAGGTTCTTAACTGGCGGGGGACGCGGGCGAAAAGGCGCCGCGCGCGGAAGGACTTAGTCGCGCACGCGGACGATCACATCCACGCGCGAGATGGCCGAACCGCCGGGCGCGTCGGGCAGCGCCGCGATGCGCACGGAGTCGGGCGGAATGTCTTGCAGTTCGCCGGTGCCTTCGAAGTAGAAGTGATGATGATCGCCGGTGTTCGTATCGAAGTACGAGCGCGACGAGTCGATCGAGATCTCGCGCAGGAGACCCTTCGCCGTGAAGTCGTGCAGCGCGTTGTAAACAGTGGCGAGCGAGACATCGACGCGCGTCTGCTTGGCGTCGTTGAACAGGCCTTCCGCCGTGACGTGGCAGTGGCCGCGTCCAAATAAAAGCTTGGCGAGCGCGAGGCGTTGGCGCGTCGGCCGCAGGCCGCTGGCGCGCAACTTCTCAAGCACGATCGTATCGGGTGCTAACGTCTTTTTCTGCTGCATGTTCACTGTGGTGTATCCCCACTTGGAAATAGAATAGGGCCAATTCACGCCGTTTAGAAGTGGCATAACAATATTTCTTTAGGTGGGGAATAAATCATCCCGGGGCATCTACAAGGGCCCATATCGATCCTTGGGTTCCCAGGCAATCAACTCCGATGCAGAAGCCCAATGCAAAAGACCAATGCATAAGCCCAATGCATAAGAAGGTGGTGGACCGGCAAGGCCATTGGGGATGAGGGGGAGGGGAAACAGCCCCGCCGATCCACCTTCGGATCCCATTCGGGATCGCAAGCAAAACGGGTTTTCTTACTTTTTGTCGGACCGCTCCCGGGATCACACGGAAGCGTCCTGCCCATCTTTGCGAATATGCCGGCCAAATGTGGTTCAACTACGGCTGCGAGCTTACAATCCTGTTATCCCGCGCAAGGCGAATTTTTGACCTGAGTCAAAACAACGCACATGAAAAATGCGGGCGCGTTTTCACGCGGCGCTGGCCGCGTGAAGCCCACGACTCTGCAAGAGGTTGGTTGCTGTCAGTGCTGGTCGTTCATGTGCGAGAGAGACATGCCGAGCAGTTCGATCCGCACGGCCATCGGGCCTTTCTTGCCCGAACGAACGTACATCCGCACATGCTGGCCTGACTCCAGGCGATCGAGATTGGAGCGCTGCAGCGCGCCGATGCCGATGAACACATCGGCGCCGCCGCCCGCG
Organism: Rhodospirillaceae bacterium; assembly: GCA_041919675.1. GTDB lineage: Bacteria > Pseudomonadota > Alphaproteobacteria > Rhodospirillales > Rhodospirillaceae > SHVO01. The sequence goes on along the minus strand of JAYRTJ010000002.1, from coordinate 50,711 downwards.
GGCATTCCAAAACCGTAGCCTTTGTCGACGGCGAAGAACTTGATCTCGCCCTCGAGCACACTCTCCTCGCCTTCGCCCATGGACTCGTCATCGGCGACGGTCGAGTCATCAACGCGACCGATGATCGCGACTTGCGGGCCGCGCGGGCCGTCCGTCAGATCGCAGATGATTGTTGCACCTTGGCGAAGCGTGCGCAGACCTGCGCGTTGAACGACCGACACATGCAAGAACGCATCTGCCGAACCATCCATCGGTGCAACGAAACCGAAACCCTTCGCCGGATTGAACCACTTAACTTTCGCGGTCACGCCTGATTTGGCAGATACCGCCACTGAAGACGTCTGCATTGGAAATTACTAACCCCCACCCCAAGGCCCAAAAACACTACACCAAGTTTCGGTTGCGCTACAAAGGGCTCACGCGCGCATTCGTGACTTGCGGCCTTTCCTGGATTGATGAAGCGGGCGGGAGAGCGCCCTCCCCGCCTCCGGGCGGTGAAGCGGCGCATCCATATATGGTGTGCCGGTGAGTCTCGGTTCCGAGGGCGAAGCTTAAGGGGGACCTCAGCCGCGCGGCGGCGTCAGGACCCGGCCGACGGCCTCGCGCCAGCCGGTCAGCAGGGTTTCGCGCCGGTCCCCGGCCATGCGAGGTTGGGCCGAAAAATCAAGCTTCCATGCGGCTTTTACGTCCGCGGGCGCGGCGAAAATCCCGACGCCCAAACCGGCCAGAAAGGCCGCGCCCAGCACCGTCGTCTCGCCGTAGACGGGCCGTTCCACAGTCAGCCCCGTCACGTCGGCCAGCATTTGCATCAGCCATTTGTTGGCCACCATGCCGCCGTCGACCCGCAAGGCCGGCGGGGCGCCGATCCCGTCCTGTTGCAGCGCGGAAAGAAGGTCGTTGGTTTGGAAACAAACCGACTCCAGCGCCGCCCGGACGATCTGCGCGCGCCCCGAGTCGCGCGTGAGGCCCAGAATCGCACCGCGCGCGTTCGGGTCCCAATAGGGCGCGCCGAGGCCCGTGAACGCCGGCACGAAGTACACGTTGCTCGGCGCCGCGCCGTCCAAGCTCGCCGCAAGCGCCTCGCTTTCCGCCGCACTCTCGATCATATGCACGCCGTCGCGCAGCCACTGGATCACGGTGCCCGCGTTGAAGATGCTGCCCTCGAGCGCATAGGTCGTCGCGCCCTTCAGACGGTACGCGACGGTCGTGAGCATCCGGTTCTTCGACGCGAGCGCTTGCGACCCCGTGTTCACCAGCACAAAACATCCTGTGCCGTAGGTGCTCTTCACGCTGCCGGGCTCGAAACACGCTTGTCCCACCAGCGCGCCCTGCTGATCGCCGACAACGGCGGTGATCGGGATCGCGCGGCCGAACAGCGCGGGGTCCGTCTCGCCGTAAGCCGCCGCGGTGTCGCGCACGTCCGGCAACATCTGTCTGGGCACATTGAACAGCGCCAGAAGTTCCTCGTCCCACACGCCGCGATGAATATCGAACAGCATCGTGCGTGAGGCGTTGGTCGCGTCGCTGGCATGTGTGCGCCCGCCCGTCAGGCGCCACAGCAGGAAGGTGTCGATGGTGCCGAAGGCGAGATGGCCGGCCGCGGCGGCCGCGCGCACCTCGGCGCTCTGATCGAGGATCCACTCGACTTTCGTCGCCGAGAAATAAGAGTCGATCAGAAGCCCCGTCTTCTTCTGGATCAGCGGCGTCTTGCCGGCGGCGCGCAGTTCGTCGCAGCGCCCTGCGCCCCGCCGGTCCTGCCACACGATGGCGTTGCCGACGGTCTTATGGGTGCGCTTGTCCCAGACGATGGTGGTCTCGCGCTGATTGGTGATGCCGATGGCGGCGATGGCGGAAGCGCCGCCGGCGGCTTCGATCGCCGCGCGGCAGACGTCAACGGTGGTCTGCCAGATATCTTCCGGATCGTGCTCGACCCAGCCGTCGTTCGGGAAAATCTGCCGGAACGGCTTTTGCGCCGTCGCCAGCGCGGCGCCGCTGGCGTCGAACACAACCGCGCGTGTCGAGGTCGTGCCCTGATCGATCGAAAGGATATGCGGCCCAGCCATGCGGCCAGTCTAAACCGATGTCGGCTTTTTTAGCGACGTTCGTTTTGGGAACGGGGCGACAAGCAGGAACTACGCGACCTCGTTAATTCCAGAATCGTCATTCCCGCCGAGGATCGAGCTCCAGTCATAGGGCTCTTCGGCGATGTTGAAGTTCTGCGCCCAGGCCGGATCGGCCGCGCGGCGGTCGCTGGTGTTCTGGATCTGCTTCTCGGCGCGCTGCAAGTTGCGCTCGGTGACGATGGCCATGCGGCCCGCGCCGTGTTCCTTGTAAACCGCGAGAGCCAGGCGGAAAGCTTCGCCCGAAGCGCGCATGTATTCCCATTCGCCGGTGTGCTTGGCCAAGAGGAACAGCGCCGAACCCAGCGTGTTCTGGATCGAGGCCCACTGGAGCGGCGCGGTATCGGGCGTGCGCACCTGCAACGCGGACACGCAGGATTTCACGGCGTATTCGAGGATCGGAACGCTGCGGATATTGTCGCCGTAAACCTGAAGGATCTGGGCGAGCGCGTTCGAGATTTCCGAGAACCGGATCGGGTGCGTGTACTTGTTGAACACCTGGCGCGCGGCCTGGCAGGCGTGAATGGCTTCGCGCAGGGCGTTGTCGTCGCCCATGACCATGTCGAGCTTATAAAGGACGCAGCCCAGGCGGTACTTCACCAGGCCCCAGTCGATGATCTGGCGGCGGCGCGAGATATGCATCAGCGCGCGGCGGTACGCGTCGGCGGCTTGTTCGAGCGATTCCGAATCGCCGCTGCGTTCGGCGATGATCTGCAGCGCGAGGCCCATCTGCTGGAACAGTTGGCCGAGCAGCGGGCTCTGATCGCTGCCCAAAAGCTCGATGGCCATGCGCCAGGCTTCGGCGGCGCCGTGGTACCAGCTGCGGTCGCCTTCAAGCTGGGCGCACACGGCGCAGACATTGCCGTAGCAGAACAGGATCGCGGCGCGTTCGGACGGCTCCATCGCGGCCGACGGTTCGGCGCCCATGGCGCGCGCGGCGACGGCGATGGCCGGCAAAGCGGAGCGCAGGATGCGGCCCTGCGAAAAACTTCTGGGATCGATCGCGGCCAGGGTCACGGCGCGGATCAGCGGCACCCAGTCGGTGTAGAAGTCCACCGGCACGTGCAGCACGTTCAGCGCCGTGAAGCGGCCCGGACGTTCGCCGGGGCTCGATGCGGTGGCGGTGAAGTGCAGCTCGATGTTGCGGCCCGTCGGATCGATATTGCCCCAGATCAACAGGTCGGCGTTCTGATCGGTCATCCACGCCCGGGCGTCGCGTGTCGCGCGCTTCATCAGCTCGTCGTTGGCGGTCGCGCCGGGCTCGGTGACGCCGGGCACGAAGCGGGTCAGGTCGCGGTCGATGGCCACCGTGCGCACGCCCGGGATTCCATCGAGCGCCTGGATCAGGTTCTTGTGCTGCACGTCCTCGAAGTCGTCGCGCAGCTTGCCGACCATGACGAGGATGTCGCCCGGCGTCGGCGCCTTGGCGCGCTTGCCGGGGCGGCGCGTCGGATCTTTCACGACCGCGTCGAAAATCTTTTCAATGAAGGTCGGCTTGCGGTCGCCGATCAAGTTCTGCGGCAGCGGCCGGCCGACACGCAACGGCGGCGGCGCCTGCAGCGGCTCGGGCTCGGCCACGGGCACCGGCAGGTTGGCGGCGGCGGAACGGTAAGCGGCGGCGCGGATCGGATCGACCTGATCCGGCCCCTTCATGCGCCGGGCCAGCTTGGTCATCACCTTCAGCGCCGTGTCCGGATCGGTCTCCATCTGGCGCAGGAATTCGTCGCGCGGGATCGCACGCACGGTCACGGGCCCGCGTGCGCGCGCGGTCGCGGTGCGCGGCGCGTTGTCCAGGATGCCGAGTTCGCCGAAAAGCTCACCGGCTTTCAGGCGCGCCATCACGGTCAGGCCGTCGGGCCCGTCCTTGATCAGTTCGACCGCGCCTTCCAGGACCTCGAAGGCCCAGGCGCTCTCGTCGCCCTGCCGATAGATCGATTCGCCGTCGCGAAAAGCTTTGGTGATTGTTCTCAAAGCGCCTGTCCCACTCGCTCGACCCTCCGTTCTGGACGGGTCTGTGATGGGTGCACTTTGCCGGGGGGACCTTTAATAAACGTTAAGTCGCGGGCGGTTGTGACCGGGGCCGGGCAAGGGTTGAGCTACAAATAATGATGTATATACGTCGTTAATCGTGAAGGGCCCTCGTCGCGCCGGTCAAAAGGCCCAAAAGCTGCCCGGTTCTCCCTGTTCCCAAACGCTGCGCGGCCTCGGCCTGGGCGGCGCGCCACAAGGGGCCCGCTTCCTGGAAGGCCAGCGCGCCGTCGTCGGTCAGCACGATCCGTCCCGGGCGCCGTCCCGCGCCCGGCGATATTTCAATCAAACCTCTTTGTTCCAACGGCTTAAGGGTGCGGTTCAAACTTGTGCGATCCAGGGCCAGGATCTCCCGCAGCACCGGGATAGGCAGGGGCGAAAGGGCGGCGGCGGCGGCCAGGATGGTGAACTGGCCGGTGGTCAGTCCGGCGCCGGCGAGAGCGGTGTCATAACGGCGCGCCATGGCCCGCGCGGCGCGGCGTATATTATGGCACAGACACACCTCCAGGACCGCCTTAGGGTCCAGATCTTCGGCCGAAACACCACGAGATACAGATTTCAGGTTCATAATGATGTATATACATCATTATACCCCTCCCTCATAGCCCGCGCGGTCCGTTACGCGCCCTTTTCGGGCTCTTGTTTGATGGCGCCCTGATACAGGCGCGCGGTCTTGCCTTCGAAGGTCGCCAGCACGAAGCGGTTACCGTTTTCGTCGCGGCTGAAATCGAGCGCGATGGCATTCTTCTCCAAGGCCGAGATGACCTCGCTTTCCGGGCGCCCAAATGCCTTGCCGAGCGACGCCACAAGAGCGGCGATCTCGCTATACATCTCGCGATTCTCGGGCGGCTTCGGGGGTGTGTCGTGCGGCATGGCGAGGCTTCTAGCCCTCTTCGGCGGCGTGAGGAAGGCGCCTCCTTCTTTTTTAATGTGCTCGTTTGCCTCGCCGCGAGTCCGCATGGCAAGCTTGCGCCTCGAAGTGGTGGGGTTCTTTCGATGACGAAGCGGTTTGTTCTTGTTCTCGCTCTTTTATGCGCGCCGCTCTGCGCGCCCGCCCACGCCAAAAACATCACCGGCACCGCGCTCGACGCGGGCACCTTCACCATCTTCCTCGCCGCCGTGAAAGCGGCGAACCTCGGCGAGCTTCTCGCCGGCGAAGGTCCGCTCACCCTGTTCGCGCCCACCGACGACGCCTTCGCCAAACTCCCGCGCGGCGCCATCCAGGATATGCTGCGCCCCGAGAACCGTGAAAAGACCCGCGCGCTGCTCATGCATCACATCGTCGCCGGCCGCGTGGTGGCGCGCGATTTCCTCGGCAAGCGCATGGAAGCGGCGACTGCCGATGGGGCCCTGGTGCTGATCGATGCGACCAAAGTCGTGATGGTCGACGACGCGCGCCTCATCAAGGCCGACATCGCCGCCGATAACGGCATCATCCACGTCATCGATACCGTTCTCATGCCGAAGAAGTGACCCCTTTGGCCGCATCCTCGATCAAGTTTGTCTCTTACGAATACAATCACGGGCCCAGCTTCGGGGCCGTGGTCGGCAACGACATCGTCGATCTCTCCGACGCCGGCCCCTCGCTGCGCGCCGTGCTCGCGGGCGGCCCGGTCACCAATCTCGAAGCGGTGGTGGCGCGCCGCAAGCCGACTGTCGCGCTCGATCACGTGGTGCTGTTGCAGGTCGTGCCGGACGCCGGACGCATCATCTGTGTCGGCAACAACTACCCCAAGGACAACAATCCGCCGGGTACGGACGCGAGCGCGCCGCCGGTTTTATTCATGCGCACGCCGCAGTCGTTGGTCGGGCACCGTCAGTCCATCGTCTGCCCCGAGGCCTCGCGCGAATACGACTTCGAAGGCGAACTTGCCGTGGTCATCGGCAAGGGCGGCCGGCGCATTCCGCCGGAGCGCTCCCTCAGCCATGTCGCCGGCTACACCTGTTTCCTCGACGGCTGCATGCGCGACTATCAGAAGCATTCGCTGACCGCCGGAAAGAATTTCGATTCCTCCGGCGCCTGCGGGCCATGGCTCGTGCCCGCCGGCGCGATCCGCGATCCGCAGGAGCTCATGCTCACCACGCGCCTCAACGGTGAAATCATGCAGCAGTCCTCCACAAGCGCCATGCTGCGCTCCGTGGCCGCGATCATCTCCTACATTTCCATCTTCACCCATCTTGAAGCGGGCGACGTGATCGCCACCGGTTCGCCGGCGGGATCGGGCATCAACCGCACCCCGCCGCGCTGGCTGCATCCCGGCGACCGCATCGAAGTCGAGATCGAGGAGATCGGCGTGCTCGCCAACACCGTCATCTCCGAGCCCTCGGTGTAAGAGTAATGCAGACAACGCGCCTCGCACTCACGCGCCGTCCCGGGGCTTGGGCCCAGGATCCAGGGTTGCCAGGTGCAAGGTGTGCGGCCGGTCCCGGAGTTGTGGCATGGTTCGGCGTTGACCGCCCTGGACCCCGGGCCTTCGCCCAGGGTGACCAAAAAACAAATAGATACTCCGGCGAATAGGAACTCCATGTGGTCTTACTTCGCGCGAAGGCTCCTCATCGGCATCCCGACTCTCCTGGCGGTCGTGCTCTTCTGCTTCTTCCTGATGCGCCTCGCGCCGGGCGGACCCTTCGACGGTGAAGCGCCGGTGCCGCCCGAGGTGCTCGCGAACCTGCGGGCGCGCTATCACCTGGACGATCCTTTGTGGCGCCAGTTCTTCAGTTATCTCGGCAATCTGCTTCAGGGCGATTTTGGCCCCTCGTTCAAATATAAGGACTTCACGGTCACGGAACTGATCGCGCAGGGCCTGCCCGTCAGCATCGAGAACGGCCTCTCGGCCATCATCCTGGCCATTCTCATCGGCTTGCCGCTGGGCATCACCGCCGCGCTGGCGCAGAACTCGGCGCGCGATTACGCCGTGTCGGGTCTTGCGATGATCGGCATCGTCATTCCCACCTTCGTCACCGGCCAGCTTTTGATCCTCGCCTTCGGCGTCTGGCTCAAGGGCACGCCCTTCCAGCTTCCGGCGGGCGGCTGGAACGACGGCGCGTTCATGAATCGTATCCTGCCCGTCACCGTGCTCGCGCTGCCCTTCGTCGCCTATATCGCGCGCATCTCGCGCGCCAGCATGATCGAGGCGCTGCGCACCAACTTCGTGCGCACGGCGCGGGCGAAAGGCTTGCCGTACCGCACCGTCGTTCTGCGCCATGCCATGAAATCGGCGCTCACGCCGGTCGTCACGTTCCTGGGACCCGCCACCGCCTTCCTGCTCACCGGCTCCATGGTCATCGAGACCATTTTCCAGATCCCCGGCATCGGCCGCTACTTCGTGCAGGGCGCGCTCAACCGCGATTATACATTGGTCATGGGCGTCACCATCGTCGGCGCCGCTTTTGTCATCGTCGCCAATCTCATTGTCGATATGCTCTACGCCGTGCTCGATCCGAAGGTGCGCTATGAGTAGGGTCAACATGACCTCGGCGCATGCCGCCGCGCTCGACACCGCCGGCGAAGTCGAAGGCCGCAGCCTGTGGCAGGACGCCTGGCGCCGCTTGAAGCGCAACCGCGCCGCGCTCGCCAGCATGATCGTCCTTGGCGTCATCGCGGCGGTCTGCCTGATCGGCCCCTACACCTTGCCGTGGCCTTATGACGCCATCGATTGGGATCACGTCGAAGCCATGCCGCCCAACCCGGCGCTCGGCCATTATCTCGGAACCGATTCCGTGGGCCGCGATCTGCTCGCGCGCACGCTGGTTGGGGGCCGCGTCTCGCTCATGGTCGGTGTGCTCGCGACCACGGTCGCGCTGTTCATCGGCGTCACCGTCGGGGCCGTCGCGGGCTTTGTCGGCGGACGCGTCGATCAACTGCTCATGCGCCTTGTCGATCTTCTCTACTCCGTGCCGCTCACCTTCTTCGTGATCATCCTCATGGTCATGTTCGGGCGGAACTTCATCCTCATGTTCCTGGCGATCGGCGCGGTGGAATGGCTCACCATGGCGCGCATCGTGCGCGGCCAGACATTGTCGCTTAAATCCAAGGAATTCATCGAAGCCGCGCGCGCCTCGGGCGGCTCCACCGCCGGCATTATCCTGCGCCACATCGTGCCCAATGTGCTGGGCGTGGTGATCGTCTATGTCACCCTCACCATTCCCCAGGTCATTTTGCTCGAAAGCTTCCTGTCCTTCCTCGGCCTCGGCGTGCAGGAACCGCTCACCAGCTGGGGCGTGCTCTTGAACGAAGGCGCGGCGGAACTGGAAGTGAACCCGCAGACCCTCATCGTTCCGGCCGTCTTCATGACCGCCACCTTGTTCTGCTTCAATTTCCTCGGCGACGGTTTGCGCGACGCCCTTGATCCGAAGGACCGCTGAGATGACCCAGCGTATCCTCGACATCGGCGGCCTCAATGTGCGGTTTGCGACAGAAGACGGCGAAGTCGCCGCCGTCAGCGACGTCTCGCTCCATGTGAACAAGGGAGAGTGTTTGGGCATTGTCGGCGAGTCCGGGTCCGGCAAAAGCCAGACCTTCATGGCCGTCATGGGCCTGCTCGCCGCCAACGGCAAAACAACCGGATCGGCCCGCTTCGGCGGCGTCGATCTCCTGAAAGCCGATGAACGCACCCTCAACAGCGTGCGCGGCAACCGCCTCGCCATGGTGTTCCAGGACCCGATGACCTCGCTCACCCCGCACATGCGCGTCGGCCGTCAGCTGACCGAGGTGCTGGAACGTCATCGCGGCATGGATGCGAAGGCCGCGCGGGCGGAAGCGGTCACGATGATGGCGCGCGTGCAGATTCCCGAACCCGAGCGCCGTTTCGCCATGTATCCGCATGAACTGTCCGGCGGATTGAGACAGCGCATCGTGCTCGCCATGGCGCTGCTCTGCGGGCCCGAACTCGTCATCGCCGACGAACCCACCACCGCCCTTGATGTGACGGTGCAGGCGCTCATCCTCGATCTCATGCGCGAGCTGAAGGAAAAACACGGCACCTCCTTCGTGCTCATCACCCACGATCTCGGCGTCGTCGCCGGCCTCGCCGACCGGATCGCGGTGATGTATGCGGGCCGCGTGGTGGAGAACGCCGGCGTGCGGGAGATTTTCGCCGCGCCGCGCCACCCTTACACAAAGGGCCTTCTTGCCTGCACGCCGCGCCTCACCGACGCGCCCACCGCCGTGCTGCCGACGATTCCGGGCCAGCCGCCCAATCTTCAGAAGCTGCCGCCCGGATGCAGTTTCCACCCGCGCTGCGCGGCGGTCTTTGACCGCTGCCGCGCCGAACGCCCCGCGCTTGCCGAAGGCGGCACGCTCAACGCCTGCTTCCTAAATCATACGGTTACGGCAGTGGGGGCCGCATGAGCGAGACCTTGCTCGATGTGAACGACCTGAAAGTCCACTACCCGGTGCGCACCGGCGGCCTCGTCGTCGGGACCTACACGCCGCTGAAAGCCCTTGATGGCGTGAGTTTCGAACTGAAAGCCGGTGAAACCTTGGGCGTCGTCGGCGAGTCCGGCTGCGGCAAGTCCACCCTGGGCCGCGCGGTGCTTCAGCTTCTGCCCGCCACCGGCGGCGCGGTCGCCTGGCTCGGACGCGCGCTTAACGATCTCGATGCGAAAGCCTTGAAGGCCGAACGCGAGCGCATGCAGATCGTGTTCCAGGATCCGCTTGCGTCCTTGGATCCGCGCATGACCGCCGGCGACATCATCGCCGAGCCCTTGCGCAACTATCGCCCCCACATGTCCAAGGCCGAGATGAAGGCCAAGGTGAAGGACATGATGGGCCGCGTCGGCCTTCATTCGACAATGATCAACCGCTACCCGCACGAGTTCTCCGGCGGCCAGTGCCAGCGCATCGGCATCGCGCGGGCGATGATCCTGGATCCTAAACTCGTCGTGTGCGACGAACCGGTCAGTGCGCTCGATGTGTCGATCCGCGCGCAGGTGGTGAACCTGCTCATGGAGCTGCAACGCGCCATGAATCTGGCGATGATCTTCATCAGTCACGATCTGTCCATCGTGCGCCACATCTCGCACCGGGTCATGGTGCTCTATCTCGGCAAGACGATGGAGATTGCGCCGCGCGACGCGCTCTACGCGGCCCCGCGTCATCCTTACACCCAGGCGCTGCTCTCGGCCGTGCCCGTGCCTGACCCTGTCATTGCCCGCGCCCGGCCGCGCCTGGCCCTCACGGGTGAACTTCCGTCGCCGCTAAACCCTCCCTCGGGCTGCGTTTTTCGCACCCGTTGTCCGCGCGCGACAAAAGTCTGCGCCGACGTTGAACCAACGCGCGAGCCGCCCGGCGCCGGCCATGACGTCTGGTGTCATCACTGGCGGGAAACTAAAGTAGGCCCATGAAAACACTTCTCCGCACCGTCTCCGCGCTCGTTCTCCTCGCTGCGCCCGCTTTCGCGCAGATCCCGAAGCCCGAGGCCTCCGATCCGGAAGCCTTCACGGGACGCTCCGAACCCAAGAGCGGCACGGGCAAGGAATGGATGGTCGCGGCGGCAAATCCTTTGGCCGTACAGGCGGGCGCGGACATCCTCGCGGCCGGCGGCTCGGCGCTCGACGCCGCCATCGCCGTGAACCTCGTGCTCAACCTGGTCGAACCGCAGTCCTCCGGCATCGGCGGCGGCGCCTTCATCGTGCACTGGGACGCCAAGGCGTCATCCTTGCGCACTTACGACGGCCGCGAAGAAGCGCCGAAAGCCGCCGCGGAAAACCGCTTCCTCACCAAGGACGGCAAGCCCATGGGCCGCATGCAGGCCATCGTCGGCGGCAAGTCGGTCGGCGTTCCGGGTCTCGTGCGCGTCATGGAGCTCGCGCACAAGAATCACGGCAAGCTGCCGTGGGCGCGTTTGTTCCAGCCCGCCATCGCGCTCGCGGAAAACGGTTTCGCGATCTCGCCGCGTCTCAATGCTCTGCTCGCCGGTGATCGCAACCTCGCGATGATCGAACCGGCGCGGTCCTTCTATTACGAGGCCGACGGCCGGGCGAAAGCGGCCGGCACGATCCTCAAGAATCCCGCTTTCGCCGCCACCTTGCGCGACATCGCCGCCAAGGGCGCGGACGCGTTCTACACCGGCGCCATCGCCGCCGACATCGTGCAGACCGTCGATTCAGCGCCGCAGAACCCCGGCGACATGACCCTCGACGATCTGAACGCCTATAAGGCCGTCGAACGCCCGCCGGTCTGCGGCGGCTATCGCACTTACAAAGTTTGCGGCATGGGCCCGCCGTCCTCGGGGGGCATCGGCGTCATCCAAAGCCTCGCGATCCTCGAGCCGCATAACCTGCGCGCCCTCGGCGCCCGGTCGCCGGTCTCTTATCACCTGATGGCCGAAGCGGGCCGCCTGTCCTTTGCGGATCGCGCCGTCTACATGGCGGACCCGGACTCGGTGCCGGTGCCCACCGAAGCCCTGATCGCGCCCGACTATCTCAAGGCCCGCGCCGCGCTGGTGAAGGAAGACCAGCGTCTGCCCGTCGCCGAAGCCGGCAAGGTCCCGACCAAACATGCGTTCGTGACCGCGGACAGCCCGGAGCTTCCCTCCACCACGCACTTCTCCATTGTCGACCGCGACGGCAACGCGGTCGCCATGACCAGCACCATTGAAAGCGGCTTTGGCTCTCGTCTGATGACCAAGGGCGGCTTCATCCTCAACAACCAGCTCACCGACTTCTCCTACGAAGACGTGGCCGAGAAGCGCACGGTCGCCAATCGTGTCGCCGGCGAAAAGCGCCCGCGCAGTTCCATGACGCCGACCATCGTCTTCAACAAGGACGGCAAGCTCGAGATGGTGCTCGGCTCGCCGGGCGGTCCCGCCATCGTCGGCTTCGTGGTGAAGACCCTCGTCGCGATGATCGACTGGGACATGTCGCCGGCCAACGCCGCCGCGTCGCCCTTCGTGCTCGGCATGGGCAACAACGTCATCCTCGAAGAAGGCCTCGAGCCGGTGAAAGCCGATCTCGAGAAACTCGGCCACACCGTGCGCGTCAACAACTCCGCCAGCGGCATCCACGCCATCCGCGTCACCAAGGACGGCCTCGTCGGCGGCGCCGACCCCCGCCGCGAAGGCGTTGTGATCGGGAAGTAGATTTTATGGTGTCATCCCGGCGAAGGCCGGGATGACACATCCATCAGCGAACGCCTACCGTCCCCCCTTGTGTCAGCTCGACCATGTGGCCGTCGGGGTCGTAGGCGTACAGGCGCACGCCGAGCGGCGCCGCGGTGAACGCGTTCGGGCCTTTTTCGATGCGCGCGCCGAGGCGGTCCAGCGCCGCGTAAGCCGTCTGCAAGTCGGGCACGATCACGCCGATGATCACGTCGCCGGTGCCCAGGCCCATCAGGTTGCTGCGCGCGCTGGCCAGCGGCGGCCGGTCGTAGGACAGCAGCGCGATCTCCGCGGTTTGACCCTCGCCCTTCATGACCACGATACGGCTGCGGGTGGCGTCGGCGGTCAGCGGCAGATCGTCCGCGCCGTGGATCTGCAGGGCGCCGGTCCGCGCTTCGTCGGAAACCTTCGACAGGCCCAGGCGCTCATAGAAGGTGATCGATTTCTCGATGTCGGACACGACCAGCGTGATCCGGGAGATCGTCGCCGCTTGGGCCGCGCCCGCCGAAAGGCCGGCGATAAGAGCAAAGAAAAGGAAAATTGCACGCACGTGATGAACTCGCTGGTTAAAAGCGCAGCAAGTGTGGTCCGCGCGCGGCGTCCTGGCAAGAACCAGACGTCATATAATCCGCCTTACGCGCTCGCGGCGTCGAACGGCGAGCGCTCCAGGAACACCAGGCATGACACGACATATGCGGGCCGGCCGTCCTTTCCCAAAAGCGGGCATGCGCAATAGATGATGTCGCTGCTTTCGGGGTTGGCCCAGTCGATGCGCTCGCGTCCATAACGCAAACATGGGTTATCCAGAACGACGCTGTAAAAGCCGGGCCAGTCGATCCGGCTCGCGCGCGGCGTCGTGGGTCCAAAGGTGGCGCCGGTCAGATCGCGCGGAAAATTGTCGGCAACCGCGGTCCCGCAATAAATGAACGTGAAGGTGTCCGGCGCGACGCGCTCGGCCATCAGCAGGTGAGGGGCCACCTTGTAGATTTCCATGAAATCGAAGGACGCGCGGGCCGGCGGGGCGCCGGCGCCCAGCGCGCACCAGTAGTCGGCCAGCGCCCCGATCGTCGGGTGGGTCACGGCTTCGACGTCCAGGACCTGGAGCGGGATTTGGTAATGCGATGTCATTGGCCCCCGAATGCATATGGTGCGCTCGGGATAGGGGCGTCACAAGGCGACGCGCAGTTTGGCTTGGTCCGCACTCTCTCAACTGTCGGGCGCGCCGGCGCACGCGCGGCCGCCACCGCCGGGCGAAATCGTCCCGGCGCCCCTCACGCGACGGGTAGGCATGGCGGACGATTATTGCTAAGAACCTCAACGACATCCCTTTGAGTCGATCATACAAATGAACTCCGCGCGCGACCGTTTTGTCGCCTTCGCCTTCTGTTGGGCCGACATCCTGATCGAGCTGGATCCGCAGCAGCGGATTTCCTTCGCCGTGGGCGCGACCAAGGCGCTTCTGGGCCTCGGCCCGGAAGGTCTGATCGGGCGCAATTTCATGGATGTCGTCGCGCCCAAGGACCGGGTGCTCGTCGACCAGCTCCTGCACATGACGGCCAAAAAAGGCCGTATCGACAACGTCAAAGTGAAGCTCCAGGGCGCCAGGGGCCTGACCCCGCCCTTGGGTTTTGCCGGCTATGTCATGCCGGATCTGAAGGACCACTTCTTCCTGGCCTTCCGCACCCAGGCCCATCTCACCGACAAGGGCGAAGCCGAACAGGGCGTCGCGCGCGACAAGGGCACCGGCCTCCTGTCGGGCGATTCCTTCTCGCAGCTCGCGGTCGAGAAACTCAAAGCCGCCGGCGCCAATGCCGAGCTGACCCTGGTCAATTTGCCGGGCTTCGACGCCCTCGCCGGCAGCCTCAGCGAGGAAGAGCGCGAACACCTGCTCACCACCGTCGGCACCACCTTGCGCGCCAATTCGCTCGGCGGGGATGCCGCCGGTGAAGTCGGCGACGGCAAGTTCGGGATCGTCGCCGAAAAGGGCATGGACGTCGCCGCCCTCGAAGCCAAGCTGACCGAAGCCACCAAGGCGTTCGATCCCACCGGCAAGGGCGTGGCCGCGCAGGCCGGCACGGTCGAAGTCGACATCGCGGGCGTGAACGAGGGCGATCTCGCCAAGGGCCTCGTCTACACCATCAATCATTTCAAGGAACAGGTCGGCGATTCCTTCAACGTGAAGGATATCGCCGCCAACATGAACAAGCTGGTTCAGGACACCGTCGAGTCGCTGAACAAGTTCCGCAACCTCGTCGGCGGCAACGACTTCCAGGTCGCGTTCCATCCGATCTTCGACGCGCGCACCGGCGCCGTGCACCACTACGAAGCACTCGTGCGCTTCAACGGGAAGTTCGAGGAAAGCCCGTACAAGTACATCACCTTCGCCGAAGAGACCGGCCTGATCACCGAGTTCGATATCGCCATGGCGCGCAAATGCGTCGACTGGCTGCGCAAGAACCGCGCCGACAAGGTCTCCATCGCCGTGAACATCTCCGGCATGTCCGTCGGCAACGATCAGTATTCAAAAGAACTCCATGCGATGCTCGACGCCGATACGTGGCTCAGCAATTTCCTGGTGTTCGAGATCACCGAATCGGCGCGCGTGGCCGATCTCACGCAGGCCAACAATTTCGTGCAGGCCCTGCGCAAGAAAGGCTTCCACGTATGTCTCGACGACTTCGGCGCCGGGGCCGCCAGCTTCCAATATCTCTCGGTGCTTGAAGTCGACGTCGTGAAGCTCGACGGCAGCGCGGTGAAGAACGCGCAAACCGCGCCCAAGGGCCGCGCCTTCCTGAAAGCGCTCACCACTTTGTGCAAGACCATGGACGTCGAAACCATCGCCGAGATGGTCGACAGCAAGGAAGGCCTCGAATTCGTGCGCGATTGCGGCGTCGAATACGTGCAGGGCTTCCTGTTCGGCAAACCCGACGCCGATCCCTGGAGCTTCATCAAGAAGCTCGACCGCAGGCTGTTTGCGTAGCGCGGTCTCGGGATTTTCACGCTTTTTGCGCGTAAGCCTTGATCTTCTCCACCATCGACACCAGCCCGTTGCGGCGGCTGGGACTGAGGTGCTGATCGAGGCCAAGGCCTTGAAAGGCCGCCTCCGTATCGACGGCGCCGATCTCCGCGGGCGTCTTTCCCGAGAACAGGACGCCGAGCACCGCGATCAGGCCTTTGACGATATGCGCGTCGCTGTCGGCGGCGAAGGCGAATCGGCTTTTGTCGTCCGCCGGATGTCCCGGCACCATCCATACCTGGCTCATGCAGCCGCGCACTTTGTTGGCCTCGGTCTTCAAGGCGTCGGGGAAAGGCGGCAGCTTGCGCCCCAGGTCGATCAGGTAGCGGTAGCGGTCTTCCCAGTCGTCAAATAAGGCAAAGTTCTCGGTGAGCGCGTCGAAGCTCATCTCGGGGACGATCATGGTGGCGGAAGAGGCGTCGCTCATGCGGGTGTTGAGTTCATCGAGGCTACGTTTTTCGCAAGATGCGGTTATAGTACACGTAGGGCGGGTTTGTACGTGGGGGCGACATGCCTGACGGCCGGAGCGGCGTTCTGGAGAACTTCGGCGACGACGTCAACGCCGTAAGTCTGCCGTTGACCGCGCCCATCGCCGGGTTCCCGCAGTTCGAGCGCCCGTCCTATGTGCTCGAAGACTACAAGTGGGGCAACGGCACGCGCGGCACGGCGGGCGGAACGATCACCTGGGCGGTGGTCGCCGCCGGACAAGGCGTGCCCACGGATGCCGAATACACCAGCGCCGTCGCCGCGATTTCCGCGGTTTTTCTGCCGTCGATCCGCCAGGCCTTCGCGCGCTGGGACGAGGTCGGCAATTTCACTTTTGTCGAGACCGCTTCGCCCGCGACCGCCAACATCACGCTCGTGTTTGACGAGCTGCAGGCGCAAAGCTCGGGCACCATCGGCCTCGCCAATACGTGGTACAGCGGCAGCGTCATCCGCAATTCCTACATCTCCTTCGATCTCGGCCGCCGCTACCGGCTGATCGACGGAACGGTTCAGATCGTCGGCTCGAACCCCGCCTCGGGCACGGTCGACTTCTACACGCTTGTCCTGCACGAAGTCGGCCATGCGCTCGGTCTCGATCACGAGAACGACATGCCGACCGTGATGAATTCGTCGCAGAACTCCAGCGTCACGGATCTCACCAGCGACGAGATTTCCGCCATTCGCGCGCTCTACGGTTCGCCCACGACGATCCCGACCATCGACGACTATCCGGCCGACGCCACGACAACGGCCAGCGTCGCCGTCGGCGGTACGTTTACCGGGCGCATCGACACGAATGTCGACGAAGATTGGATCCGCGTGAATCTCACGGCGGGCGTGACCTACCGCATCGATATGCGCGGTTACGATTCCAGCGGCGGCACGCTGCTCGATCCTTACATGCGCCTGCTCAGCCCCACCCGCACGGAACTCGTGGCGGACGACGACAGCGGCGCCGGTACGGACTCGCAGATCCTTTATACCGCCACCGCCACGGGCACCTACTACATCGCGGCCAAGGGTTTTGACGGCGAGCAGGGCACCTACACCATCGCCGTCGGCACCACGTCGACCGCGGACGACTATTCGGCCAACAGCAATACGACCGGCGCGGTCACGGTGGGCGGCTCCGCCACCGGGCGGCTTGAGACCAGCACCGATGCCGACTGGTTCGCGGTCACGCTGACGGCCGGCCAGTCCTACCGCATCGACCTGCGCGGCGCGGCCACCGGCGGCGGCACCCTCGCGGATCCCTTGGTGCGCGTGCGCTCCCCCAGCGGCGTGAGTTATGCGTCCGATGACGATTCCGGCACGGGCCTCGACGCGCAGCTCACGTACACCGCGGCTTACACCGGCATTCACTACATCGAAGCGTCCACGCCGGGCACCGGCACGGGAACCTACACCCTCAGCGTCACAGCCAGTCCGTCATCGGAGGATTACGCCGCCAGCGCCGCGACCACGGGGGCCGTGACTGTCGGCGGAACGCTTGCGAGCACCGTCGGGACCGCGGCCGACGTCGATTGGATCCGCGTGTCGCTGACCGCCGGCACGCTTTACCGGTTCGACGCGCGCGGCAGCGCCTCAAGCGGCGGCACTCTCGCCGACCCGGCGCTGCAATTGCTGAATTCCAGTGGGACCGTCCTCGTCGCGGACAACGACAGCGGGACCGGCGCGGACTCGCGCATCATGTTCCAGGCCGCCGCATCGGGCACTTATTACCTCGCGGTGCGCTCCAATTCGCCGACGGCCACGGGCACCTACACCGTCGCGGCCACCGCGAACCCCGACGACTACGCCGCCAACACGGGAACCACGGGGACTGTCGCGGTCGGAAGTTCGGTCGAAGGCCTTGTCGAAACCGCCGGCGACCGCGATTGGTTCCGCACGACGCTGACGGCCAACACCACCTACACCATCCGGCTTTCCGGAACCGCGACCGGAAGCGCCCTGCGTTGGACGGAATCGCAATTCTACATCCGCGATGCCAGTGCCTTTCAGCTCGCCACGGCCACAAACAGCGGCCTTGGGGCCTCGGCGGTTCTCACCTACACCCCGTCGGCGACCGGCACCTACATTATAGATACGCTCGCCTACAGTAGCGGTGTCGGCGGCTATACCCTGTCGGTGACGGCCGGAAGCGCCTCCACAACGGGCAGCTTAACCGAAGACGATCTCGCCGCGATCACGGCGCCGCCCGCGATCATGCTCGATGAGCCGCCCTTGCAGCTCGCGCGCGCCACGACGGTCTTCGTGGACGACAGCTTCGTTGCGATTCTCACCTTGCCGCCGCCGGACCTGTTCGCGCCGCCCGCGGAGCCGCAGAACCCGTTCATGGTGAACACGCCGTTCGATCAATTATTCCAGCAGGAGATCGGCAACCCTTACACCCTGCTGCCGTTCTAAAGCCCATGATCCCCGTCACGCCGACCCTTAGCCTCGACGACAGCGAAGTCGAGCTTTCCTTCATCCGCTCCAGCGGGCCCGGCGGCCAGAACGTCAACAAGGTCGCGACCGCCGTCCAGCTGCGCTTCGATGCGCGCCGCTCACCCTCGCTGCCCAACGATGTCGCGATCCGGCTGATGGCGCTGGCGGGAAAACGCGCGACCACGGACGGCGTCATCGTCATCACCGCCAACCGCCACCGCACCCAGGAGATGAACCGCAAGGACGCCATCGACCGGCTGGTGGAGATGATCGTCAAGGCGACCCACGTCCCCAAGCGCCGCGTCGCGACCAAGGTCAGCAAAGGCCAGAAGAAGCAGCGCCTTGAAGGCAAGCGCAAGCGCAGCGGCGTGAAAAGCTCGCGGCGCGTCGGCGCTGGGGATTGGGACTGACCGCCGCGGCGCGGCGCGGGATCTCCCGTTCACGCCATGTCACCGGAAAAAGGTCACCGGAAAAATGTCACCGGAAAAGTGCGCGACATGCGCGACAGCGCGCCAAACCGGGAAAAATCATTATAGAAGAATGTGTTGCGGGACGATCTTACGCGCGACATTCACGCGACATCGCGCGACATTGTGGCAAAGAAGCAAATATTGTTGCGCGGAACGCCGCACAGGCCATCGAAAGGGATTCACAATGTCAAAGAGCGTGGTTCGGCATTCGAAATCGAACCACGAACGTACCTCTTACAGGTACGTGAGTCAATAAGATAATGACTTTCAGGCTTCAGGGCGGGTTGACGTCGGCGGTGAACTGCAATGCCGCCACACGGGCATAGAGTTCATTGCCGGCGATCAGTTGTTCGTGACGGCCCGTGGCGACCAGGCGGCCGTCGTCGATGACGGCGATGCGGTCCGCGTTCACGACCGTGGCCAGTCGATGCGCGATCACCATGGTGGTGCGTCCCACCATCAGGCGTTCCAGCGCCGTCTGCACCAGGCGTTCGTTCTCCGCGTCCAAGGCGCTGGTGGCCTCGTCCAGCAGAAGCAGCGCGGGATCGCGCAGAATGGCGCGGGCGATGGCGATGCGCTGCTTCTGGCCGCCGGACAGGCGCACGCCGCGCTCGCCCAGGAAGCTCTTCATCCCGTCGGGCAGCTTCCTGATGAACTCCATCGCCGCCGCGGCTTCGGCCGCCGCATGCACCTCTTCGTCGGTGGCGCCGGGACGGCCGTAGCGAATATTTTCCATGGCATCGGCGGCGAAGATCACCGGGTCCTGGGCGACCATGCCGATGCGCGAACGCACAACCTGCGGGTCGGCTTCCTTCAAGTCGATCCCGTCGACGCGCACGATACCCGCCTGCGGGTCATAGAAACGCAGCAGCAGCTGGAACACCGTGGTCTTGCCCGCGCCCGACGGGCCGACGAGGGCGACATGTTCGCCCGGGGCCACATTCAGCGTGAGACCTTTCAAGGCCGCCGTCTGCGGACGCGACGGATAGTGGAAAGTCACGTTCTCGAAATCGACGGCGCCGCGCGCGGGCAGGGGCAGCGCTTTGGGGTGCGCGGGCGCGGTGATTTCCGGCTCCGTTTCCAGCAATTCGATCAGGCGTTCGGTCGCTCCGGCGGCGCGCTGCAAATCGCCGATCACCTCGGTCATGGCGCCGGTGGAAGCGGCCACGGTCACCGAGTAGAAGATAAAGGCGGTCAGATCGCCGGGCGTCACGGTGCCGGCGATGACGCCGTGCCCGCCCGCCCACACCACGATGGCGATGGCGGCGAACACCAGCAGAATGACGATGGCGCCCAGCATGGCGCGCGCCTTGATGCGGCCCATGGCCGTGCGGAAGGCGCTTTCCACATTGCGCGCGAAGAACGCGCGGTCGCGCTCCTCATGCACGAAGGCCTGCACGGTGCGGATGGCGTTGAGGTTCTCTTCGGCGTAGGAGCCCACATCGGCCACGCGGTCCTGGCTCTCGCGCGAGAGTTTGCGCACTTTGCGGCCGTACCAGATGATCGGCACGATCACCGCCGGCAGCACCAAGGCCACGAGCCCGGTGAGTTTCGCGTTGGTGACGACCAGCATGGTCACGCCGCCGATCAGCGCCACCGCGTTGCGCAGGGCGATGGACAGAGACGAACCCACCACTTGTTGCAGGAGGGAGGTGTCGGTCGTCAGGCGCGAAAGGATTTCGCCGGTCTTGGTGGTTTCGAAAAAACCCGGCGACAGCCGGAGGATATGGTTGAACACGGCGGCGCGGATATCCGCCACCACCCGCTCGCCGATCCACGAGATGTAATAGAAGCGCGTGAAGGTGCCGGCGGCGATCACGACGATGATCCCGATCAGCGCCAAGAGGCCCTGGTCGAGCATCTCGCGGCTCCCGGCCGACAGTCCGCGGTCGATGACGAACTTCAAGCCCAGGCCGATGCTTAAAGTCGCGGCGGAGGTGATGGCCAGAGCGATGCAGAAAATGACCAGCCGGCTCTTGTACGGACGCATGAATTCATAGGTCCGCCGCAGGTGGGCGTAATTCTTGCTCCGGGGCCGGTCGGGCATGTTCCAGCGGGAGGGGCCGGAAGACCGTTCGCTCATAGGGAAATCCTGTGCTGAGAGCCCTTCACTTGGGGCTTTCTTTCTCCTAAGTCAACGCGCAGCATTGTGAGCCTATGCCCGCCTTGGACCGTATCGCCGCCCTCTGCCGCGACTGCCTCGCCGAATACGAATCGGACGCGCCCACATGCGTGCGCTGCGGCTCGGAGCGCGTGATCCGCCACCCGGAATTGGGCCGCCTTTCCATCGCGCACATCGACTGCGACGCCTTCTACGCCAGCATCGAAAAACGCGACGACCCGAGCCTCGCCGACAAGCCGGTCCTGGTGGGAGGCGAGAAGCGGGGCGTGGTCTCAACCGCCTGTTATATCGCCCGCAAGTTCGGCCCGCGTTCGGCCATGCCCATGTTCAAGGCGCTGCAGCTTTGCCCGCACGCCGTGGTCGTCAAACCGAACATGGCCAAGTACAAGGACGTCAGCCGCCAGGTGCACAAGGTTTTCGAGACCGCCACGCCGATGATCGAAGCGCTCTCGCTCGATGAAGCCTTTCTCGATCTCACGGGCACGGTGAAGCTGTTCAACCGCTCGGCCGCCGCCTCGCTCGCGCATATCGCCCGCGAGATCGAACGCGAGATCCGCATCACCGTCTCCATCGGTCTCAGCTACAACAAGTTTCTCGCCAAGCTTGCCTCCGATCTCGACAAGCCGCGCGGGTTCGCCGTCATCGGGCGCGGCGACGCGGTCTCGGTGCTGCACGATCTGCCGATCACGCGCTTGCCCGGTGTCGGGCCGGCGCTGGGCGACCGCCTCAAGGTCGGCGGCCTGTTCACGGTCGGCGATATCCAGCGCCGCTCGCACGAGGAAATGGCGCTGCTCTACGGCGAGACCGGCGCCTATATCGCCCGGCTGGCGCAAGGCATCGATGAACGTCATGTGAATACGGACCGCGAAGCCAAGAGCGTGTCGGCGGAAACAACCTTCAACGAGGACATCCGCGATCCGGCCAAGCTGCGCCGCATTTTATGGGCCCTCACCGAACGCGTGTCGGAGCGTTTGAAAGCCAAGAACATCGCCGGGCGTACGGTGGTGCTGAAACTGAAGACCTCGCGCTTCAAGACGGTCACGCGCAACCACAAGCTGTCCGCGCCCACGCAATTGGCCGAGACGATCTTCCGCGAAGCCGAAGCTATGCTATTGAAAGAAGCCACCGGTCCGCTGTTCCGCCTTATCGGCGTCGGTGTCGATCAATTGTCCGCGCCGACCGGCGCGGACCCGCAGGATTTGTTCTCGCGCGCCGATCGCCCGGCCGGTAAATCCGGCACGCGCCGCGCCGAGGTCGAGAAGGCCATGGATACGGTGCGCGCCAAGTTCGGGCGGACCGCGATCCGCAAAGGCAGAGCCGACGCATAGCGTGCGTGCGGACCTGTAAGAGGTTTACGTACGATGGATATGACCGGCGATTGTCTCATTCCCGCGCCTCGCCAGGCGGTGTGGGATGCCCTCAACGATCTCGCGGTGCTGAAAGAAGCCATCCCCGGCTGCGAGTCCATCGCATGGACCTCGCCCACCGAGATCGACGCCGTCGTGACCGCCAAGATCGGCCCGGTGAAAGCCTCGTTCAAAGGCGCGATCACGCTGTCCGATCTCGATCCGCCGAAGGCCTACACCATTCGCGGCGAAGGCAAGGGCGGCGCGGCCGGTTTTGCCAAGGGCGGCGCCAAGGTGCGGCTCGAGGAAGAAGCGGAAGGCACACGTCTCATCTATACCGTCGACGCCGCCGTCGGCGGGAAGATCGCCCAGGTCGGCGGGCGGCTCATCACCGCGGCGGCCAAAAAGCTCGCCGACGAATTTTTCGCACGCCTCGGCGCCGTCGCCGCCGCGCGCGCGGTATGAAAAGTTTTTATGGTCATCCCGGGGCCGCGAGGTTCGATGTGTGCAAAGAACGCGAAAGCGGCGGCATGGACTGCGCTTCAAAACCCCCGGCCCCGGGCATACGCCCGGGGTGACGCATCGTGTAGGGTGACCTCGTGAAAATCTTGCTCATCGTCAATGGAACCGCGCACAGCCTCGACGTCGAACCGCGCAGCCTGCTGGTCGATGTGCTGCGCGAACAGCTCGGTCTCACCGGCACGCATGTGGGCTGTGATACCAGCCAGTGCGGGACCTGCACCGTGCATGCCGCCGGCAAGCCGGTGAAAGCCTGCTCCATGCTCGCCGTGCAAGCGGACGGGCAAGCCATCACGACGATTGAAGGTGTCGCCAAGGACGGCGTCCTGCATCCGATGCAAGCGGCTTTCCGCGAACACCATGCCCTTCAGTGCGGTTTCTGCACGCCGGGCATGATCATGACCGCGCTGGCCATCGCCGAACGTCACAAGGGTGAGCCGCTGACGGACGATGTCGTGCGCAAGGAGCTCGAAGGAAACTTCTGCCGCTGCACCGGCTATCAACCCATCGTCGCGGCGATCCTCGCGGGCGCGAAGGCGATGGCCTGATGCACAATTTCAATTACCACCGCCCCAAAACGCTGTCCGAAGCATCCGAGATTTTCTCCGGCGCGGAGGATGCCGTGTATCTCGCCGGCGGGCAGACCCTCATCCCCACCTTGAAGCAGCGTCTGCGCCGGCCATCCGACGTGATCGATCTGTCTCACCTTGCGGAACTGCGGGGCATCGCCGTTGAGAAAGACGCCGTCGTCATAGGCGCCATGACCCGCCACGGCGAAGTCGCCGCATCCGCCGACGTCCGCCGTCTGATTCCCGCACTCGCGCATTTGGCGGGCGAGGTGGGCGATCCGCAGGTGCGTCATCTCGGGACCTTGGGCGGATCTCTCGCGAACAGCGATCCGGCGGCGGATTATCCCG
The DNA here is from genome assembly GCA_041919675.1 of Rhodospirillaceae bacterium. Classification (GTDB taxonomy): domain Bacteria; phylum Pseudomonadota; class Alphaproteobacteria; order Rhodospirillales; family Rhodospirillaceae; genus SHVO01. Next base: position 27,161 of record JAYRTJ010000002.1, on the reverse strand, counting down.
CCGCGGTGCTGGCCCTCGGCGCCATGATCCATACGCCCACGCGCGCCGTCGCCGCCGACGATTTTTTCACCGGCCTGTTTGAAACCGCGCTCGAACCCGGCGAGATGATCGTCAAAGTATCCTTCCCGGTCCCGAAGCGCGCGGCCTACATGAAGTTCCGCAATCCCGCCTCGCGTTATGCCGTCGCCGGGGTTTGCGTGGCGGAAACCGCCTCCGGTGTCCGCGTCGCGGTCACGGGTGCGGGCCCCAACGCCTTCCGTCAGACAGAAATGGAAACGGTCCTATCCAAATCTTTCACGCCCGGGGCGCTTGCCGGGATCGTCGTCTCCGAGGAAGATTTGAACAGCGATCTTCACGCCACCGCGGCCTACCGGGCGCATCTCGTCGGCGTCATGGCCCGCCGCGCCGTGGAGGCCCTGATTTAAAGACACAACCGGCGAGGGGATAATGTCCGCACCGATCCGTTTCTACTTCGATCTGGTCTCGACCTATTCCTATCTCGTCCTCCGGCGCATCGACGGCCTCGCCGCCCGCTATGGACGCGAGGTCGATTGGATCGCCGTCTCGCTCGGGCACATCTTCCAGTCGCTCGAGGTCAAACCGCCGCCGTTCATTCCGGCGCGGCTCAAGTACAACAGCATCGATCTCCTGCGCAGCGCCGCATTCGCCGGAGTGCCTTTCAAGCTCCCGGACGTTTTTCCCTTCGATGCCAAGATTTCCCGCTACGCCTTCTGGAGCCTGAAGGCGCGCGATCCGAAGCTGGCCCGCGATTTCGCCGTCGCCGTCATGACCCGGGCTTTCGGCGAGGGACGCGCGGTCGCCACGGCGGCGGACGTCGCCGAGGCCTGCGGACATCTCGGCCTTTCTCTCGGCGATATCGAGGCCGCGGCGGCAAATCCGGCCGCGAAACGCGCGGTGGTCGAAGCGATGGACAGCGCGCGCGCCGACGGTATGATCGGCGCCCCGTTCATGGTCCTGGACGGAGAACCGTTTTGGGGCGCGGACCGGCTCGATCAGCTTGAACGCCGCCTCAAAGAGAAAAATTGAGATCTGGAGCTTAAGTTGAAAATCGCACTTGTCGGCAACGGCGCGATCGCCCGCCTTGTCAGTTCGTTCTGCGCGCAGAGGTCCCAAACCTTTTCCATCGTCGGCGCCCTTGGCCTTCCCGCCGATACCGTCTCCGCCGGCGCTCACAAGATCGTCTATTCCGTGGATGAGCTCGTCGCCCTGAAGCCCGACCTCGTTGTCGAGTGCGCGGGGCACGGCGCCGTGCGCGCGGTCTGCGGTCCGGTTCTTGGCGCGGGCATCGATCTCGTCATTGTCTCCACCGGCAGCCTCGCCGATCCCGCGCTTTTGGAAGAACTCACCGCCGCCGCCGCGCGTTCAACCGCGCAGGTAAAGCTGGTCGCGGGCGCCCTGCCCGGCGTCGATGCCCTGGCCTCGGCGAAGATCGCCGGCCTCGACAGCGTGACCCTGACCTCGAGCAAGCCGCCGCTTGCCTGGAAAGGCACGCCCGCCGAACAGTCTCATGATCTCGCGAAGATCACGGCGCGCGCGGTCATCTATTCCGGCAACGCCCGGGACGCCGCGCTTACGTTCCCGAAGAACGCCAATGTCGCCGCCACCGCGGCCCTGGCGGGCATCGGATTCGAAAACACCCGGATCATGCTGGTCGCCGATCCGGCGGTGACGCAGAATGTTCATCGCCTGGAAGCGTCGGGCAAATTCGGGCGCATGGCGCTCGAAATTCACGCGAACCCTTCGCCGGACAATCCAAAAACCTCGCATATGGCCGCGCTTTCCATCATGCGTGTGCTTGAAAACGAAGCCGCCGCGATCGTAATTTAAAGGCTCCGTCAAAAAGCGCTGATTTCGCGGGCGTGCTGAGTTATTTTTAGATATGGCGGCGGACGAACATACTTCTCCGGCTCACGTGTTGGACTCGGCATCGGTTTTGATCGTCGAGGATCAGAACTTCGTGCGGGACCTCCTGGGCCGCTTATTGACAAGCCTGTCCATTCCGAAGGTTTCGAGCGCGCGCTCGGCCGAGGAGGCGCTCGCCACGCTCGAACGCGAGCCCGATCTCTCCGACGTGCTGATCGTGGATTTCGAGCTGCCCGGCATGAACGGCGTGAGGTTCATCGAGAAGCTTCGCGCTTCCGCGCACAGCCGGCTCCGGAAAATGCCGGTCGTCATGCTGACCGGCCACAACGATATGGGTCTCTACCGGGACGCCGCCCGCCTCGGCATCTCGGCGTTCCTCGTGAAGCCCGCCGGGCCGGGGACACTCAAGACCGCGCTGGAAGAAGCGCTCACGGGCCGGCGCATTGCCGTGCCGCATCTCGCGCCCGAGGCCGAATAGAAATCTATTTCCCGAGGCAGCCGGCCAGTTCGCCCAGACGGGCCGCGCGGCCCTGCAATGTCTCCGCGCGCCGGCGCACATAGGGGCCGGGGTTCGACGCCGACCAGCGCAGCGGGCTCGGCAATACGGCCGCCAGCCTGGCCGCTTCGGCGGCGCTCAAGGCGGCCGCGGTTTTTCCGAAGTGATGTTTCGCGGCCGCCTCGGCGCCGTACACGCCGCGCCCCCACTCCACCACGTTCAAATAAACCTCCATGATCCGTTGTTTGGGCCACAAGGTTTCGAGGTAGATCGTCAACCAGGCCTCCAGGCCTTTGCGCACCCAGTCCCGGCCCGGCCACAGCAATAGATTTTTCGCGGTCTGCTGGCTGATGGTCGATCCGCCGCGCAAGGCGCCGCCGTCGTCCTCGAGATAGTCTTCCCAGGCTTTCTGCAAAGCCTTGGTGTCGAAGCCGTGGTGCGTGCAGAAGGATTCGTCTTCGGCGGTGAGAGCCGCGCGGGCAAGGGACGGCGCGATGCGCTCCATGGGCCGCCACGTATAGTTCCATCCCGCGCCCTCGATGGCCCGCAGCACCATCAGCGGCGTGCCGGGCACGGGCACGAAACGATAGAGCAGGATAAGGGCGGCGGGCGCGAGAAGCGCGATCAGAAGCGCAAGGAAGACGGCGCGGCCGATACGAAAGCCGCGTGAGCGTTGTGGCATCTCCCTTGCGTCCGCCCGCAGTGTCTCTTCCGTCACGCCCGCTCCGGCTCCGCCTAACCCTTCGCGTTCTCGACTGTACGATAGATTTCGCCGCCGCCGGACTTAAAAGCGTCCGACATGTCGGCCATGCCCTTCTCGGCGAATTCACGCACTTCCTGCGAGATCTTCATCGAGCAGAACTTCGGACCGCACATGGAACAGAAGTGCGCGACCTTGGCGCCTTCCGCCGGCAGGGTCTGATCGTGGAAGTCTTCGGCGGTTTCCGGATCGAGGCTGAGGTTGAACTGATCGCGCCAGCGGAACTCGAAGCGGGCCTTGGAAAGCGCGTCGTCGCGCGCGGCCGCGCCCGGATGACCCTTGGCGAGATCGGCGGCGTGGGCGGCGATCTTGTAGGTGATCACCCCGGCCTTCACGTCGTTGCGGTTCGGCAGGCCCAAGTGTTCCTTGGGGGTGACATAACAAAGCATCGCCGTGCCGAACCAGCCGATCATGGCCGCGCCGATGGCCGAGGTGATGTGGTCGTAACCCGGCGCGATATCGGTGGTGAGGGGCCCAAGCGTATAGAACGGCGCTTCGCCGCAAGATTTGAGCTGCTTGTCCATGTTCTCCTTGATCTTGTGCATGGGCACATGGCCCGGGCCTTCGATCATCACCTGGACATCGTGCTTCCAGGCGATCCGGGTGAGTTCGCCCAAGGTCTCGAGTTCGGCGAACTGGGCGGCGTCGTTGGCGTCGGCGCCCGAACCGGGACGCAAGCCGTCGCCCAGCGAGAACGAAACGTCATAGGCCTTCATGATCTCGCAGATTTCCTCGAAGTGCGTGTAGAGGAAGTTTTCCTTGTGATGCGCGAGGCACCACTTGGCCATGATCGAGCCGCCGCGCGAAACGATGCCGGTGACGCGGGCCGCGGTCAGCGGGATGTAGGCAAGGCGCACGCCGGCATGGATGGTGAAATAGTCCACGCCCTGTTCGGCTTGTTCGATCAGCGTGTCGCGGAAGATTTCCCAGGTCAGGTCTTCGGCCTTGCCGTTCACCTTCTCGAGGGCCTGGTAGATCGGCACCGTGCCGATGGGTACCGGCGAATTGCGCAGGATCCATTCGCGGATGGTGTGGATGTTGCGGCCCGTCGAAAGGTCCATGACGGTGTCGCCGCCCCAACGGATCGCCCACACCAGCTTGTCGACCTCCTCGGCCACGGACGAGGTGACGATGGAGTTGCCGATGTTGGCGTTGATCTTCACCAGGAAGTTCCGGCCGATGATCATCGGTTCGGCTTCGGGGTGGTTGATGTTCGCCGGGATGATGGCGCGCCCGCGCGCGATTTCCTCGCGTACGAATTCCGGGGTCACGAAGTCCGGAATCGAGGCGCCGAAGTCCTCACCGTCGCGCTTCATCTTGGCGTGGGCGTCCGTGCGGCCGCGATTTTCGCGGATGGCGATATATTCCATTTCCGGCGTGACGATGCCGGCGCGCGCGTACGCAAGCTGGGTCACGGCCTTGCCGGGCTTGCCGCGCAGGGGCTTGCGGCCCGCGCGGTCGAACTTCGGCACGTCGTTGACCTCGCCCGCCTTCAGGCCGTCATCCTCGGGACGCGCCGCGCGGCCCTCGATGGCTTCGACGTCGCCGCGCGCCGCGATCCAGGCCTCGCGCAGCGGCGCAAGGCCGAGGCGGATGTCGGTGGCGATCGCCGGATCGGTGTAAGGGCCCGAGGTGTCGTACACGACGACGGGCGGTTCCTTGCCGCCGGCCACTTCGATCTCGCGCATGGCCACGCGCACCGAGGCGTGGGCGGCGCCGTTCAGATAGATTTTGCGCGAAGCCGGCAGCGGGCCGGACGTGACGGTGAAAGTCTGGGGGCGCGAAATAACGTTCATGTGGATCTCCTTGCATGGAGACCCGGGAATCGTGCGCAAAGGCGGATGAGCTTTCGACGGTCCATCCCTACGCCGGTATCACCCGGATCAGGTTCTAAGGGTTTACCGCTCACGCGGCCTCTCAGCCCGATAGGCCGTGATCAATCACGGCCCGACTCAAAGAGTCAGGCACCCCTTGGATGGACCGGAGTATTAAACCCTGTGGCAGCGGGGTCAATCGGCCTTAACGGCGCGAAGGACATTCTTTGCAACAAAGAAGCGCGCGTTTCGCGATAAACTCGGCCATGGTTCCTTAACCGGGGAAAACCCATGACGTCGTCACAGCTTTGGCTCGCGGCCGGTTTGCGCACGCCCTTCGCGAAAGTGGACGGGCCTCTTTCGAAACGCGATGCGATCTCGCTGTCGGCGCCGGTCGTGCAAGTGATGTGCGGCCAGCTCCGCGACGCCGACCGGCCCGATCTCGTGGTGTGGGGCACGGTCGCGCCGAGCCTCCGGTGGAGCAATATCGCGCGGGAAATCACGCTCGACGCGGGAATCGGCGTGCATATCCCCGCCTTCACCACCGTCATGGCCTGCGCCACCAGCATGGTCGGCGTGTTCGCCGCCGCGGACCGTTTGCGCATGGGCGCGTCCTCGCTTGCCCTTGTCGGCGGTTCGGAAAGCATGAGCGGCGTGCAGATCGGCATCAATCAAGGCTTCTCCACCTGGCTGCGCCGTTTCTTCCAGGCCAAATCCGTCGGTCAACACGCGGCGATGCTGAGCGCTCTGCCGCTCAAAGATGTGCGCCTGCACATCCCCAGCGTGACCAACCGCACCACGGGCCTTTCCATGGGCGAGGGCTGCGAGCTGATGGCGAAGGCGTGGAACATCCCGCGCGCCCGCCAGGACGAACTCGCGCTTGAAAGCCACCGGCGCGCCGTCGCCGGGTGGAACAAGGGCTTCTTCGACGATCTCGTGATCCCCATCGATGGACTGGCGAAAGACGTTCTTCCGCGCGGGGATACGTCGCTCGCGAAACTCGCCAAGCTCAAACCGTCCTTCGATACCGAAAGCGGGAAAGGCACGCTCACCGCCGGCAATTCATCACCGCTCACCGACGGCGCCGCCGGTGTGTGGGTCGCCAACGACGCCGGGCTGGCCCGCCTGCCGGCAAAGACCCCGCGTGTACGGCTCGTGGATTGGGAACTCGCCGCGGTGGATATGCTGCGCGACGGCTTGCTGATGGCGCCCGCCGTCGCGATCCCGCGCCTGCTGGCCCGTCACGGGCTGACCTACGAGAGCGTGGCCTTGTGGGAAATCCACGAGGCGTTCTCGGCGCAGGTGCTGTGCCATATCGCGGCGATGGAAGATAAGGCCTGGCTCACCGAACGCGCGGGCGTGACGGCGGACCTGGGGTCTTTCCCCTGGGACCGCATGAATCCCAACGGCGGCAGCGTGGCGCTCGGCCATCCGTTCGGGGCCACGGGGGCGCGTATTCTCAGCCAGGCGGTGAAGGAGCTTTCGGCCTCTCCGGCGGGACGTCTCGCCATCGTCAGTATTTGTACGGACGGCGGCCTCGGCGGCGTCGCGTTGCTGTCGGCCTAGCGGGAAATAAATTAGTAATCTGAATGCTTTAACGTTTGAAGACGCCATCGCTCACATGGCCGTAAACCCGGGCGCCGCTTCGACGCCTCAACAAGGCATGGCGCGCGTCGCATAAAGCGCCTGCCTTCCCGCCAAAAGATCGGCATGACTTTGATGAAGGCAGGGATGAAGGCAGGCGCGGCTTCGAAGCATGGGAAGCCGCGCGCCCCGAGAGCCGTGAGGAGGCATAGGCGTGTTCCGGAAGGTTTTCCGATAAGAACACGCCTTAGAAACTAGGCCGCCTGCGGGCGGTTTTCCCAGGGACGGCCACCGCCGCCGCCACGACGGCGGCGATTGCCGCCGCCGCCCGGCTTCTTCGGGCCGCCATTTCTGCCGCCGCGGCCGCGCTCCGAACGGCCTTCGCGCGGCCCGTCGTCGCGTTGGCCGTCTTGACGCTGGCCGTCCTGACGGTGGCCGCGTGCCGGCGGGGCGTTGTGGAAGGCGTGCGTTTCATCCACCGGCACCGGCTGGCGGATGGAACGCTCGATGGCGCGCAGGGCGCCCATCTCTTCACGGTCGCAGAAGGAGATCGCGATGCCGTCCAGCCCGGCGCGCGCGGTGCGGCCGATGCGGTGCACGTAGCTTTCCGGCTCGGCGGGCATCTCGAAGTTGATGACGTGCGAAACGCCGTCCACGTCGATGCCGCGCGCGGCGATGTCGGTGGCCACGAGGATGCGCAGCTCGCCCGACTTGAACGACGAGAGGCTGCGCTGACGCGCGTTCTGCGATTTATTGCCGTGGATGGCATCGGCTTTTACGCCGCCCTTCTGCAGCTGCTCGGCAACGCGATTGGCGCAGTGCTTGGTGCGGGTGAAGACGATGGCGCGGCTGATGGTGTTGTCCTTCAGCAGCTCGGCGAGCAGGAGCCGCTTGTTCTCGCGGGCCACGAACATCACTTTTTGCGCGATGCGTTCCACGGTCGTCGACGGCGGCGTGACTTCGATACGCTCGTGCTGGGCCTTGAGCAGGCTCTTGGCGAGATCGGTGACGGCATCGGGCATGGTCGCCGAGAACAGGAGGGTCTGACGCTCCTTCGGCAGCTGGCGCACGATCTTCTGCACGTCGCGGATGAAGCCCATATCGAGCATGCGGTCGGCTTCGTCGAGCACGAAGAACTCGAGACCGGCGAGCTCGATCTTGCGCTGGTTCATGAGGTCGAGCAGGCGGCCCGGCGTCGCGATGAGGACATCGGTGCCGCCGGCCATCGCCGCGATCTGCGGCTTTTCGCTGACGCCGCCGTGGATCACGGTGCGCTTCAGGCCGACAAATTTTCCGTACGTCGCGAAGCCCTCGTTGATCTGCAGCGCGAGCTCGCGTGTCGGCGTCAGGATCAGGGCGCGCGTCTGGCGGGACGCGGCGCGGCGGTTGTTCTTGGTGAGATGCTGGATCATCGGCAGCGCGAAGGCCGCCGTCTTGCCGGTGCCGGTCTGGGCGATGCCGAGCACGTCGCGGCCTTCGAGAAGGCGCGGGATGGCTTTGGCCTGGATCGGGGTGGGGGAGGTGTAACCTTCGGCCGCGAGCGCACGGGTGAGCGGCTCGATCAGGCCGAGATCGGTAAACAAAGTCATAGAATCACTTTCAAATAGGCAAAGGTCGTGCAGCCGCGAAAGGCGGCGCAAAACGGTTTTGCGATAACCCCCATTGGGATTTTTAGTCCCCTGGGCACGCAACCGACGGGAGGGAATTCAAAAACGTCTCAGGAGACGGTGCGGGATCGCCAACTTTAAAGGTGGAATCCCTCGCGGCCCATATTTCACGTTATTCTTGGGGGCCGGTGCACCTGCGCGCGAATCGCGAGATGTTGCCTGCATAGGGCAGACGGAGGCCCATATACGTGCTGCGGCGCATATTGTCAATGTAGGGGGGGCAATGTAAGGGGTCAGTGTAAGGGCTTTACTTCACCTCCCCCGTTTCAAAGCCTGCACAACCGCTTCCAAAGCATCGAGAAATCGGGATCTGTCGCGGGGGGTGAAGGCCGCCGGACCGCCTGTGATCTCGCCGGTTTCGCGCAGGTGCGCGGACAGATCGCGCATGGCCACCGCCATCCCGACCGAGCTTTTGTCGATGGGTTTGCCGTTCGGACGCAAGACGCGCGCACCGGCGCCGATGCAGCGCGCGGCCAGCGGGATATCGTTGGTGATCACGATGTCGGCCGGGGTCGCATCGTTCGCGATTCGGTCGTCGGCGGCGTCCGGTCCGCCCGCCACCAGGATCCGCTGCACCAGCGGATGATCGGGCCCGCGCATCCAGGCGTTGCTGACCAGGATCACCGGCAGTTTGTGGCGTTCGGCCACGCGCACCACCTCGTCCTTCACCGGACAGGCGTCGGCGTCCACCAGGATGCGGATCGTTTTCTCGCTCAAGAGGCCTCCAGTCCGCCGCCGCACAAGGTGTTACAGAACGGTGTTTCCCTTGAGCGCGCTAACATGCTGTTGTATTGCGGAAAAAGGGGTTTGTCCGCCAGGACTTAACAAACAGGGAGGCCACCGCGATTTTCTCCAATCGCGTCATCCCATGAGCAACGCACCAAATAGAGTTCTCTCGCTGACGGATTGCGTCGCGATCATCGTCGGCCTTGTCATCGGCACAGGGATCTTCAGTTTTCCGGCCTTCGTCGCCGGGACCCTGGGGGACGCCGACGCCATCCTCATGGTCTGGCTGGCGGGGGGTGTGGTGTCGATCGTCGGCGCGCTCTGTTACGCCGAGCTCGCCACCGCCTACCCCTCGGCGGGCGGCGAATATCACTTTCTGCACCGCGCCTATGGTCCCAATGTGAGCTTCATGTTCGCCTGGGCGCGCCTGACGGTGATCCAAAGCGGCTCCATCGCGCTGTTCGCCTACATCTTCGGGGACTACGCCACCCAGCTTTTGCCCTTGGGGCCGTTCAGCTCCGCGGTGTACGCCGCGCTGATCATCATCGTGCTCACCGGCCTCAATCTCGCCGGCGTGCGGCAAACCAAGACATTCCAGAATATCTTGTTCGTGGCCACGCTCATCGGCCTCGGCGTGCTCATTCTCGCCGGCCTGACCAGCGGCGCCGCGCCGCCGCCGGCCGCCGAACCGCCGCCGCCCGTCACCATGGCCAGCCTCGGCGGCGCGATGCTGCTCGTGCTGTTGACCTTCGGCGGCTGGAACGAAGCGGCTTACATTTCGGCGGAAGTCAAAGACCCCAATCGCAACATGGTGCGGGCGCTGCTGATCGGAATCGCGGTCATCACCGCGCTCTATGTGGCGGTCAATTTCGCCTATCTGTCGGTGCTCGGTCCGGCGGGCATGGCGGCGTCCAAAACCATCGCCGCCGATGTGATGCGCGCGGCCTTCGGTGACGCGGGCGCGGTCGTCATCACTTTCGTCGTGTTGTTTCTGATCATCGACAACACCAACATCACGCTGTTCACGGGCGCGCGCACCGCTTTCGCGCTGGGTCACGACTTCGCGATGTTCCGCTTCCTGGCCCAGTGGGACGCGGTGCGCGGCGTGCCGACGCGCGGGGTCATGTTCCAGGGCGCGGTCGCGCTTGCGATCGTGGCCGCGGGCGCTTTCGCGCGCTCAGGCGTGCAAACCGTGGTCGATTTCCTGCAGCCGGTTTTCTGGCTTTTCTTTTTCCTGACAGGGGTTTCGCTGTTCGTCCTGCGCTTTCGCGATCCCGGCGCCCCGCGGCCTTTCCGCGTGCCGCTTTATCCCGTCACGCCGGCGCTCTTCTGCCTTACGGGCGCCTATATGCTCTATAATAGCCTGGCGTTTACAGGCCGCGGCGCCCTCGCCGGCGTCGTCGTGCTTGTCATCGGCCTTCCGGTTCTGCTGCTTGCCCGCCGTTCGTCACGCACGGCCTGAAAAAGGAATCGTTCCATGAAGATGCACAAAAGTATCGGCCTCGCCGGCCTCGCCGCGGTGTTCATGACCTTCAGCGCGGTCGCGGCCACCAAGTACACCGGCGAAGGCGGCGTCGAGCTCGACGTGCCGTATGTGCCGACGCCGCAGGAACTCGTCGACCGCATGCTGAAACTCGCCAATGTCGGCCCCGACGATATCCACTACGACCTGGGCTCGGGCGATGGACGCATTGTCGTGACGGCCGCGCGCGATATGAAAGTGAAGAAAGGCGTCGGCGTCGATCTCGATCCGGTGCGCATCGCCGAAGCCAATGAAAACGCGAAGAAGGCCGGCGTCACCGACCGCGTGACCTTCAAGCAGGCCGATCTCTTCCAGATGAACTTCAGCGAAGCCTCGGTCATGACGATGTACCTGCTTCCGGAAGTGAACCTGAAGCTGCGTCCGAAGATCCTCGACGAAATGAAACCGGGCTCGCGCATCGTCACCCACGCCTTCACCATGGGCGACTGGCAGCCGGACAAACACGAGGTCGTGGACTCGCGGAACATCTATCTCTTCATCGTTCCGGCGAAAGTCGCGGGCGCCTGGACCTGGCAGGTGGGCGCCGAAACCTACAAGGCCGATCTCAAGCAGCAGTACCAGATGGCCTCCGGGACCCTGACCCTGCCGAACGGCAAACAGGTGCCGATTGAATCGCCGGTGCTCGCCGGCCCGAACATCACTTTTGCCGCCACGGTTCCGGGCGCCGCCGCGCCGCTGCGCTTCAGCGGGAAGGTGAACGGAAATACCATCGACGCCGCGATGGACCTCGCCGGCAAGTCCACCAAGGTCACGGCGAAAAAATCACCCTAACGGCCTGATTCCGCCCCATTCGCGAAGGGAGGGCCGCCAAGCCCTCCCTTTTTTTGCGGCGCAGCAAGCGGAAAGCCGCCTATTCCAAAATCAGCCTGTTTCAAATCTGAAATAGGACGGGGGGATTAGAATGTTACACTCATCTATGTAGTACGGCTTTGCAGCGCCCGCCCTCGCGATCCGAGGTGGCGGAGGCGCGGCTCGTGGTGTGGAGGATGTGGTCGTGGAGGCCAGAATGTTTCGTTGGGTTCTTGGCGCCGGCGTCGCCGGTGCGTCGCTGCTGGGTCAGGCGGCGGCCGCTCATGCGCTGGAATCGCGCAGCTATGTCGTCAGCTATTTCTCCCAGCAACTCAATTCGCGGGACGGGGATTGCCCGGGCGGCGTGAATCCCGACGACCAGGCCGGTCAGTACGCGGTCATCCTCCAGGGCCTCGGCTACAAGCCCGACGAAGTGAAGTCGATGATGTCCGAATGGGCCAAGGGCGGCGACGGCGAGGAGCGCATCAACGCCATCGTCAACGCCCGCGCGATCATCGGCGGCCAGAACGTCAACGCCTACACGCACCCGGAAGCCACGAAAGATCCCGGCCTCAAGTTCGTGACCTCGAAAGTCGGCTACGGCTTCAATCTCGACGGCAAGGACGGCGAGGTGTCCTTCACCGATCCGCAGACCGGCGAGAAGGGCGTGGACAACATGCTCTCGCGCGCCATCGGATGTAATCAGAACTTCCGCGGCAGCTGGGACGCGCCGTCGGCGTACGGCGAATGGATCTGGGTGCAGCTGAAAGATTCGCAGCCGGCCTGGCTGATCACCATCACCGGCGAGGACATCGACAAGGACGGTCCCGTCACGATCCGCCTCACGCGCGCGCTGGAATACCTGAAGTCCAATCTCGACGGCTCGCCGCGCCACTTCATGACCTACCGCGTCGATCCGGATCCGCGCTCGCACAATGAGTTCAAGGCCGAGATCAAGGACGGCGAGCTCAAAGTCACCGAACACAAGCCGCTCAGCCTCCTGTGGAACGCGCTCAGCTCGCCGGTGCTCAATCTCAAGAACACGCATCTGCGTCTCAAGATGCTGAAGGGCGATACGCTCGATGGGTTGCTCGGCGGCTATCAGCCGTGGACGGAGATCTACTTCGCCTTCTCGCACAACGGCATCGTGGGCGACCGCCCCGGCCTCTACTACGCGATGAAAAAGGCCGCCGACGCCGACCCGGATCCGAAGACCGGCATGAATATGTCGATCTCGACGGCCTATCGCATCACCGCGGTTCCGGCCTTCGTCCAGGAAACGCCGCACCTGCGCTACCAAAGCGCCGAAGTGAAATAAGCCAGCGCCACATGGAAAAGTTTTCAATGCACGTAAAGCGTTCCGTCGTCCTGAAAGCCGTCTCGGCGGGCTGTATCGCCGCTGTCCTCGCGGCCTGCGCGCCGGCGGCGGACGCGCCGCCCGCCGCGAAGCCGGCCGCGCAGGCCGCCGCCGGTTTCGAACCCGCGCCCGCCGCGGTGCCGCGCCTGACGCCCGCGCAATACCGCGCCACCGTCGCCGATATCTTCGGCCCGACCATCGATCTCGGCGGACGCTTCGAACCGGATTTGCGCATCGACGGCCTGCTTGCCATCGGCTCTTCCGGCGTCGGTGTGACCAGCGCCGGCATGGAGCAGTATGACGCCATGGCCGATGCGATCGCCGCGCAGGTCGTGCTCGACAAGAAAAACCGCGCGATGCTGATCCCCTGCAAGCCGGCCAGCGACAAGGCCCCGGACGACGCATGCGCGAAGGCTTTCCTGTCCAACGTCGGACGCCTGCTTTTCCGCCGCCCGATGACGGCGCCCGAAGTCACCGCCTACGTCAACGCCGCGAACGCCGCCGGCACGAAGCTGAACAGCTTCCATGACGGCCTGGCCATGAGCCTTTCGGCGATGCTGTCCTCGCCGCAGTTCCTGTTCCGCGCGCCGCAGGTCACGAAAGCCGCCGGCGGCCAGAGCGTGCTCGACGGCTACTCCAAGGCCAGCCAGCTGAGTTTCTTCCTGTGGAACGCCGCGCCGGATGCGCAGCTCCTGAACGCCGCGCAAAAGGGCGAGCTCGATACGCCCAAGGGCCTCGAGCGCCAGGTCGAGCGCATGATGGCGTCTCACCGCGTCGAAGCCGGCATACGCGCCTTCTTCGCCGATATGTTCCATTTCGAGGACTTCGAATCCTTGCGCAAAGACAATCTGATCTATCCGATGTTCAGCCGCCGCGAGGCGATGGACGCACAGGAACAGACATTGCGCACGCTGGTGGATCTGCTCATCGCCAACCGCGCCGACTACCGCGATGTCTTCACGACCAAGAAAACGTTCCTCACCTCCTCGCTCGGGGCCATCTACCGCGTGCCGGTGGTCAACGACCGCCCGAACGGCGCGGTCGATCCGTGGCAGGCCTTTGAATTCTCCGCCGACGATCCGCGCGGCGGGATCCTGAGCCACGCCAGCTTCAGCGCGCTGCACTCGCCCGCGAACCGCAGCTCGGCCACCGTTCGCGGCAAGGCGATCCGCGAAATCCTTTTGTGCCAGAAGGTTCCCGCGCCGCCGGGCAACGTGGACTTCACGCTGGTCAACGATACGACCTCCTACAAGACCGCCCGCGAGCGTTTGACGGCGCACTCGAAGGAACCGATGTGCGCCGGCTGTCACAAGATCACCGATCCGATGGGTCTCGCGCTCGAGAGCTTCGACGGCTCGGGCGCCTATCGCACCACGGAGAACGGCGAGCCCATCGACACCAGCGGCACGCTCGACGGCAAGACGTTCAACAACTCCTACGAACTCGGCCTCGCGCTGCACGACAACGCCTCCGCCACGGCGTGCCTGGTGGATCGTCTCAGTTCCTACGCGCTCGGCCGCAAGCCGGCGAAAGGCGAGGCGCCCTGGGTCGCGAAGCTGAAAGCCGATTTCACCGCTGGAGGATACGTGGTGCCGGACCTGATGAAGCGTATCGCCACCAGCCCCGAATTCTATCGCACCGCGCCGCCGGCGGCGACGCAGACCGCATCCGCCGAATAGGCGAGGAGAGACGAGAATGAGCAAATTGCAGAATCGCAGAAACGTCCTGAAAGGCATGATGGGCGGCGCCGCCGTCACGGTCGGCCTGCCGTTTCTCGACGCCTTCCTGAATACGAACGGCACCGCGCTCGCGCAAAGCGGCGCGGCGCTGCCCACCGTCTTCGGAACCTGGCTTCAGTATCTCGGATTCAATCCCGGCCGCTGGATCCCGGACCGTGTCGGCAAGGGCTATAACCACAATATCGAACTGAAGGTGTTCGACCCGTTCAAGGAACGGATGAACGTCGTCAGCGGCGCGAATTACTTCCTCGACGGGCGTCCGGTGGAAACGCACCGCACCGGCGCGCAGATCGCCAGCCTCGGCGGCATTCCGACGGGACGCGACAGCGGCCCGTCCGTCGACAGCATCATCGCCGATTCCATCGGCACGCGGACGCGCTTCCGCTCCCTCGAGGTTTCGCTGATGGGTGACCGCCGCAGCTACAGCAAGCGCGCGGGCGCCGCCGTCAATCCGTCGGAGCCGTCGCCCGACGCCTTGTACAAGCGCATCTTCGGACCCGAGTTCCAGGATCCGAACGCCGGCGAATTCACCCCGGATGCGAAAGTCGTCGCGAAGCGAAGCGTGCTGTCGGCGGTCTCCGACCAGCGTCACGCGATCATGGCTCAGCTCGGCGCGTCCGACCGCGCGCGCCTCGACGAATATTTCTCCTCCGTGCGCCAGATCGAAAACCAGCTGGCGATGAAGCTGGAAAAGCCCGCGCCGCTGCCGGCCTGCCATGTGCCGGGCGCCAAGCAGGAAGTTCAGCCCGGCGAGGAGGTCGCGCAGGTCTCCACCAACACCAAGCTGTTCGCCGACCTTTTGGCCAACGCGGTCGCTTGCGGCCAAACGCGCGTGTTCAACGTGTTCATGGATGCGCAAGGCGCCCGCAAGCCCGGCTCGACCAACGGCTGGCACGGCTATACGCATGAAGAGCCGATCGACGAGAAGCTCGGCTACCAGAAGGAAGTGACCTGGTTCATCCTGTGGGCCAACCAGGTGTGCGCGGACTTCCTGACCACGCTTCAAAATCAGAAGGAGGGCGCGGGCAGCGTTCTCGACCGCACGCTGATCCTGTGGCAGACCGACCATGGCTACGCGCGCACGCACACCATGGACAATCTTCCCGTCATGACCATCGGCAACGCGGGCGGCCGCTTCAAGACGGGCCTGCATATCCCGTTCGCGGGCGACCCGGCCACGCGCATGGGTCTGACGGTGATGCAGGGCTTCGGCGTCTCGATGAGCACGTGGGGATCGCTCTCGAACCAGACGCAGAAGCCCGTGACTGAAATTTTGGCCTGACCGGTTAAGCGAGGGAGAGCGGTTATGAGTCAGTTGAAGATCATGTTGAAGGTCGGCGTCGCGGCCGCGGCGCTTGTGTTCGCCGCCGGCGCCGAGGCCGCCGATAAAGGCGCCAAGCGCCCGGTCTACACCACGCCGCCGGGCATCACCCTGCAGGCGCTCGGACGCGGTCAGGGCTGGGACCTGGGCAAGGAAACAGCCTCGGTCGTCTTCCGCGACGAAGTCGCCTACACCGACGCGCGCGGCATGACGATGTACACCTACAAGCTCGATGCGCCCGGCAAGTCCAACTGCGCGGCGGAATGCACCGAGAAGTTCAAGCCGGTGACGCCCATCGCAGGATCGACGGCGTTTGGGGATTGGTCGATCATCACGCGCGCCGACGGCGCCAAGCAATGGGCGGTTCAGGGCCGTCCGCTCTACACCTACACTGAAGACGTCGATCCGGGTTCGCTGGCCGGCAACAGCGCCGCGCGCTTCGGCGCGAAACGCATGGACGGTTCGGGCAAGATGGTCGGCGGCGGCATCCGCGGTTCGGGCGGCCGCGCCGGCGGCAAGGACAAGCCGATGCCGGAGAATTGGCAGCCGGCGCTGATGTATCCCGCCGGCGAGAAATTCGGCGCGGTGCCGAACGGCGTGCAGATCGAAGAGATCCTGGAATCATCCACCCTCGGTCTCGTCGATCACCGCCGTCACACGCTCTATGTGTTCGACGGCGCCGCGAAGGACGAGAAGAAGCTGACCAACGTCGGCTGGACGCCGCTTGCCGCGCCGGCGATCGGCTTCCCCATCGGCGACTTCACCATCATCGCGCGCGATGACGGCACCTCGCAGTGGGCCTACAAGGGCCAGGGTCTTTACAGCTACGACGAAGACCAGAAATTCGGCGACTCTTACGGCGTCGGCGCCGATGCGCGCTTTAAAGCCGCGGCCGTGCAGAAGCACTTCCTGCCGGACGGCGTGAAGCTGCAGCCGACCTTGAACCAGGGCTACACCTGGGCCACCGAAGCGGGCATGACGCTTTATAAGCGTGACGGTCACATCTATCAGTCCGGCGGCGGTCACAGCCTGCACCGCGGCCAGCCGCATCGCCCGGCCGTCGGCCGCGATATCGGCACCAAGTCGCGCTGCGGCGAGGCCTGCGATCAGTGGAAGCCGTTCCTCGCGCCGGCCACCGCGCAGCCGCAAGGCTATTGGACGGTCTACACGCGCGACGACGGGCAGAAGCAGTGGGCCTACATGGGCTACGCGCTCTACACCTTCGCCGGCGACAAGAAGCCCGGCGATATGCTCGGCCACGACACCTACAACATGGAGCTTTCGTTCGACGCCAAGAAGATCGTCGACGTGGGCACACCGATGGACGGCGTCGCGACGCTCGTGTGGGCGATCGCGCATCCGTAAGAGTTCTTAAGACCCGGCCGGAGTGATCCCGCGTATTAGGGGCGCGGGATATCTGCGGCCAGTGAGGGAAGAAAGCCGGGTCTCACATCCGGTTTCGTTTTGTTTCATCGTCACCTTTGGGGGGAAAATGCTTACAGTCTTCAAGACGACCAACCGCCGCCGCGCGCTCGTATCGACGGTGAGCGCGACCGCGCTGGCAATGTCCATAGCCGCGCCGGCCTTCGCGCAGGCCCAGCAGGCGCAAGCCGGTCCGGTCGATGAAATCGTCGTCACCGGGACCCGCGTCGTGCGCGACGGGTACCAGGCGCCGACGCCGCTGACGGTCGTGGGGATCGAAGAACTCCTGCAGTCGCCGGCCGAAAACCTCGCCGACTTCGTGAACGATCTGCCGTCGGTCGCCAACTCGACGACCCCGCAAGGCTCGAGCACCTCGGCCTCCTCGGGCACCGCCGGCGTGAACTCGATCAACCTGCGTGCGCTGGGTGCGAACCGCACGCTGGTCCTCATGGACGGCCAGCGCTCGGTGCCCTCGACCCTCAACAGCATCGTCGACGTGAACAACTTCCCGCAGATGCTGGTGGAGCGCGTCGACGTCGTGACCGGCGGCGCCTCGGCGGCCTACGGTTCCGACGCCGTGTCCGGCGTCGTCAACTTCATCCTCGACAAGGACTTCACGGGCTTCAAGGGCGCCGTTGAAGGCGGCCTCACGACCTATGGCGACGGCGCGAACTGGAAAGTCTCGCTCGCCGGCGGCACGCCGTTCGCCAATGATCGCGGCCACGTGATCTTCAGCGGCGAAATCGCCGACCGTCACGGCATCAACAACGTGCCGTCCAACCGCGATTGGAACAATCAGGGCTGCTATCAGATCAACAACCCGGCCTACACCGCCACGAACGGCACCCCGGAACGCCTCAATGTGTGCGGCGCGGCCCTCAGCCAGGCCACGATCGGCGGCATCATCACCAACACCGCGCTCGCCGGCACCGCTTTCGGTCCGGGCGGCACACCCTATCAGTTCAACTACGGCTCGACACGCCTCGATCCGTGGATGGTCGGCGGCGATTGGAAGTCGAACCAGTTCAACAACGTGCAGGCGCTCGATCCCGCCGAACACCGCGAAGGCCTGTTCACGCGCGTCAGCTACGATATCGCCGACAATATCGAAGTGTTCGGCCAGGCGTCGTGGAACTACACCGATTCCGACGGCGTGACCGGCTATCAGTTCAACCAGGCCAATATCATTATCCGTTCGGACAACGCGTTCATCCCGGCCGCCGTCAAGTCGCGTGTGGATGCGCTGGGCCTGTCGCAGTTCAGCATGGGCAGCATGAACGGCGATCTGCCGCTGCGCCGCACCGACAACCGCCGCTATACGACCCGCTATGTCGTGGGCATCAACGGCGACACGGAAGCGATGGACACGACCTGGACGTGGGACGCCTACTATCAGAAGGGCATCACGCGCACGCATGAATCCGTGGTCGACATCACCAACAACACGCGCCTCGCGAACGCCACCGACGCGATCCGCAACGCCGCGGGCGTCATCGTCTGCCGCATCAACGCGGACGCCAGCACGACCAACGACGACCCCGCCTGCGTGCCCTTCAACCGCATGGGCACCGGCGTCAACAGCGAGGCGGCGCTCAACTATCTGATCGACGATCCGTACCGCAACCAGCGCTTCGCGCAGGATGTGGGCGCGTTCTCGGTCTCCGGCGAGCCCTTCGACCTGTGGGCCGGCCCCGTGTCTCTCGCGTTCGGCGCCGAACACCGCATCGAGAAAGTCTCCGGCGACGTGGACCCGGCCTACCGCGCCGGCTGGTTCGTGGGCAATTTCCTGCCGAGCTTCGGCAAGTACAACGTGACCGAAGGGTTCCTCGAAACCGTGGTGCCGCTGATCGAGCAGCAGCTCGACCTGAACGCCGCCGTGCGTTTCACGGACTATTCGACGTCCGGTTTCGTGACGACCTACAAGGTCGGCTCGACCTGGTCGCCGGTGCCGGACATCCGCCTCCGCGGCACCTATTCGCGTGACATCCGGGCGCCGAACCTGCAGGAGCTGTTCGCCGCCGGCACGTCGAACACCAACACCGTCATCGATCCGTTCAACGGCCGCCAGTCGATCCAGTACACCGGCTTCAATACCGGCAACCTCGCGCTGGATCCGGAAAAGGCCAAAACCCTCGGTCTGGGCGTCGTGCTGCAGCCCACTTTCATTCCGGGCTTCCAGGCGTCGGTCGATTACTTCAACATCAAGATCAAGGGCGCCATCGGCACCGTGGGCGCGCAGCAGATCGTCGACTTCTGCTTCGAAGGCATCCAGCAGTACTGCGCGGCGATCACGCGCGGCACCAGCCCGGGCGGCGCGCCGATCATCTCGCGCATCTCGATCTCGCCGTTCAACCTGGCGGTCAAGGAAGCGCGCGGTCTCGACTTCGACGTCAGCTATCGCATGGCCCTGTCGGACCTTAGCGACAGCATGAACGGCAACCTCTCGTTCCGCCTGCTGGCGTCTCATTACATCAAGAATTATGAGAACGACGGCATCGTCGCGCCGACGGATACCGCCGGCCAAAACGATGGCGATGAAACGCCGAGCTGGACCTATCGGATCTCGGCCACCTATTCCAACGATCCGTTCACGTTCACTTTGACGGGCCGCGGCGTCAGCAGCGGCACCATCTTGAACTCGAATATCGAGTGCACCACCGGCTGCCCCACCTCTACGGCCAGCAACCGCACCATCAACAACAACCATCTGGCGGGGGCGTTCTATTGGGACACCAACATCGCCTACAAACTCAGCAGTTACGGCGACGACGGTCTGGATGTCGAAACGTTCCTTAACGTCAAGAACATCACGAACAAGGACCCGGTGATCGTTCCGGGCGGCCCGGCGGGCAGCGCTTACGGCACCATCTCCACCAACCAAGGCGTCTATGACGCCCTTGGCCGCGTGTTCCGCGCGGGCATCCGCTTCCGGATGTAAAAAATTCGCGAACCGGCAAAAGGAGGGGCCAAAAGCCCCTCCTTTTTTTTCTATAATGATCGGCTCCTAGGGAGGGACTCCGGCCATGCGTATTCTTCGCTCGTCATTCGTCGCGCTTGCTCTGACACTCGGTCTTGCGGCGCCCGTACTTGCCGCCGATGCGGCGCCTGAATTCAAAGTCGATCCGTTCTGGCCGCAGACTCTGCCCAACAACTGGGTGCTCGGCGAGATCTCCGGCCTGGCCGTCGATGCCCAGGACAATGTGTGGGTGATCCATCGCCCGCGCACCCTGACCGCGCGCGAGACCAAGGCCTCGCGCACCCCGCCGGCCGCGCCCTGCTGCGTCGCCGCGCCGCCGGTGATCGCGTTCAGCCCGGAAGGCAAGGTCGTCGCGGCCTGGGGCGGTCCGGGACAAGGTTACGACTGGCCGTCGAGCGAACACGGCGTGACGGTCGATCCGCAAGGCAACGTGTGGATCCTCGGCAACGGCGATGGTCCGTTGGGGGCCGACGGCAAGCCGGACCGTTCGAAGGCGGACGGCCATGCGATCAAGTTCACGCGCGACGGCAAGTTCCTGTTCCAGCTGGGCAAGCCCGGCGCCACCAAGGGCAGCCTTGATAAGAACCAGCTCTCCAAGGCGCCCAAGATCGTGTTCGACGCGAAGGGCGAGGAGGCCTATATCGCGGACGGTTATGTGAATCACCGCGTCATCGTTTATGACGCCAAGACCGGCGCCTTCAAACGCATGTGGGGCGCTTACGGCAACGCGCCGACGGATAAGGACAAGCCCGGCCTCGATCCGAAGACCAACCTTCCCGATCAGATGGAGACCGTGCACTGCGTGGTGCGCGCCAACGACGGGCTGGTCTACGCCTGTGACCGCCAGAACCAGCGCATCCAGGTGTTCGAAAGCAGCGGCAAGTTCGTGAAGGAATTCCTCTACAACATGCCGAACCTCGACCAGCGCATCCCGGGCCGCGTCGCCGATATGGCGATCTGGCAGGACAAGGCGCAGAGCTATCTCGTCATCGCGGACGGCAACTACGAAACGGTACGCATCGTGAGCCGCGAGAACGGTCAGGACGTACGGACCTTCGGCCGCCAGGGCACCTATGCCGGCGAGTTCTCGCGCCTGCATGTGATCACCACGGACTCGAAGGGCAATGTGTTCACCGGCGAAGCGGGCGGACACCGTGTTCAGAAGTTCGCGCCCAATACGCCGATTAAATAAGCCGCCGAACCTGGATAGAATGAGAAGGGAGGAGCCTTGCTCCTCCCTTTTTCTTTCAAGGGATATGACTTTGCCCGATTCAAAAGCGCGCACCGAACCGGCGCCCTCGGCGTTCAAGGATTTTTTCAACAAGGCGCTGGTGGAGGATATGGCCCACCATTTGCACCGCGTGTGGCCGGATTTCGACAAGAAGGGCTTCGCCGGCGCTGCTCTTACAAATTTCTCCGCGCTGGAACTCAAGCAGCGGTCCCATCAGATCGCCAAGGCCCTCGGCGCGCATCTTCCTCAAGATGTGCCCAGAGCGCTCCGTATGCTGACCGCGTCCTTGCGCCCGCTCCGCGCAAACGGGGACCTCGATGACGATGCGAAGAAGGGCCTTGCCGGGTGGGCGATCCTGCCGTTCGGGGAATATGTGGCGGCGAACGGCCTCGCGCATGTGAAAGAATCGCTTGCCGCCCTGCGCGAACTCACCATCCGCAGCACCTCCGAATTCGCCATCCGGCCCTTCGTGCTCGCGCATCCCAAGGAGACCCTCGCGGTTCTGAAGGCCTGGTCAAAAGACAAGAACGCGCATGTGCGCCGGCTGGTGTCGGAAGGCACGCGCCCGCGTCTTCCCTGGGGCATGCGATTGAAGGACTTCGTGAAGGACCCGGCGCCGATCCTGCCGCTGCTCGAAGCGCTGCGCGACGATCCGTCCGAATATGTGCGCCGGTCCGTCGCCAACAGCCTGAACGATATCGCCAAGGATCATCCGGACCTGGTCGCCGCGCTCGCGGGCAAATGGCTGAAGGACGCCGGCGCCGAGCGGGCGCGCCTCATCCGCCATGCCTGCCGGACGCTGATCAAGGCGGGCCACCGCGCCACCCTCACGGCGCTCGGCTACGCGCCGTCGGCCAAGGTGGAGCTTGTGCAGTTCTCTTTAAGCCCGGCGCAGCTGACGTTCGGGAATGCGCTGACCCTCAAAGTTCAGCTCAAGAGCACCGCAAAAGTCCCGCAGAAGATCGTGCTCGATTATGTGCTGCATCACCGCAAGAAGAGCGGCACGTCGGCGAAGGTCTTCAAATGGAAGTCTTTCACCCTCGAAGCGGGCGGGACGATCGCGCTTGTGCGCAAACATGCGGTCAAACGCATCACCACCCGGGTCTATTACCCGGGCGCCCATAAGGTCGAGGTGATGGTGAACGGCACTGTGCGCGGCGGGAAAAGCTTCACGCTCGTGATGTGAGCTTTCCCCGCCCCGGGAGCTTCACGGCGTGTTGTCGTCGTCCGGAACGGACAGCTGCATGCGGTCGTCGCCCGCGTTCAGCTTGCGGACCGTAAGCAAATGATCTTCCCAATTGTCGGCGAACTCGCTCATCGCCTGGATCAAGACCTCTTCAAGGCTGAGGTCCATCTGAACGGCGAGATTGCGCAGGCGGGCGTCGAGATCGAGGGGCACGCCCAGGCGCACACCGCCGCCGGCCGATTTCCTGACGGCGCGCTTTTTGGAAACGCGCTTCTTGGCGGCGCTCTTCTTCACGGCGGGCGCCCGCTTTGCGCTTGTCTTCTTCTTGGCGGCTTTGCCGGCGGGTTTCTTCGCAGCTTTCTTTTTGGCCTTCGCCATGGGAGCACCTCGGACGGGGGTTTTGTGATATGATAGCCCTTAATCCGCCGTATTTAGCCGTCAAAACCGCGCCTGTCAGGGGTTCTTTTTCACATGCTCGACCATGGCTAAGCGGCGCAAGTCTGAGGACGAGGGCGAGACCGGCGATGCGCGCGGCGCACCCGTGCGCAAGACGTTCGGCAAGGGCGCGAGGTCCCGGCGGGGCCTCGCGCTCGCGGGCCTGCTTTTCACCAATGCGCTCGCGGCCCTGATCCTGCTCGGCGCGGTCGGCGCCGGCGTTCTCGGTTTTTTTGCCCTCGACCTTCCGGCGGTGGACGAAGCGGTCCTCACCCGGCGCCCCAATATCAAGGTGGTCGACGCCAATTCGTGGGAAATCGCGAACTTCGGCGATATCTATGGCCCGGCCATCGACTTGCGCAAACTCCCGCCCCATGTGGCCGGCGCGGTGATCGCGGTCGAGGACCGGCGCTTTTACGAACATCACGGCGTCGATCCGCGCGGGCTGGCGCGCGCGATGTGGGTGAATCTGCAAGCCGGCGAAGTCGCCCAAGGCGGCTCCACCATCACCCAGCAGGTGGCCAAGAACCTGTTCCTGACCCCGGACCGGACGATCTCGCGCAAAATCAAGGAAGCGCTCTTGGCGGTGAAGCTGGAACAGCGCTTCACCAAGGACGAAATTCTCGCGCTTTATCTGAACCGTGTTTATTTCGGCTCGGGCACCTACGGTATCGAAGCCGCCGCCGACCGCTACTTCGGCAAAAAAGCGAAGGAGCTCACGGTCTATCAGGCGGCCATGCTGGCCGGGCTGCTGAAAGCGCCGTCGCGCTATAACCCCGTGCGCGATCCCGATCTCGCCAAGACGCGCACCGAAGTCGTGCTCTCGACCATGGTCGACACGGGCGTGCTGACGCCCGAGCAGGGCCGGACGGCGCTGAAGAACGCCAGCCGCGCGCTGAAAAGCGTGATCAATCCCACGGTTTATGGCCGCTATTTCGCCGACTGGGTGGTCTCGCAGGCCGAAGATTATGTCGGTTCCGTCGACCGCGACCTCGTCATCTCCACGACCCTCGACGGCCGCCTGCAAAACGCGTCGGAAAAGATCCTCGTCAAACACCTGGATAAATCGGGCGACAAGCTGAAGGTCGCGCAGGGCGCCATCGTCGTGCTCACCACCGACGGCGCCGTGCGCGCCATGGTCGGCGGCAAGGATTACGGTGAAAGTCAGTTCAACCGCGCGGCCCAGGCCCTGCGCCAGCCGGGCTCGGCGTTCAAACCCTTCGTCTATGTCGCGGCCGTCGAAGCGGGCTACCGCCCGGACGACCTGGTCACCGACGCGCCGATCAAGATCGGCAAATGGAAGCCGCAGAACTTCACCAAGACCTACGAAGGTCCGGTCACGCTCGAGCGCGCGCTGTTCAAGTCGCTGAACACCGCCGCGGTCCGCCTCGCGCAGTTCGTCGGCCCGCGCGCGATTGTCGATACGGCGCACCGTTTGGGGATTTCCGAAGACCTGAAGCCCGAGCTGTCGCTGGCGCTGGGGTCGGGCGAAGTCACCCTGCTCGAACTCGCGGGCGCCTATGCGCCCTTCGCCAACGGCGGCTTCGGCGCGGCCCCTTACGCGATCACCATGATCACCGACCGCGAAGGGAAGATCCTTTATAAGCGCGGCGGCGGCGGTTTCGGCCGGGTCATGGAGCCGCCGGTCGTGGCCACCATGAATCATATGATGACCCAGGTGATCACCCAGGGCACCGGCACCGCCGCGGCCTTTGGACTCCCCGCGGCCGGCAAGACCGGCACCAGCTCGGACTTCCGCGACGCCTGGATGATGGGATTCACCGCCGACTTCGTGGCCGGCGTTTGGGTCGGCAACGACGAAGGCGCCAGCATGAAGGGCGTCACCGGCGGCGGTCTGCCGGCGCTGATCTGGCGTGACGTCATGACCGAAGCCCATGTGGGCCATGAGCCGCGCCTCCTTCCCGGCATGGCGCCGGAGAACGAGGATTTCATCGGCCGCTTCCTCTCGGTTTTCAAAAGCTAAGACCGCGGCGCGGGTGGACGGAGCCTTATTTCAGTGGGGTTTTGCGCGGAAAAGTAGCGCGACTCCCAATGAAATCACGCTTTCTCTGTGTGGATCATCACAAAAAGGCCCGAAAAATCGATATTTCTTTGAAATTTTCTTTCAAATTTTTCGAGGTCCGGCGGTTTGGGCTGCCATCCTCGTCAACGCCGCCCGGCATCCCCCAAGCCACTGAAATACAGTTCAAAATTTCCACCACGTTGGTGCTCTTAAGGGATGTAAACGCGTAATTTAATTTCAATTTGGACAGATCGTGACGGGATCGCGTCAAACAAAGCAATGATCCACCTCCGTTTAACCATATTTGCGCAAGAATATTTGGGTTGTCAGGATATTCGGTCGCTCCCAATTATCCGCCCAACACAAAGGCGCACCCCCATAAGGGGGGCCGACCGCGGAGAGTGGGGAGAGACGCTCTAGCTTGCGGACCGGGAGTTTTAGGTACCAACGAGAGCCAGCACACAACCGGAGCTGGCCGAGATCACAGGGAACACGACGATACAACGGGCGTTCACATCCCGGCGGCGGTGCTCTGTCGATTTAGACAAGGAAGACGTGCTGTGATCCGATCAAGCTTCCTCTCTCAGGCCGGCGCCGCTTTGCGCGCGTGTGTGGCTGTGCTTGCGTTTGCGGCCGCCGGCGCGACGGCGGCCCGGGCCGCCGACATCCCCTCCGACCTCTATATCGACCTGTCCTCGATCGTCGTCTCCAAGGACGAACTCGTCTGCCTGGCGCTCAACGACTATTGGGAAGCGCGCAGCGAGACCATGGCGGGGCGTATCGCCGTCGCCCAGGTGGTCATGAACCGCGCGATGGATTCGCGCTTCCCCTCGAACATTTGCGAAGTGGTGAAGCAGAATTTCTTCCAGGGCGCGCTCAACAAGTGTCAGTTCTCGTGGTTCTGCGACGACCGCGCCGACACGCCGTATGAAGCCGACGCCTGGCGCACCTCGCTGAAAATCGCCGCGGCGATGCTGCAGAAAGACTCTTCGATCCCCGATCCCACGGGCGGCGCGCTTTGGTATCACGCCGATCATGTGCGCCCGTCGTGGACCGGCAACTATGAAACCACCACCATGATCGGCGGTCACGTCTTCTATCGCGATGCCGACCACCCGAATCGCCAGCAGGCGCGCAAGCCGTTCATCTACCGGCTGAACGCCTTCGCGGAATATGTCGCCAAGCACCAGGGCCGCCGCACGACGGCGGTTGCCTCGGCCGCGACCTCATCCGTACCGATGCAGCGCGGCGCCGCTCCGGTTCAGCCAATCGCGCGCTAAACCGGCGGCACGGCGCGTTTCAGGATCGCTGACGTAAGAATCCAGCACCTCGTCGACGGTGCGCCAGAAGGCGCGCCCGTGATCGAGGTGCCTGAGGTGCGCGACCTCATGCGCGGCCACATAGGTGAGCACGGGCAGCGGCGCGAGGATCAGGCGCCAAGAAAAGGACAGGCGTCCGTCCGGGGCGCAGCTTCCCCAGCGTGAACGGGTATCGCGCACGGTCACGCGGCTGACCTTGCAGGCGATCGCGCCGGCCATCGTATGGACCATGGGGGTCAGCAGGCGGCGCGTTTCTTCCTTCAGCCAGTCCGTCACGCGGCGCGCCGCGAATTCGGGCTTGCCCGAAATCATCACCGTCTCGCCGTCGCGCCACACGCCGCCGCGGCTCTCGGGCGCGAGGCGCAAGGTATGATCCTTGCCGGCGATGGGAATGCTGGCGCCGTCGGCGAAGGGGATGGGCGCCGGCAGCGCGGACAGATGCCGCCTGATCCAGTCCACGCGGCCCGCCAGAAATTTCAATGTGACGGCGGCGCTCGCGCGCCTGGGCCGCACCAGGACGATCTGCCCGGCGCCGGGATCGAGGCGCACGCAGAGCCGCCGGGCGCGCGGGTTGTGAACGCAGACGACGCGCGCGGCGAGATCGGCGGGCAGGGCCAGGGTCAGATCAAGCTCGACATCGAAGCCGGCGCTCGGTCTCATGGAACGACGTGGTCCTCCAAGGGGCCCGCGTCGCGTTCCGAGATGACGCGTCCGCGCACGGAGATGCCCGCCGCGTGCACGCTCTCGGGATCGCGGGTGACGAGCGGGTGCCACGCGGGCAGATCTTCGCCCGCGGCGACCAGCCGGTAGGCGCACGTCTCCGGCAGCCAGGCGAG
This sequence comes from Rhodospirillaceae bacterium, assembly GCA_041919675.1. Classification (GTDB taxonomy): domain Bacteria; phylum Pseudomonadota; class Alphaproteobacteria; order Rhodospirillales; family Rhodospirillaceae; genus SHVO01. Next base: position 52 of record JAYRTJ010000002.1, on the reverse strand, counting down.
ACCGGCGACATTGGCCGGCGTCAGAACGACGCAATCGCGCACCAGCTTTTTG
>JAYRTJ010000001.1:45024-122744 GCA_041919675.1 Rhodospirillaceae bacterium | reverse complement strand
GCCAAACAAGATGAGCAGGGCGCCGATGCTCAACGTGGTCGCAAGCGAACGCAGCGTCGGCGCCTGATATTGGCCGACAGGCACGCCGACGGCGACAACCCATCCCGTTTCGGGAGACCGCGTAAAGGCGGTCAGAACCCGCGTACCTTCGACGGACGTGGTTTCTGTCAGGCGCTCGGCGTCCGTCGACAACGCGGCGCGTAGAGAATCCGAAGCGGATGTAATGGTCTTTTCGGACAGGCTCGGCCTGCGGGAGACGTGATGCGCCGTCCGATCGAAGACCGCGAGCACCCAGCCTTCCCTCAAATCATGACGGCGCAAGATATCCGCGAAACTCGCACGCGGCGGGTTGAAGGCGAGCGCATGCAGGACTTTGCCGTCATGCATGACCGGCACGACAACGGTGAAGGTCACCTCGCCGCTGCGGCGGCTGAGATAGACGTTGGAGACCTGGGGGCCCTGGCCGGCGAAGACCGCCGCGACGGCTTCGAGGACCTCGGGGCGCGCGAGCGTGGGGAAAGCGCCCGCGAACGTATTGAAGAGCTGCGCCCCTTTCTCGTCGGCAACGGAAATTCCCGTATCTTCGGGAAAACGCGTGAGGAACCGCTCGGCGTCGGAACGGAAGTTCGACAGGTCTTCGGCCTGAAGACTGGGTTCCAGCGCAAGCACCTCGAGCGCCGCGATCTGATTGCGAAGTTCGCGATCGACCGCGATCATTGTGCCGCGCGTGACTTGCAATACTTGCTCGGCCGCGGCGTCCTTGGCACGCTGATAACTTTGGAAAACCACCGCGGCCGTGAGCAGCAGCATCGGCACCAGCGTCCCCGCCACAAGCGCGAGCAGCCGAATTTGCAAGGGCAGCGGCCTGGGCGAGAACAGCGCTTGAGCCGGCGCTTGCGCACCGACGCGCGACTTTTCTTCCGACGACGAATCCCGGTAGGTATCCACGATCTCTCCGCGGCCACGGGCGGGTTAGCGATAGTTTTCGACGTTTAGGGGGCAGTGTCCAGGGGCTCGTGGCGTCTCGCCGAACCCTTGCGCGCTTTTACCTCACTCAGCCGGCGGACGTCGCAGACTTGCCACGTTGCGCAACGTCCAACCGCCAGGCGCCGAGCGCCGTCAGCGCTTCCCCGGCCATAGCCTCGATTTCGGCCAGCAGGTTTTCGACGCTTTCGCCCTTCTTGGCCCCCTGTTCGGCCCGCGCCGCGATCGCCGCCAGGCGCGGCGCGCCGAATTGCGAGGCGAGGCCTTTGAGGGCATGCGCGGTCCGCCGCACGGCCTCGGTTTCGCCGCGGATCGACGCTTCACGCAAGAGCTCGATATAGCGGTTCGTTTCGCGCGAGACGTCTTCCAGAAGGGGGAACAACCCCTTGCCAAGCTCCTCGAGCATTTCCGCAAGAAGCGGAAGATTGAGCACCGCCGCGGAACTATCGGGCGCCGCCGCACGGACCATCGGCGCTGCCGCGGCTGCGCCGCCCCGCGTCAGACGCTCCATTTCAGCCGCCAGAAGCGACCAATTGACCGGCTTCGTCATGATCATGTCGGCCCCGGCTTCGAGATATTCACGGCGGTTTTCGCGCATCGCGTCGGCTGTCAGCGCGATGATCGGCACATGAGCGGGCGGCCGCTCCTCCGCCCGGATAACGCGCATGGCGTCCGGCCCGTCCATGACCGGCATCTGCATGTCCATCAGCACAATATCGAACTCGCCCTGGCTAAACTCCACGACCGCCGCCGCGCCATTCTCCACCGCCGTTACGATATGGCCCGCTTTCGACAGCAACCGGATCGCAAGCATGCGGTTGGTCTCGTTGTCCTCCACCACAAGGATGCGCAAGGGGCGCGCCGCGGTTTTCATCGCATCGGCGTCGCCGCGCGCGGCGTCCGCGATGCTGGCGGCTTTCGTGGGGTCCCCCGCGCGCAGCACCACGGTAAAACTGAACGCCGAGCCAATACCCGGTTCCGACTCCAGCCAGATGCGGCCGCCCATGAGTTCGGCGAGAGTCTTGCTGATCGCGAGGCCGAGACCTGTCCCGCCATACCTGCGCGAAGTGGATGTATCTTCCTGCTCGAAAGGCTGGAACAGGCGCTCGCGATTGTCGGCCGCGATGCCGACACCGGTGTCGGTGACGGTGGTCTCGACAAGAAGCCGCCCGTCCCCGAGCGATGATGCCTTTACCTCGATGGAAATTCGTCCCTTCGTCGTGAACTTATTGGCGTTGCCGACAAGGTTCATGACAATCTGTCCGTAGCGCTTTGCATCGCCGCGCTGAGCCGGCGAGAGGGACTCGTGGACCTTTGTCTCGATGACATTGCCTTTTGCCGAAGCGAGCGGCGTCAAAGCCTCGCGCACATCGCCGATAACCTGCCGAACCGAGAAGTCGACATCCTCCAGATCGGCGCGGCCCGCTTCGATCTTCGCGAAATCGAGAATGTCGTTGAGCAAACCCAGGAGCGTGCGCGCCGAACCCATCAACGTATTCATCAGGCGTTGCTGATCGGCCTTCAGGTCCGAACCCATCAACAGCTCGCCCATTCCGAGCACCCCGGCCATCGGCGTGCGCAACTCATGACTCATGATGGCGAGGAATCTGCCCTTCGCGGCATTGGCGGCTTCCGCGGCAGCCTTGGCCTGCATCAGTTCATCGGTCCGCTCGATCACCTGACGTTCGAGTTGGGCGTTGAAATCCGCCATGCGCGCCGAGATGACGGCCTTGCGCCGGCGACTGACGCTTTCGGCGCCGGCAAGCGCCGCGAGCAACAGGCTGGCGAGAATACCGATAATCGCCACCGATTCCGGCCGCGTGAGATTGAGACCTTGAATGAAGGCCGGATGCGCTCCGACCTCGACCACCCACTGCCGGCCATAAACAACACGCACGAGTCCTTGCGTGAACGCGCGCGGCTGATCGGCGTCGTGCGCGGATTCATATATGACCTCCTCGGCGCCCACGTTGGTGATGTCGCGCAACGCCAGATGAAGCTGCGTTTGATCCACCCGCAGATGCTGCATCACCGCGTTTATGGTCAATGGCGCGTACGACCACCCGAGAGCGTTTGCCTCCCTCTCTTCCGGGGTACGGGTCAGCCTCCCTGAACGGTAGATCGGCATCATTATGAGGAATGCCTTTTGCGTCTTGTCGGGATTTTGGACAAGCGCGATCGGCGCGGTAATGACGACCTCTCCGGTTCGCATGGATATTTCAGCGGCCAATCGCCGCTTGGGATCGGAGGCGATATCCAGGCCAACCGCCTCTTGGTTGCCGCTCAACGGCGCGATGTATTCAATCACCATGCGCTCACGCGCAACCGGCCCGAGTTCGGTGATATTGAAGTTCGGCCGCCCCTCCGCGCGCATACGCGCCACGTAGGCCGCTTCGCCGGCGAGCGGCACGCGGCGGATGAAGCCAAACCCCCGTGCGCCGGGAAATTCCCGGTCGATGTCGTGCGAGTTGGCAAAGCGCTCAAAAACGGCATTGTTAATGCCGATCTCGCCCGTCGTCAGAATGGTGCTGCGCGCGCCCCGCAGCCCATATTGATAGAGAAAGAGGCGTTCCGTGACGTCCGTCGCGACACGTTCGGCGGCGGCACGCACGGCGGCATCGGCCGTCTTCCGGTTTTCCAGCACCTGCCGCCACGTTACGGCAGCGGTGAGAGTCAAGCCGAGCGCGAGAGCCACGGCCACCCAGGCCGTTGTCTTCGACGCCGTATTTTGCATTCTCGTAGTCGGCACGACGGCCCCCCATCATCAGGCCGCAAACCTAGCACATAAATAACGAGGCCGGCCCTAAGGCCGGCCTCGTACGCGAGACTCTCTCTATATAACTTAGGGTTATTTGGCTTTCGCCTTGGCCTTCGCGGCGGGTTCAGGCACGCCGATATCCCGGCGCAACTCCGCGAGGGTGACCCGGCGGCCGTGGATCGGCGCGACCGTGGCGACGTCCAGGCCGAGCCGCTCGATGTTTTCGTACAAATTGACGTTATACGGGTTCGGCGTGGCCGGAGGCGGCGCATCCGGCGCCATCGGCGACCAGGCGTCCGCCTCGACGAGAATCTTCTCGTTGGGGAGATAGACCATCAGGAACCCGTCGGCGTGACCGCTGCCCTGAAAGGCATGAAGCTCGATCGGGCGCTTGCCGTCGGTGAGCACGAGTTTGTCGGAGACGACTTCGAACGTCGCCGCCTTGCCGCTCTTGCTCATGGCGTCCGGGTTCAGCGTGCGGGGGTTGGCCCAGGCCGCTTCATAGAACGGACGCGCCGCCTCGGCCGTCACCACGGTCGCGCCTTCGGCCACGAACGGACGCAGACCGCCCGAGTGATCGAAATGCACATGCGTGTTGATGACATAGCGGATCGGCTTGTTCGGAACGAGTTCCTTGGCCTTGTCGATGACGGCCTGGCCGCGCGCTTCGCTCTGCGGGCCTTCCACGACGACGAGGTGATCCGCCTGGTCGATGAGCAGGCTGTGATGGCTGCCGCCGCGCAGATAGTAGACGCCGTCGGCGAGGTTCTCGACTTCCACATTGACCGGCGGCGCGGTGTAGCTCTTCACCTCGTCGGGAACCGCGAAGGCCGCGGGCGCATTCTTGGCGACCGAGGCGACATCGATCTCGAGAACCGGGAAACCGGCCTGGCTGCGCACGATACGGCTCGGGAAGCGTACGCCGCCAAAGTCCTTGTAGCCGGAGTAGGTGAACTCGACCGGCGTGTCGCCGGTAACCGGGTTATCGAACGCGGCGGCAACGCGCGTGACCTCGCTTTGCGCGTTGATGGAGCCGGTGAACTTCAGATTGCCGACCGAAAAGGCCACTTCGGACCCGCCGTTGGCGGCGGTGACGGTCGCTTCATTGGCAGCCGCGGCGCGCAGGAAACCGTGCGGCGTCGCCCAGATTTCAACCGTGCGTTCTTCGACCGCGCCCGGCTGGGCCGCGACGGCGCCGCCCGGAGGCGCATTCCACGCCAGCGTGCCGAGGACATACTGATCGACCTTCTGTTCGACCGGCGCAGGCCGCATCCGGTTCGGATCGACGACCTGCAGGCGCGTCATTTCGACGCGCGCCGCCGGCGGATCGGCGTAGGAGACGGTTTGCGTGTACGCGGACACGTCGAACGCCGGCCACGCTTGGTTCGGCACCGGAGCCTGGCCGAACTGATACCACTTGCCCGTGCCGGTGAAGCTGATGGACGCCGTGTTCGGCGCATCGAGCGCCTTGGACGCCGCGGGCAACGTGCCGGCCGGCTCCGAACAGGCGGCCAAGGTCATCGCCAAGCCGACACTTAACAGTCCCAGTTTCTTGATGTGCATGGAGGGCTCCTCCCTAAGCAGAAAATACGGGAAGAGCGTGCAACAAAATCAGGGGGTTGAGCAACGACAACCGCGTGACACGACGCCCCTGTTTTGTAACAGCCCTTACGCCTCTTCGGCGGCGTCTTCGAACGCCGCGTCCTCGCGCGCCTGCGGGGAGTCAATCAATACAAGCGGATCGCCGATCGCGCCGGCCTGGCGGTCGAAAAGACGGCGATAGAGACCGGCTTCGTTGGCGAGCAACGCCCGATGATCGCCGTCCTCGACGATACGGCCGCGATCGAACACGAGGATGCGGTCGAGCGCGCGCACGGTCGAGAGGCGGTGCGCGATGATGATGGCGGTACGGCCCTTCATCAAACGCCCGATGGCTTCCTGAATCAGCGCCTCGGACTCTGAATCGAGGCTCGAGGTCGCTTCGTCCAGGATCAGGATCGGCGCATCGGCGAGGAACGCCCGGGCCAATGCAACCCGCTGGCGTTCACCGCCCGACAGCTTCACGCCGCGCTCACCCACAAGGGTTTCGTAGCCCTTGGGAAGACGCGCGATGAACGCGTGCGCGTTGGCAAGGCGCGCGGCCTGTTCGATCTCGGCCCGCGACGCGCCGGGCCGCGCGTAGGAGATATTTTCGGCCAGGCTGCGGTGGAACAGCACCGGTTCCTGCGGGACGATGGCGATCTGCGCGCGCAGCGACTGCTGCGTCGCCCCGCGCACGTCCTGCCCGTCGACCAGCACACGGCCGTCCGTCACGTCGTACAGACGCTGGATCAGCTTCACGAACGTGGTTTTACCCGAGCCCGAGTGACCGACAAGGCCGACGCGTTCGCCGCCTCGGATCAGGACGGACAGGCCGTCGAACAACGCCGTGTCGTGACCGCCGTAGCGGAACGTGACGCGGTCGAACTTCACCTCGCCGGCGGTGAGACGGGCCGGCTTCGCATCGGCGCGGTCCTCGATCCCCAGCGGCTGGCCGTACATGGCGACCATTTCCTCCATGTCGTTCACCGAGCGCTGGAGATGCTGGACGTGCTGACCGATATCGCGCAGGTAACCGTGCATGATGAAGTAGCTGGTGAGCACGTAAGCCACGTCACCGGGCGAAGCTTCGCCGCGCGCCCACAGGTAAAGCGCCGTACCGATGAGGCCGAGACGCACCAGCCACAACAGCGCGATCTGCGTGGTGCCCGACCAGGTGCCGCGGCTCCAGGTGCGGCCGGTGCGGCGCTTCCACTTGCCGAGCACGCGCGCCAGTCCCGTATCCTCGCGTGTTTCCGCGCCGAACGCTTTCACCACCGCATTGCTGCTGATGGTATCGGCGAGAAACCCGCTCATGCGCGTATCCCAGGCATTGGACAGCGACGAGGCCGGCGCGACGAAACGCGTGGCCATGATCACGGTCAGCGTCACATAGAACACCGCGCCGACGGCCATGACGATGCCCAGCAGCGGCGACTGCAGGCCGAGCAGGATCATCGTGCCGACGAGCACGACCAGGGACGGCGTCAGGGCCAGGAGGATCGTATCGTGCAGCATGTCGAGCGCCCACATGCCCCGCGTGATCTTACGCACCGTGGACCCGGCGAAGGTATTGGCATGCCAGTCGGTGGAGAACCTTTGCACGCGGTGGAAGGTGTCCTGCGCCACATCGCGCATGATCCGAAGCGTGAAGGTGATGATCGACATCCAGGCCGTGTGACGCAGCACGACCATGCCCGCGCCCAGCGCGGCCATGGCCAGGAACAACGGGAGGATCTTCTCCGCCGCGTTCTGCACGAGCGCGTCGATCAGCCGCCCCGCGACCACGGGCACGAAAATCTCGGTCAGCGTCGCGCCGCACATGGCGAGCGCGATGAAGGCCGCATAACGCGGCTGCTTCGCCCAATGACGGAACGTGAAGGCGAGGACGGCGCGCATCGCATCGGCGCGCGGTTTTCTTTTGACGGACATATGATGCGTCGGCGCATGCGCGCCGGCTCCAATTCGGTATCTGTTCAGGAAGCCCGGCAAACGCCGGGATCGGCGGTTCAGTTCCAAACGCGCCGCGGGGCGGACCCCGCGCGCGGATTAAAGCGTGCTAGTGACGCTTTCGGACCTTGTCATGGATGCTGCTCTGCATGGTCAGCCACCCGCCGTTGTGAACGAAGGCGGGCAACATACTGCGCCCGCGGGCGGCTTTCAACCGAAGGTATCGCGCGGAATTCAAGCACTTGATGAGCCGCGCGGCAAAAGACAACAGAAAAACCTGCGTTTTTGGCTGGTTTTTCGCTCACCAACCGGCCTGTCGGCGCGCTACGAATTGGATGAGGGGATCTACAAACGGGGACTCACACAGTGTTACCGCTACAGAGCGCCATTGGGCTGTTCGCCCTCGTTGGCCTGGCTTGGCTTGTGCGCGACCGCTCGCGCACCGTGATCTGGCGTCCGGTCGTTGTCGGGGTCGGCCTCACGTTCCTGCTCGCCGTGCTGCTGCTGAAAGTGCCGCTCCTGCGCAACAGCCTGTCCGTCTTGAACGACGCGATGAACGTGCTGACGGATGCGACGCATGCCGGCAGCTCCTTCGTGTTCGGCTATCTGGGCGGCGCCGCCCTGCCGTTCGATGTAAACCCGGCCGGCTCGGCCTTCATCTTCGCCTTCCAGGCGCTGCCGATCATCCTGGTGGTCGGCGCGCTGTCGGCGCTTCTGTTCCATTGGCACATCATCCAGCCGGTGGTGCGCGGCTTCGCCTGGGTGCTGCGCCGGACCATCGGTCTCGACGGCCCCGCCGGCGTTTCGAGCGCGATGAACATTTTCGTCGGCATGGTGGAATCGCCGCTGGTGGTGCGCCCCTATCTGCGCCGCGAAACGCGCGCGGGACTGTTCGTGATCATGACCGCCGGGATGGCCTCGAGCTCGGGCAGCGTGCTCGTGCTGTACGCCACCATCCTTTCCAACGCGATCCCGAACGCGCTCGGCCAACTGATCGCCGCGTCCATCATCTCGGCGCCCTCGGCCGTGGCCGTCGCGTTCCTGATGATGCCGCCCGATGAGGCCGAGCTGAAGCAGAACACGGACCCCGGCGATGTCGCCATTGAAGGGCGCCGTGAAGGTGAAAACGCCATGGCCGCCATCGCGCGCGGCACGCTCGACGGCATTCAATTGTGGCTCAACGTGATGTGCATGATCCTGGTGCTCGTCGCGCTGGTGTACATGGTCAACACGACGATCAACGCCGTGACGCCGGATATCGGCGGCGCGCCTTTGACGCTGCAGCGCATTTTCGGCTGGGTCATGGCGCCGCTCGCCTGGCTCTTGGGGATTCCCTGGAGCGAGGCCGTGACGGCGGGCGGACTCCTCGGCACAAAAACGGTGCTGAATGAAGTGATCGCCTACGATGAAATGATCCGCCTGCCGGACGGCACGATCTCGCCGCGCACCGAGATGATCATGCTCTACGCGCTGTGCGGCTTCGCGAACTTCGCGTCGCTGGGCACGATGATCGGCGGCCTCGCGGCGATGGTGCCGGAGCGCCGCAACGACATCGCGGCGCTGGCGCCGAAGACCCTCATCTCGGGCACGCTGGCGACATGCATCGCCGGCGCCATCGTAGGTGTCCTGACTTGGAACTAAGGGGCCGGACCGCGGACGGCGCTACGCCTTCAGCTTGATCTCGGACAGGCGCTCGCGGAGATACGCATCCGCGGTGATGGCCCGCGGATAGCGGCTGGGGCGATCGGCGCGGATGCAGCCCGGCAGCACATCGATGGTAAAGTCCGACGTGAAGTGCTGGAAGAACGGCAGCGAATAACGGGAAAAGCCCGCGCGTTCAGGCTTCGGATTGACCACGCGGTGCGTCGTCGAGGGCAGCACATGGTTCGTCAGCCGCTGCAGCATATCGCCGACGTTCACCACGACACAGCCCGGCGGCGGATCGATATCGCGCCATGCGCCGTCGCGCCCCAGCAGCTGAAGACCCGCCTCCTCCGCGCCGAGCAGAAGGGTGATGACGTTGATGTCCTCGTGCGCGCCGGCCCGCACGCCCACGGCGCCGGATTCCATGGGCGGATAGTGCAGGAGACGCAAGATGCTGTTGCCGGAGGCAACCTTGTCCATGAAGAAGTCGGCCGCCAGCCCAAGATAAACCGCGACGCCCCTCAGAATGTGCAGACCGAGCGCATCCATCGCCTCGAACAGGCGGTATGTCGCCGCATTGAATTCAGGGACTTCGGTGACGACGAGGTTCGCCGGCATGTTCGGCGCAAGCCGGTGACCGGCCGGCAGATTGCGGCCGACGTGCCAGAATTCCTTGAGATCGGCGCGGGCCGCACCCTTGGCCGTTTCGATTCCAAAAGGCGTATATCCGCGCTGACCGGCGCCGTCCGGCACGCAGTACCGGCGTTTCGCATCATCCGGCATCGTGAAAAATCGCCGCGCGACGCCGAACGCGTGATCGATGACGCCTTGAGGGATGCCGTGATCGGAAATGACCGCGAACCCGGTCCGCGTGAAACTGCCGCCGAGCGCAGCGGCGAAGCCGGCAAGATCCTTGTCGCAGCCGGCGATGGAAATCGGTGGGGTGCCGTTCGAAGCCATCGGAAATATCTTCACAGCCGGAGCGATCCGGCTGTGTTTTTTCTTTAGCGCTGCGTTGCCGCGATCGGCGAGGCGGGCACGGCCTGATCGGCCGCCACGGCTTTCGGCGGATGCTCGATATAGACCTGGATCCAATCGCCATCGAGCGCGGCGGAAAGCGCCGTGTTCTGGCCGGTCCGATCCGGATACCCATCGGCGAGACGGTACATCGCGCGGGTCAGGGACTGCGACGCGACTTGACCGTAAGCGGCGTGATGCGTGCCCCAGCTGGTCTTGAATTGCAGCATCCAGCTGTAGATGTCGGCATAGCCGCCGATGATCCCCGACGCGCGGTCCGGCGTCAGCTTGAGATGGAACTGCATGCCGCGCAGCAATTGGTGGCCGCTGGTGTCGAAGGCAATCGAGTTCGGGATGAGGCCGTCGACGGGTTCGTTCGTGATCAGCACGCCGTCGACGATCTTACCCTTCAGGCGCGCCTGGTAGATCTTGCCGAAGCGTTCATCGACACGCTGCGTCCCGCCCGGAACGAAGCCGTCGCCGGTGGCGTCCGACAAAAGCGGATCGAGACCGCGGTAGGTGGTGACCGTGACGTCCGGATCGTTGACGAGATCGTCGACCTCGCTGATCTCGAACATGTAGCGGTTCGAGATGTGGCGGCGGAGATAAGTCGTGTCCTGGAAATTGATGAACGGGATGCCGTCGCCGTTCCAACCGGCCAAGCAGCCGAGCGCGCGGAAAAGTTGGTTGTCGACGCCCTTCACGCCGTCCGTGTCGGTGAAGTCGTTGGCGTCGGTTTTTCCGTCGAGATTGAGGCCGGGCGCGATCTTGCCTTGAGCTTCCTTGAAAACGAAGCCGTCTTCGCTGCGCCCCGGGAAATAGATGTCGCCTTCGCGGGCGAGTTGGCTTTGCTCAAGCGACCACTTCTGGCCTTTGTCCTGCGGGAAGAGTTGGGCGAACTGTTCGCGCGGACCATCGTTGAGACCGTTCGGGCATTCGACCTTGAAGCCGGGCGTGCGGTGCACGGCCCAGGCGCGGCGCGTCATGGCATAGCCGATTCGCCGATCCTTAATACGCGGCTCGATACTATCGGCGCCGGCCGTCGGCGCGAAAACCGCGCCGGTGAAAGCCAATGTAACGGCGGCCAGGACGGCCTTCGCAAAGCTGTTCATACCCGTCTTTCCTTTTAGGTCGCTCCCCAACCTAGTAAGGGCCGCCCGTGGGTCAATGCGGCCGCTCCCTTCCGCATTATATACGCCTCTTGGGGGTTAACCGCCTCCTACGAAAAGCGCCCTTAGGGGAAGAATTTTCCCTTTCCGGAGGGCGCGGCGGGTATAGGGTCAAGCGCGGCGCCGACACCGAGGCATAAGCCCTTCCCGTTTTCCGCCTTGAGGGAACGAGACAGGCCGGTATTCTCGGCGCCCAGTCCCGGGGAAAAAACCCACTATGAACGACCAACTCGCCATCGCCGCGCGCGGGCTCATCAAGCGCTTCGGCGAGGTCCATGCCGTGGACGGCATCGATCTCGACGTGCCGCGCGGCATGATTTTCGCCATCCTGGGGCCCAACGGCGCCGGAAAAACCACCCTCATGCGCATGCTCGCCACGCTGTCGCGCCCGGACGGCGGATCGGCAACCGTGATGGGCCACGACCTCATCGCCGCGCCCGCCGACGTGCGCGCGGCCATCGCCATGACCGGCCAGTTCGCCTCGCTCGATGAAGACCTGACGGGCCGCGACAACCTGGTGCTGCTGGCGCGCCTGTGGGGGTTCCGAGGTGCGGGCGCCAAGAAACGCGCCGACGATCTGCTGGCCGCCTTTGAACTCACCGATGCGGCCGCGCGCCAGGTGAAGGATTACTCGGGCGGCATGCGCCGCCGTCTCGATATCGCCGCGTCGCTGGTGGTGACGCCGGGCGTCTTGTTCCTGGACGAGCCGACCACCGGCCTCGACCCGTCGGCGCGCCAGTCGGTGTGGAAAATGATCCGCCGCCTCGCGAACGCCGGCGTCACGATCCTCCTCACCACGCAGTATCTCGAAGAAGCCGACCAATTGGCCGCGCGCATCGCGGTGATCGACAAAGGCAAGAAGATCGCCGAGGGCACCAGCCGCGAACTGAAGGCGCAAGTCGGCTCGGGCTTCCTGCATGTGCATATCGAGGATCACACCCGCATTGAAGACGCGGTGAAGATCCTCGAGCAACGCTTGGGCCATAACGTACGGCGCAGCGCCGAGGGCGGAGAACTGGCCGTCGTGGCCGGATCGCCGGCCGCCGCAGCCGATGCGGTCGCCGCACTGGCCGCGCAAGGCATCGACGTGTCGGACTTCGCGCTTGGATCGCCGAGCCTGGATGAAGTGTTCTTCAGCCTGACGGGCCGCGAGCGCGCCCGAGAGGAGCAGAAACAATGAACGACGCCTCGTCCACGATCCTGCTGGGTGTCGCCCGGCCGCCGAAGCCGTCAGGCCTCTCGAACGCGCTGGTCTTCGGCTGGCGCGCGGCGTTGAAATTCCGCTACGTGCCCGAACAGATGTTCGACCTGGTCATGACACCGATCATGTTCACCCTGCTGTTCACGTTTGTCTTCGGCGGCGCGCTTGCCGGAAGCCCGGCGCAATATCTGCAAGTGTTCATCCCCGGCATCCTGGTGCAGACCGTGAGTTTCAATGCGGTCTATTCCGGCATGGGACTTTCCACGGATCTGTCGAAAGGCCTGTTCGACCGTTTCCGCTCGCTGCCGATCTGGTCGCTTTCGCCGTTCGCCGGGCTCATGGTCGGCGACGTACTGCGTCACCTGATCGCGGGCGCGATCATCCTGTCCATCGGTCTCGCGCTGGGTTACCGGCCTGGCGCAGGTGTCTTCGGCGTCGTGGCGGCGTTCCTGATGCTGTTTGCGATCGGCTTCGGCATGGGCTGGATCTTCATCGTGCTCGGCCTTCTGATCCGCACGCCCATGACCGTCATGACGGCCGGTTTCACGTTCCTGTTCCCGCTGGTCTTCGCGTCCAACATCATGGTCGATCCCGCCACGATGCCGGGATGGCTGCGCGCGTTTGTGAACGTGAACCCGGTGACGCTGATGACGACCGCGGTCAGAGGCCTCATGAACGGCGGCGCGACGACCATTGATGTCGTCATGGCGCTGCTCGCGCCGGCGATCCTGACGGTGGTGATGGCGCCGCTGACGCTGTGGCTTTACTTGCGGCGCTAACCAGACACGCTCATGCGATCATGGCGATGGCGCTGATCTCGACCATGTAATCGGGATGCGCGAGCGCGATGACCTGAACGGTTGTGCTGGTCGGCTGGGCGTTGCCCAGATACTCCTGACGCACGTCGATGGCTTCGCGGAACTTGCTCCAATCGGTCACGAAGGTCGATGTCTGCACGACATCCTCCAACGTGGCGCCGGCGGCTTTCAATGCGGCCCTGATGTTCTCGCACACCTGCCGGACTTGCGCCCGCATGTCGCCCGCGCCGACGACTTCGCCGTTCCGGCCGGTAGAAAGCTGGCCCGCCACGAAGATCATCTTCGAACGGCGCGAAGCGGTCACGGTCGAGAAGATGGACTTGCCGCCCATCTGGAAACTGAACACGCCGGGCACGGCGCTGTGGCGTTCGATTGTCATGGGTTCCCCTTCCCTTGAAGCGCGAAAGATTACGCGGAATCGGAAGGGTTAGCGACACCGTTTCAACGGATGCGAAAGCTTACGTCCTGCGTCTCATTTTCGCCCGATTTAACCGCGATAGCGGGGCCCGGCACCAGTGCCGCCGATTCTTTTGTTGTTCACGTCAGGGGGAATCCGCGCATGAGACAGCGCCTGTTCTACAAACCGCCCAAGAAATTGCCGCGTATGGTCTGGGGTTCTGTCCTGGGGCTGTTTCTGGTTCTTATTTATCTGCGCGCCGGACTGGAAAGCGGCGTTCCGGATACGGAGTGGCTGCTGCCTTTAGGGCTTTCGATCCCCGCGGGCGCCGTCGGCGGCTATCTTTATACGACTCTTGATCCCGTGCGGGCGCGCGGCCACGGCTTTGTCGCCAATATCATCGGCGGCGCGATGTACCTCGTGCTGCTGTGCGCTGCGTTCGCGGTGGGCGTCAACAGTTGACTCATGCGTCGATAGGCGCCGCCGGCCCACGCGGCCGCGCCCGGGTGGACAACGCGAGGGCGAGCCCCAGGACGCAGCTTGTCCCGGCGAACGCGGCGACGGCGGCCCATCCGCCGTGCTCCCAGAACCAGCCGCCGGCGGTGCCGCTGACGCTGGAGCCGAGATAGTAGAACAGGAGATAAAGCGCGGAGGCATGGGCTTTCGCGCCGTCTGAAAGCGGCCCGATGGACCCGCTGCCGACCGCATGCACGATAAAGAAGGCGATCGTCATGACCGTCAGCCCGATGATGATGAGCGTGAGATTGGCGGCCAGCGTGATCAGCACGCCGATGAGCATAAAGCCGTAGGAGAAGATGAGCAGCGGCCGGCCGCCGAACTTATCCGAGAGCATTCCGCCCATGGACGACGACACGACGCCGAAGCCGTAGATGAGAAAGACCATGCTGATGACGGTCTGGCTGAGGAGATAAGGCGCCTCGGTCAGGCGGAACGTCATGTAGTTGTAGAGCGTGACAAAGACGCTCATCGAAAGAAACGCGCTGGCGTAGATGCGTAGGAGGCCGCGGTTCGCGAGGTGATGGCGGAACGTTTTGAAGTGAAACCTTGGACCTAAGCCCGGCCGCCGCACGAAGTTGCGTGAGGGCGGAAGGAGCAAGCGAAACCCGAGGGCGGCGGCGCAACAGCAAGCCGCGAACAGCGCGAGCGCCGGGCGCCAGGAGACCCACTCGGTGAGCACGCCCATGCCGATGCGGCCCATCATGCCGCCGAACGCCGTGCCCGCGACATAGAGCCCCATGGATTTACCGAGGTGCGCGGGCTCGATCTCCTCGGCGAGATAAGCCATGGCGACGGCGGGAAGTCCGCCAAGCACGAAGCCTTCCAGCGCACGGGCGGCCAGCAGCATGTGCCAATCCGGCGCGACACTGGCGAGGAGTTGAAGCAGCGCGGCGCTCGTTATGGACGCGAACATCAGGCCGCGCCGGCCGATGCCTTGCGAGAACGCGCCCGCCGCCGTCACCGAGAACGCGAGCGCCCCCGTAGCCAGCGAGAGGGTCAGCGAACTTTGCGCGGGCGAGACGGCGAATTCCTCGGCAAAAAGCGGCAGCAGGGGCTGCACGCAATAAAGGAGCGAAAAGGTCGCGAAGCCCGCGAGAAAAAAGGCGAGGCCTGTGCGGCGGTATTCGGAGGTGCCGAACGCGATCCAGACCGGTGCGGGAGCGCCTTGAGTCATAGATCTTCCGTAAAACAGGACCTTCAAAACCGGCGGGCGAGATAACGCACGCTCTTGTCGCGCCCCGGCAAATCCGCGCGGCCGATTTCGGTGAAACCCAGCGCCGCATGGAAGGCATCGGAGCCGGGATTGGGAGGCCTCGTGTTGACCTCGCACACCACGAGACGGTAACCGGCCGCTTGCGTTTGTTGGAACAAGTCTTCGTAAAGCAGGCGGGCGAGGCCGCGCCCGCGCGCGGCGGCGGCCACCGCGATACGGTCCACATAGATGAAGCGCTCGAAACGCGCTTTTAACCAAGCGTAGTTGGGACTGTCGTAGTCCGCGGTGTGATCGAGCGCCAGCAGGAAGGCGTCCAGGTTGCCGACGGCCTTTGCATAGAAAGCCTGCACGACGATGGAGCGCAAGGCGGGCCGTTCGAGCCACGAGAGCTCTTGGGCATTGAGATTGTTGAGCGCGAGCACCGCGGCTTCAGCGGCGGCGGAGATGGGCTGCGGCCTCATCGGGCGGCTTTCAAGTGATCCAGCGGCAGCGAGCCGCGATGACTGATTTCCTTGAGCACGAAGCCGGAGCGCACTTCGGCGACGCCGGGCAGCGAGATGAGCTTCTTGGTGGTGAATTCGGAGTAGGCCTCCATGTCCACGGTCACGACATCCAGGAGGTAGTCGTGAGATCCGGTCATCAGGTAGCAGGAAATAACCTCCGGCAGGCGTTTCACGCGGGCGATGAACTTTTCAGTGGCGGCTTCCGATTGGCGCTCAAGTTTTAGTTCAACGAAGGCCCTGATCCCGAGGCCGATGGCGCGGCGATCGATGAGCGCCTGATAGCCCAGGATGATGCCCTGCTCCTCGAGCGCGCGGACCCGGCGCAGGCACGGCGAGGGCGACAGCCCCACCTTTTTGGCGAGTTCGAGATTGGAGAGGCCGCCGTTCTCCTGCAGCGCGGCGAGAATCCTGAGATCGAATGCGTCCAGCGCCATGGCTCCTCCAATTGCGCGTTTTCTATATTACGCGCAATTTTATGCCTCACCTATACCGCGCCGGCCGATCTTAGCAACAAAGTAGCGGGGCTCCAGCGCTATTGTTGTGGACTCAACTCACATCCCTTCCGCGGAGGTTCCATGCTCGCCCCCTCATCCCTCATCTCGACCGCCAATCCCATGGGCACGGACGGTTTCGAATTCGTCGAATACACGGCGCCGGATCCGGCGCACCTGGGCAAAGTGTTCGAAATGCTGGGCTTCGTGAAAGTGGCGCGCCACCGTTCGAAGGACGTGACCTTGTACCGCCAGGGCGACATCAACTTCCTGGTCAACGCCGAGCCGAAAAGCCGCGCCGCCCGCTTCGCGCGCGAGCATGGTCCGTCGGCCGTCGCGATGGCCTTCCGCGTGGAAGACGCCGCCTATGCGCACAAGCGCGCCCTGGAACTGGGCGCGGCGGACGTGCCGAGCTCGGCCGGACCGATGGAACTGAACATCCCCGCCATTGAAGGGATCGGCGGCAGCCAGATCTATTTCGTCGACCGCTACAAGAAGGGCTCGATCTACGACGTCGACTTCGTGTTCGACGAGACCGTGAAGGATACGGCCGGCGCGGGCCTCACCGAGATCGATCATCTGACCAACAACGTCTACAAGGGCCGCATGGACTTCTGGGCCGAGTACTATTCGCGCCTGTTCAATTTCCGCGAGATTCGCTATTTCGACATCGAAGGCAAACAAACCGCATTGAAGTCGCGCGCCATGACCGCGCCGTGCGGCAAGATCAAGATCCCCATCAATGAGTCGATCGACGATCAAAGCCAGATCGAAGAGTACCTGCGCCTCTATCGCGGCGAAGGCATTCAGCATATCGCGATGTCCACGAACGACATCTACAAGACCTTCGACACCCTGAAGGCCAAGGGCGTGCGCTTCATGGATCCTCCGCCGGCGACCTACTACGACATGATCGAAAGCCGTCTGCCGGGGCATGGCGAAGACGTCGCCCAGCTCAAAAGCCGCGGCCTTCTCCTGGACGGCACCACCGAAGGCGGCCCGCGCCTCTTGCTGCAGATCTTCACCGATACGATGATCGGGCCGATTTTCTTCGAGATCATCCAGCGCAAGGGCGATGAAGGGTTCGGCGAAGGCAACTTCAAGGCGCTGTTCGAATCCATCGAAGAGGATCAGATTCGCCGCGGCGTGCTGCAGCCCAAATAAAAGGACCGTTCCATGACGATGCTGAAAGGCATTCATCACGTCGCCTACCGGTGCAAGGACGCCAAGGAGACCGTGGAGTTCTACCGGGGCCTTCTGGGCATGGACTTCACGACCGCCTTTGCCGAGGACCATGTGCCGTCCACCGGCGCTTACGATCCTTATTTCCACATCTTCCTGGACGCGGGGAACGGCAACGTGCTTGCCTTCTTCGAGCTGCCCGAACAGAAGACCATGGGCCGTGACGAAAACACGCCGGCCTGGGTGCAACATATCGCCTTCAAGGTCGATAGCCTTGAAACGCAGCTGGCCGTGAAGGAAAAGGCGGAAGCGCGCGGGATCGAGGTCGTCGGCCCCACGGATCACGGTGTGTTCAAGTCGATCTACTTCTTCGATCCGAACGGTCATCGCATCGAACTGGCGGTGGACACGGGGACGGCCGAAGAGAATGCCGAATTGAAACGCGTGGCGCCGGCCATGCTAGAAGAATGGGCGCGCACCAAGAAGGCGCCGCAACACGCCGCTTGGGTGCATGAGAAAGCGCGCCAAGCCAATCAGAAAGAGTCCAACAGGAAATGAAATTAGCGTCTTTGAAACACGGCCGCGATGGGCGGCTCGTGGTGGTTTCGCGCGATCTTACCTGGTACACGGATGCACGGGTGATCACCCCGACCATGCAGGGCGCGCTCGATAATTGGGGCGCGGTGGAGCCTAAGCTTCGCAGCCTTGCCGACGCGCTGGAGCGCGGAGCGGCGGACCGCCAGCCGTTTGTGGCGCAGGAGTGCGCCGCGCCCCTCCCCCGCGCGTATCACTGGGTGGACGGCAGCGCCTACATCGTGCACGTCGAACTGGTGCGCAAGGCGCGCGGCGCCGAAGTGCCGGCGACCTTCTACACCGATCCCCTCGTCTATCAGGGCGGCAGCGACGACATGTTGGGCCCCCGCGATCCGATCCTCGCGACTTCCGAGGACCTGGGCATCGATCTCGAAGCCGAGGTGGCCGTGGTGACCGACGACGTGCCCATGAGCACGACCGCCATCGAAGCCGAGAAACACATCAAGCTGGTGATGCTGGTGAACGACGTGACGTTGCGCAACGTCATCCCGGCCGAGCTCGCCAAGGGCTTCGGCTTCTATCAGGGCAAGCCGTCGACGGCCTTCTCGCCGGTGGCGGTGACGCCGGACGAGCTGGGCGACGCCTGGGACGGCGGCAAGGTTTCGCTGCCGCTGGTCAGCCACGTGCGCGGCAAGGCGTTCGGCAAACCCAACGCCGGTATCGATCTCACCTTCGATTTCCGCCAGCTGATCGCGCATGTCGCGCGCACGCGTAAACTGGGCGCGGGCACGATTGTCGGCTCCGGCACCGTGGCGAACCGCAACCACGAACAGGTCGGCTCGTCATGCCTGGCCGAAGTGCGCTGCATCGAGACCATCCGAGACGGCAAGGCGAGCACGCCGTTCCTGAAGTTCGGCGATACGGTGCACATCGAGATGATGGATAGCGCCGGGCGCTCGATCTTCGGCACCATCGAACAGACGGTCACGAAAGCCTAAGTGTTGAAATTCCGATTGGCGGGGTCAACGATGATCGAACTTTATGACTACGCCCGCTCGTCCGCCGCGTACCGGGTGAGGATCGCGCTCGCGCTGAAAGGCCTGAACGCCGCCAAGGCGGAGATCCACCTCGTGCGCGACGGCGGCGAACAACACGGCGGCGCCTATAAAGCGGTCAATCCGCAAGGCCTGGTGCCGAGCCTCAACGTCAACGGCTCCATCCTCACCCAGTCCATCGCCATCATCGAGTATCTCGATGAGATGTACCCGAGCCCTGCGCTCCTTCCGTCGGATGCGGTGTACCGGGCCCTGGTGCGCGCGATGACCTTCGCGGTGACTGCCGACATCCATCCGATCCAGAATCTCAGGGTCCTCAACTACCTGCGCAAGGAGCTCGCGCAGCCGGAAGAGAAAGTGATGGAATGGGCGCGCCATTGGATCGTGACCGGCCTTTCGGCGCTGGAAGAACTCGTGATCCGCGCCCCGGCGCAGGGCGTTTATTGCTTCGGCAATACCGTGAGCATGGCGGATATCTGCCTCGCGCCGCAGATGGTCAACGCCCGCCGGTTCAAGGCGAATCTATCGGCCGTTCCGCGTTTGGTGGAAATCGATGCGCGCCTGCGCAAACTGCCGGCCTTCGCGCAGACGACCTCGGACGTCAGCGCCTAACTCACTCCGCCGGATGAGATGACGGTGCGGCGTCGGCCGCAGGAGCATGATGGGAGAATCGGCGGCGCATACGGCCGACCCAGTCCTCGAAGCGGTCGATGTAGATGAACACCACCGGCACCACCAGCAGGCTGAGCGCGGTCGAGGTGATAAGACCGCCGATGACCGCGACCGCCATGGGCTGACGGAAGCTGGAGTCTTCACCGAGACCAATCGCGATCGGCACCATGCCCGCGATCATCGCGACCGTGGTCATCACGATCGGACGCGCGCGCTTGCGGCAGGCCTCGAGCAGCGCGGTGTGGACCGGGAGGCCGTGGTCCTTGATGCCCATCACCGCGTAATCGACCAGGAGGATCGAGTTCTTGGTGACGATGCCCATGAGGGTCACGAGACCGATCATGGCCGGCAGGCCCAACTCGATCCGCCCGATGAGCAGCGCGATGAAGGCTCCGCCCGCGCAGAGCGGAATGGCCGATAGGATGGTCACCGGCTGCAGGAAGTCGCGGAACAAGAGCACCAGCACGCAGAAGATGCACACAAAGCCGGTGATGAGCGCGATGTTGAAGCCGCGGAACAGCTCGCTCACGAATTCCGCGTCGCCGGTGCGGATCATGCGCACGCTGTCAGGCAGCGTCTTGACGGCCGGAGAGTTCATGGCCTGATTGAGCGCGGCCCCCAGCGGCATGCCGTTGAGATCAGCCGTTACGTTCACATAACGCGACCGGTCGTAACGGTCGATCTGGATCGGGCCGTTCTCGAGGCTGATGTCCGCGACGCTGGACAGAGGCACCAAGCCATTGCGTGCGGGGACACGAAGGTTGGCGATGGTGTTCATGTCCGTACGCGCTTCATCGGGCATGCGCACGCGGATGTAGATCTGGCGCGTGTCGAGGTTGAGCTTGGCGACCTGCGGATCGAAGTCGCCGGCCGTGGCCGTACGCAACGTTTCACCGATCGCGGCCGCCGTCACGCCGCGTTCGGCCGCGAGTTCCAGGTTCGGGCGCACCACGATCTCGGGGCGCTCGAGGTTGGCGGTGGAATTGACGTTCGACAGCGAGCCGATGCCGCGCAGTTCGCGTTCCAGGGTCCGCGTGCTGGCGATCAAGGCGTTGCGGTCGGCGCTGGTCAGGGTGAGCTGGAGCTTTTCGCCCTGGCCGCCGAAACCGATGTCGAACTTGGCGCCCGGCACCTGCAGAAGGGCCTTGCGCATCGTGCGCTCGATTTCCTTCTGGACCGGACGCTCGCCGCGCGGCCCAAGGACAACGAGGATATTGCCGCGGCGGACTTCGCCGGGGCCGTTGCCGAAGGTGCCGCCCCCGATGACGGTGAAGGTGTCTTTCACGCCGGGAATGCCGGCGAGCACGGCGCGGACCTGTTCGCTGGTCTCAAGGGTACGCTCGAGGTTGCTGCCGGGCGGCAGTTCCACGCGGATGCTGGTGATACCCGCGTCGCCCTGGGGGATGAAACCCGAAGGGATCAGCGGCACCAACGCGACCGACCCGATGAAGAACGCGAGGGCGCCGGCGAGGGTCGTCTTGCGGTGCATGAGGCACCATTCCACCGCGGCGACGTAGCGGCGCATGATGGGGCCCGTGGTCTCCTCGGGGCGGTGTTTGGCCTTCAGGAAACGCGCCGCCAGCATGGGGGTGAACATGCGTGCGACCAGGAGCGAGGCGAGCACCGCGATCACCACCGTCCAGCCGAACTGCTGGAAGATGAGACCCGGGATGCCGCTCATGAGGGCCGTCGGCAGGAACACGACCACCAAGGTCATGGTGGTGGCGATCACCGCAAGGGCGATTTCGTTCACCGCGTCGGCGGTGGCTTCCTTGACCGGCTTACCCTGGTTGATGTGCCGCTCGACGTTCTCGATTTCCACAATCGCGTCGTCGACCAGGATGCCCACGATAACCGCAAGCGCAAGGAGCGTGATGGTATTGAGCGAGTAGCCGAGCCACTGCATGGCCGCGAACGCCGGCAGGATGGAAAGCGGCAGCGCCGTGGCGGAGATCAGCGTCGCCCGCCAGTCGCGCAGGAACAGCCAGACCACCAGGATGGCGAGGATCGCGCCCTCGAACAGAAGGTGCATCGAGCCTTCATACTGGGCGGCTGTGAACTCGGTATTGTCGAAGACCTTGATGGCCGCGAGGCTGGGGTCGGCGGCGGTGAGCGCTTCCACGGCGGCCTTCACGCCGCGCGACATGGCCACCTCGTCGTAGCCGCGCGAACGATAGACACGGAAACCGACGGCCTGTTTGCCGTTGAGGCGCGCGGCCTGGGTGCGTTCACCCGAGCCGTCGGTGATCATCGCGACTTCGTCCAGCCTGACGCTTTTGCCGTTGGGAAGCACGATCGGCAGCGCGGCGAGTTCGCCGGCCCGGCGAGCCAAGGCGATGGTGCGAACCGCCTGTTCGCCGCCGCCGATTTGGGCGCGTCCGCCGGAAGATTCCTGCTGCACCTGGCGCAGCGCACGGGAAACCTGGACCGCCGTAATGCCGAGCCCAGCCATGCGGACGGGGTCGATCTGGACGGTGACTTCGCGCTGCACGCCGCCGATACGCTCGACACGGCCCACACCGGGCACGGCGAGCACGGCGCGCGAAAGCGTGTCGTCGACGTACCAGGAGAGCTGCTCTTCATCGAGGCGCGTGGACGAAACGGCGTATCCGGCCGTCGGACCGCCCTGGATCTGCTGGGCGGTGATGACCGGCGGCATCACGTCGGCGGGCAGATCGCCGCGCGCCTGGTCGACCGCGTTCTTGGTTTCGGTGACGGCGTCGGAAAGGTTCTTGTTGAGCTGGAACTCGACGTTGATGCTGACGCGCCCTGTCGTGATGGTGGTGCGCAGGTGACGCAGGCCCTGGAGCGTGGCGAGCGAATCCTCGACGCGGCGCGCGACTTCGGTTTCAAGCTGCGCCGGCGCGGCGCCGGGCAGCGACAGCGTGACGTTCACCGCCGGGAGATCGATATCCGGAAAATTCTGGATCGGCAGGCTTTTGAAGCCGTAGATCCCGGCGAACGACAAAAGCGCGAACAGGAGGATCGTGGGAACCGGGTTCCGGATCGACCAGGTGGCAAAGTTCATGTGTGCCTCCGCCTATTTCGAGGCCGCGGCGGGTTTAGGTCCTTCAGAGAGGCGCACGTGGTCGCCGTCATTGAGGAAGCCCGCGCCGCGTACGGCGATACGCGCCGTCGGCTCAAGCCCGCTCACGATCTCGACCTCAGAGCCCTCGCGGCGGCCGGTTTCCACGGCGCGGAGCGTGACTTTGGACGTCTCGCTCCCATCGGCAAGCTGGAGCACATAGGTGCGCCCATCACGCAGAATGACGCCCTCGGACGGGACGACCATGGCAGGACGCTGATCGATGATGATGCGGCCCGTGGCGTACATGCCGGCGTGCGCTTCGGAGCCGGGCGCGAGATCGGCATAGACGGTGCCGAGGCGCGCGTCGGCGCTGAGGGCCGGCGCGTTCTGACGCACTTTCGCCGCCGCTTCGCCGCCCGAAGGCAGCGTGAGGCGCACGTCCTGATCGGGCTTCACGGCGGTCAAGTGCCGCGCGGAGAGCTCACCGCGCCATTCAAGGCGGTTCTGGCGAATGAGACGGAAGAGTTCCTGGCTGGGCGACGCGATCGCGCCAAGCGTGGCGTTGCGCGCACTGATCACACCATCGTCCGGCGCGACAATGTCGGCATAACGGAGCTGCACGCGTTTGGCTTCAAGTTGCGCACGGCTGGTTTTCATCTGGGTTTCGAGCGAGAGGATGTTCTGCTCGCTGATGAAGCCCTTTTCCTTCAACGCGACGGCGCGCTTGTAGTTGGCGTCGGCCTGTTCGAAGGCGGCGAGAAGTACCGCTTCGTCGGCGCGCAGGAGCGCCTTATCGAGACGCGCGAGCACTTCGCCCTTTTTCACCTGATCGCCGACTTCGGCCAGCACTTCGGTGATCTGCGGGCCGGAGATCTGCGGACCGATGATCGCTTCCTGCCACGGCACGATGGCGCCGGAGATTTCGATGGTGTCGGCCCAATTGACGGTGTGCGGGCTGGCCGCGGTCACGGTGAGCACCGGCGGCGATGCGCCTCCGGCCGCAGGCGGCGGCGCCTTCGGACGCATGAACACCACCGCGCCCACAATCAGCGCGACGGCGGCAATGCCACCGGCAATGAGATAGTTACGCGGAACGCCCGCAAGAGTCCGGCGTTCAATGGTAGACGTCGACAAGAAAGGAGGCAGTGCGCCACGCGCAGCCTCCTGCGGCCCTTTGGACATGTTCGTCATTACACTTTCCGCCCAACGCCGCGACCCCGGCGACTTTATATAAGGGAGAGCCCCAGTCACGCCAGCGTGAACAGGGTAAATTACACGTTCTCAATGTAGGGTGATGCCGGCGGGCAACATCCGGGGTCGCAGGAATAGCGATTAATTCGCGGCCCGCGACAATGTGTTGAACCATTAATGAATACCCGAGGAGTCAAATATGGAAGCCCAGGAACTGCACCGCGGCCGTCTGATCGACCATCTGCAACTGGTGGTGCGGGACTTGAAGGCGAGCCGCCGATTCTATGAGGCGGCCTTGGCGGCGCTTGGCCTCGAAATCGGCGGCGAAGGGCCGGATTTCTTCTGGGCGGATGAACTGTTCATCTCCAGCAAGGAGAGCCGCGCGGCGCAGGGTGAACTGACGGGCCGTGTGCATCTGGCGTTCCAAGCCAAGGACCGCGCGCAGGTCGACGCGTTCCATGCCGCCGCCGTGTCGGCCGGCGGCAAAGACAACGGCAAGCCGGGCGAGCGGCCGTATCATCCCGGCTACTACGCCGCCTTCGTGACGGATCCTGATGGCAACAACATCGAAGCGGTGTATCACGGAACCGCTCAACGTTCGGCCGCGTCGGTGAAGATCACCTTCTAGCCAAAAATTCTTTTTATTTGGGGCATGTTCTTACCGGAAAACCGCTCACACTTTTTCGGAAAATGCCCCTCGGGGGACCGATCTTGCGTCTGCGTGCCGAAGCCGCCCTGCTCGCCATCACCATGGTCTGGGGCGCAACGTTCCTGGCCGTTCAATTCGCCGTGACCATGTCGGGCCCGCTGTTCTTCGTGGGCTCGCGTTTCGCCATCGCCGCGACCATCGCCTTCCTCATCGCCGGCAAGACCTTGAAACAGGTCACGCGCGGCGAGATCGTCGCGGGCTGCGCCATCGGCGTTTCGATCTGCGCGGGCTACACCCTGCAATCGGAAGGACTGAAACACGTCCTCAGTTCCGAATCCGCCTTCATCACCGCGTTCTATGTGCCCATCGTGCCGCTGTTGCAGTGGGCGGTGCTGCGCCGGCCTCCACGGCTCACCACATGGCTGGCGGTGGGGCTCGCGTTCCTTGGCGTGACGTTGATCGGCTCGCGCGGCGCGGGGCTCGATCATCTCGGCTGGGGGGAGTTCATCACCCTCCTCAGCGCCTTTATATTCGCTGCCGAAATTCTGCTCATCGGATATTTCGCGCCCGAGGCCGACGCGCGGCGCGTGACCGCGATCCAGCTCGCGGTGACTTCGCTCCTGGCGTTCACCCTCATGCCGGTGTTCGGCGAAACCGTTCCGGTGGATATCCCGTGGCCGTTGGTCGCGACGGCGGCGGTGCTGGGCCTTGCGAGCTCCATCATCCAGCTCACCATGAACTGGGCGCAGAAGATCGTGAGCCCCGCCCGGGCGACGATCATCTATGCGACAGAGCCGGTGTGGGCGGGACTGATCGGTCTCATGGCCGGTGAGCGGCTTGGTGTTTTCGGCTGGATCGGCGGCGCGCTGGTGATCGCCGGTGTGCTGGTCGGCGAAATCCGCCGAGAGAAGGACGACGACTAACTCTGCTTCTTGCGCCGCCAGCGATAGGCCTCGGTGGCAATGAGCAGCGTGATCGCAAGCGTGAGCGGTACGAGGAAATAGATAATGCGGAAGGCGATGAGCGCCCCCAACACGTCGCCGTGGTTCACGAGCTTGGAAATCACGTACTCCAATACACCAATGCCGCCGGGCACATGGCTGACGAGCGCCGAGAGATTGGCGATCACATAGGCGGAAACCGTTTGGCCGTAGGACGCGGCGCCGGCGAGCAGTTGGTAGAGCGTGCCGGCGACAAAAGCGAAATTCACGATGCCGAGCGCAACCTGGGCCATGGCGATGCGCGCATTCGGCAAGCGAATTTCATGACCGCGAACATGCAGCGGCGTTTTGCGCCGCCATGCCGTGAAGACATAAAGGCCGAGGAGCGCAAGACATAAAGCGCCGACACTGCGCGCGAGAAAGGGTGACATCTCAAATCCGCCGATGTCGAGGTGAGGCCGAACGACAAGGCTGAGGCCCCCGAGGCCTATCAGACCGAGCCCGACGGTGACCGCGCACAGCAAAATGACTTTCGCCACATCGCCGGCGGTGAGGCCAAAACCGGCGTAGAGCCGGTAGCGCAATGCGCCGCTGCTCAGCACGGCGACGCCGACGGTGTGACCTATGCCGAGACTGATGAAGGACGTGAGCGCGATCTTTGGATAGGCGATGCGCTTGCCGAGGGTTCGAATGGCGAGGGTGTCAAAGCCCGTCAGACACAGATAGCTCCCGGCCGCGCAGGCGAAGGCCAGGATCAGCCGGAAGGCAGGAAGACCCGTCACCGCCGACCAGATCTCCGCCGCCGAACGGTCCTCGAATGTGCGGTATCCGAGCCAGGCTCCGAGCGGAAGCATCACGACCGGAATCAGAACCGAGACTTTTTTGAGGACCGCGCCCCGCCCCTTCGCCCGTGACAAATCTTTCTCTCCATCGTTGTTCGGGCAACAACGGATACGCGGCGATTGTGATACGGCCTATTTTCGATTTTATGCGCTTATGTTCCCTGCACGGTTGCTTGGCGGGCGCCTTCTCACGCGCGTTCCGGGTCCTGAGAACGGGGTCCCAATGATTTCGATTTATTGGGTCATCGCGTTCATCCCGGTGCTGATTTTCGTGATTTTCATCGGCGCCAACCTTGTGACCGCGGAAAAGCGCCTCACCCGCCGGCCGAAGACACTCTATACCAGCGCGGACATCGATTTCCGCCGCTCCCTCGGCGTGCTGCTCGGCCCCTCGATCCTGCCCGGCAACAATGTGCGCATCCTCCTGAACGGGGACGACACGTTCCCCGCCATGCTGGAGTCGATCCGCACCGCGAAGGTCAGCATCACGTTTGAGTCTTTTATCTTCCGCGACGAAATCGCGGGAGAATTCTGCAAAGCGCTGACCGATGCGGCCAAACGCGGCGTGCGCGTGCATATCCTTCTCGACTGGATCGGCTCGCGCACCATGGACAAAGGCCTTTTGGAGACGACCAAGAAGGGCGGCGCCGAGGTGCGCATCTATCACGAACTAAGCTGGTATCACTGGCGGCGCGTCAACAATCGCACCCACCGCAAGCTCCTGATCGTCGACGGCAAAATCGGCTACACCGGCGGCATCGGCATGGGGCACGAGTGGACGGGCCATGCCCAGGACCCCAAGCACTGGCGCGATACGCACTATGAGGTGACGGGTCCCGTGGTCGCGCAGATGCAGGCCGTATTCGTCGATAACTGGATCAAGGCCACCGGCGAGGTCCTGCACGGCGACGCCTATTTCCCGCCGCTCGACCCCGCGGGCGAGATGGATGCGCAGATGTTCTCGAGCTCGCCGGAAGGCGGCAGTTCGAGCCTGCACCTGATGGTGCTGCTGGCGATCGCCGCGGCAACCAAGACCATCGATATCGAGAATTCCTATTTCGTGCCCGACGCCCTGACGATCAAAACCCTGATCGCGGCGCGCAAACGCGGTGTCCGCGTGCGCATTCTGGTGCCGAACCGGCATACGGACGCGAAGTTCGGCCGCTGGGCCTCGCAGGCGCTTTACGCCGAACTCCTCAAAGCCGATATCGAGATCAATGAGTACGAACCGACCATGATCCACTGCAAGATCATGGTCGTGGATGGCTGTTGGACCTCCGTCGGCTCTTGCAATTTCGACGACCGGTCGTTCCGGCTGAACGACGAAGCGAATCTGAATGTCTTCGATCAGAAGTTCGCCGCCCTTCAGATGGAGCAGGTTGAACGCGACTTCGCGCAATCACGCAAAATCGTGGCAAAGCGCTGGGCTCACCGTCCGGTCACCAAGCGGATCCTTGAAAGCATCGCGATCCGCTTTCGCACGCAGCTTTAGGGAATTTCGTAACCGGGTTTCTTGAAAATCGTCGCGGCCTTGCCCGCGATCTCGGGCTTGGCGACCTGATCCATCCAATCGCGCTTTTCGATGTCTTCGATGGCGACGGAAATAGCATCGGCCGGCGTCTGCAGCGTGGCAATCATGGCCTGCGTCAACGCATCGGCCAGATCCTGCTTCTGCTGTTGCGTACGGCCGGGGAACATCTTCACGACGATATGGGGCATGCGAAATCCTTCCTCATCTTTCCTTGGCCGGGAGATTATGGAAGCAGCCTACCGACGACAAGGCCCGTACCGTCCCTTCTCGCGCCGCCCTTCGCGCAAAGAAAAAGGGCGGGAGCCGAAGCCCCCGCCCTTTCCGGGTCTTGAGATCGCAGTCTTACATCTTGAAGCGTACGCCCGCGCGGAACACACGGCCCAGGCGGTCATAAAGACCGGTATTGCCCTGGCCCGCGTAGAAGCCCGCGCCGCGGGTCCCGACGACAAACGGCGGATCCTTATCGAGCACGTTTTCGGCCGTGAAGTAGGGCTGCAGCATCCCATCCATGAAGTCATAGTCAAACGCGAGGTCGAAGTAGGTCACGCTCGGCACGTAGTTGAGGTTGATGGTGGGGTGTGCGGCCGTGGCGGCCGGACAGCCGCTGGTGCAGGTGATGAACGAGGTGTTGAACACGCCCGAGCCAATGCCGCGCATGGTGACCGTGGCGCTGAACGGGCCGTTGTCGTAGACGCCGGAAAGCAGATAGCGGAATTTCGGCGCCGACAGCGCGCTGCCGAGACCGATGACGCCGCCGTCCGCTTGGATTCCGGCGCCTTCGATGGTGCCGAGACTGTCGACGGTCTTGAGCGAGAAGATCTTGGTCGCGAGACCGCGCAGGCGGAACTCACCGTCCCAATCGTCGGAGAAGGTCGACAGCGGCAGTGTGTAGGACGCTTCGACGTCCATCCCGCGCGTGCTTTGCGAGAGGATGTTGGCCGGAACCACGGCGACGAAGGTGATGTTGCCCGCGGCGTCGCGCGTAATGAACGAGCAGAGCGCCGGCGCGGTGCCGTCATGGCAGCGGTCGACGTAGTTCTGCGCGCTTAAGGAGGCGATCGCGTCTTTCACGTTGATATCATAGTAGTCGACCGAGGCATTGAAGCCCGGCAGGAACGACGGCTGAAGCACCGCGCCCACACCGATGGCATTGGCCTTCTCCGGCTGCAGCGCGCGGTTACCGCGAACCGACGTGACGATGAAGGACGAGGCGCCGTTACGCGGATCTATGACGGTGCCCGTGCCCGGGCGGTCGGAGGTGAACAGATCGCCCACGTTCGGCGCACGGATATCGCGCGACACCGTGCCGCGGAAGGTCAGGTCATCGATGGGCGAGAAGGTCGCGCCCGCTTTCCAGGTCACCACGAAGCCCGAAGTCGAATAGTCGGTGAAACGTGCGGCCGCGTTGAGGTCGAGTTTCTTGGCCCATTCGGCATCCTTGGCCAGCGGAATGACGGTTTCGAGATAACCTTCCGTCACCGTGTAGCTGCCGGTCGAGGCGCCGAAGTTTCCGGCGAAATAGGCGGCGGCAAGGTCGAGCGCGCTCGCGATGCCGCTTAAACCCTCTTTGCGGTGTTCGCCGCCGAGGGCCAGCGAGACCGGACCGGCCCAGGTCGAGAACGGCTCGCCGTTGGCGTTCACGGCCCACACGTCCTGGCTCAGCTTGGTGAGGCCGTAGCCCGTGCCATAAACGTAGGTATTGTCGGCGTTCACGCCGATGCCCATCGGGTTGAACGGGATACACCGCGGATCGTCGTTGGCCGGATCGGCGTCGGCGTTGACGCGGCAGACCGCTTTGCCGCTGGCGTCCGTGGTCGCGTCGGTGGCGCGCAGGTAGTTCGCGTTGATGCGGTTGCCGGGCGAGCGGAACGACAGGTGGTTGGTGCTCTTGGCCCAGGACGCGTCCCAGTTCCAATCGCTGTCAAAGGCGTTGAAGTTGCCTTCCACGCCGAGGACATAGCTGCGGAAGGTACGCGCGTTGAGCGACTGCAGAAGCGGCATGTCGTACTGGTTGGAATTCCCCATGGTGAACTGGGTAATGCCGAGCGCGGTCATCTGGGCGCGGATCGAGGCCGGGATGAACGGGTTGTCGTTGCGGATGTTGATGCCGCCGAAGTTGATATTCGACGTCGCGCCCGGGTTCCAGGCCTTCGAGTAGGCCCAGATGGTGTCGGCGAAGACCGTCACGTTGTCGGCGAGGTCGTAGCTGACGCGCGCGAAGATGTTTTCGCGTTCCATCTGCTGGGCGAGCGCGATGGAGGTCTTGTCGACGCGCGACATCTGGAAGTCGCCGCCGGACATGGTGTTGCCGCTGACGAGGCCGAAGCGGAACGGCGCGGGCGTGCCGCCCTGGAGGAACTGCGTGCCGCGCAACGGACAGGTGGTTCCGGGATAACCGGCGCAGCTCAGGATGAGACCGCCGCCCGTCGCGGTGCCAAGACCGATGTCCTCGAGCGCGAGGATCTGCGGCTGGCCGTTGGTGGCGGTGTAGTTGGGATTGTTGAGCGCGACAAAGGTGCGGTCGCTCCACTTACGGGGCTGGCCCTTGATGCCGTTTTCAAAGGCGTGCTCGCCGCTGAGGAGCACATGGCCGCGCCCGCCCGCGAAGGCCGACCCCGCGGACAGCGAGACGCGGTATTGCGCATCGTCCCCATACGTCGTGATGCCGGTATCGACCACACCCTTGATGCCGGTGAATTCCTTGTCGACGACGAAGTTCACCACGCCGGCCACGGCGTCCGAACCATAGGCGGCCGAGGCGCCGCCGGTGACGACGTCGATGCGGCTGATGAGGCCGTTGGGGAAGCCGTTGATGTCCACGGCCGAGCCGCTGTTGCCGCCGACGTTGGCGCCGACCACGCGGCGGCCGTCGAGCAGCACGAGGGTGCGCGTGGCGCCCAAGCTACGAAGATTGAGGAGGTTCAGACCGCCGATCCCGCCCGAGACGCTTCCCGAAGTATTGCGCGAGGTGAGACCCGCGCCGAAGGACGGCAGGCGGTTCACGGCGTCGGCGATATTGGTGACCGCCATGGCGTTGAGTTCCTCGGCGCCGAGCACGGACACCGGCGTCGGGGCTTCATAGCCGTCACGAATGACGCGCGTGCCGGTGACGACGATTTCTTCAGCGATCGCCGCCCCGCCCTGCTGCGCCGTTTGAGCGCCGGCGCCGGAGGCCGCGAACATGGCGGCGAGGCTGGCCGTGGCCATGACGGCCGCGCGATAGGAGCGGATGGATTTTGCTGTGGACATGGATTCTCCCCATTGATGTAGACGGCCGGATGCCGCCGCTCAACGAGGCGCGGGTAAACGCGAGTGAGAGAATAACGTTGGAAAAACGCCAATCGGCGAACGCCGGTTGAGCGTATATCCCTCCCCCGCACGGCGCCTAAACGAGGGCTAAAGGTCTTCTTACAGCCCGACAGCGCGCCGCGCCTCGCATTCAGATGCGTCTCGTGTTGCCGTTATTGTACGGGAACGTAACAAGCAGACAACAAAAGTTTCACGCATAAAGCGAATTCGGATTTTTGTTTGGCGCGGTGTTGCGCGCGTGCCACGTCCAGCGCATGACGCACGCACACTTATTACGCAGACTGGTTCGCACCCCATGCACATGCGCTGAATTTCAGCACTATTGAGTGTGCCGGACAGCCAGCGCTCACTCCCTCGCCTTCTTCACCGGACCGAAGCCCGCAGGCGCGAGGCGATGCTTGGTCGCCTGTTCGTAGATCGACGCCACTTCGATCACCACGGGCTCCTCGCCCGCACCGGCCCAGAACGAGATCCCATAGGGCATCGGATGCTTGAGAGTCGTCTTGTCGGTGTTGTTGGCGACCGAACGATAATTATCCTGCTTCTCGTTCAGCTCGAACTTGGGCTCATACATGACGCTTTGGAACCCCGCGGGCACGGTGATTTCGGGGATGCCGAGGTCCGCGCTGGTAGGGAAACGCCCCGTTGGCCGGTTGTTGACCGTCGGCTGACCAGGGCCGCCGTTGAGCGCCGGCGGAATGGTGATGGTCGGATTGACCAGCACGTCCAGCTTGTTCTCGCGCATCACCTTGTCGACCACGAGGCGCATGACCTCACGCATCTTGATGCGCTGGGTGATGCCGGGCGAGGCGATGTCGAACTTGTTGGAGGTGTTCGCCATCGCCACCTTGTGGGACTCGGAGTAGTGCTTGCCGTTGGCCGTGAGACTGTTCCAATCCGTGATGCGGCTATCGCCGCGGCGCATCAGGTATTGCTGCATGTGGAATCCAAAACTATGGATCGGCGGTGACGCCGTCACGCGGCGGATATTGAGTTCGTCCGAAAGGGGCGCCTTGCCTTCCGCCAACCTGGCGATGTAGTCGCGCGTGCCGATATCAAATCCATTCACGCCGAAAGCGAGTTTATCGGAGGACGTAGCGCTGTCGTCTTCGCCGCCGCCCGCGCCCTTGCCGGTGAAATACTCGGGCATATGAATGGGCAGAATTTCCGCGAGCGCGCGCTGGAAGGTGTAGGTCATGTCCGGCACGTCGGGGTCATTCGGATATTTGGGGTCATAAGATTCAACGATCTCAGCCCCCAACCGATCACGCAGCACCTTCTTGATCTCGGCGTTCACAAGGTCGCTGACCGCCTCGTCGTTGGCGGTGTGTTTGACCATGTATTCGCGCACGATGCCGACACGCAGGCCCGCGAGCGGCTTCGCGCCTTGCCGGGCATTGGCGGCCCCGCCGACGAAGGAACTGTAGGGCGCTTTGGAGATCAGGTTCTTAGGGAGCGCGGTATAGATGTCGCGCGGATCGAAATAGCCGCGCTCGGGATCCTTGACCGCGTCGAGCACCGCCGCGGCATCCTTCACGCTGCGGCAGTGAATGCCGGCGCGGTCGAGGTAGGGGTCGGAGCCGATGGCGCCGCCGTAGGACATGAGGCCCTTCGTCGTGACCATCGAGACGATGCTCGCGCGCCACGCCGGCTGGCGGCAAGACCCGCCCGTCTCTTCACAGATCGAGCAGGTGACGAGGTTCGCGCCCACCGACACGGCGGAACCGGAACTGGAACCGCCGGTCTCGCGCTGGGTGTCATAGGGATTGCAAGCCGAGCCCGCCCAGCTCGAGCGCGCGCCGCCGCCGTAGGTGCGGGTTTCGGCCCGGGCCGCATTCGGTCCCGCCGGATTGCTGGGACCCGCGTTGTATTCATGCAGGTTCGCCTTGGCGTAGATGATGGCGCCCTTGGCGCGCAACTCGGCCACGATCGTCGCGTCCTCGGGCGGCGCGTCCATAGCATAATTGACGTCCGCGCCGCCGGTGTTGCGCATGTCGGTGGTGTCGTAGACATCCTTGAACGAGAACACCGCGCAGTACATCGGCATGGCTTTGAGGTCGGGATTGCGGCCGAATTGCTTGTCGAGCGCGGCGGCGCGTTCCAAGGCGTCCGGTTGCTGACGGAATTTCTCGCACGCCGCGGGAGCGCCGGCCGGCAGCGGCGTGCCGGGGGCCGCATCGAACGCGCCCTGGCAGGTGACCGAGCGCTCGCCGCGAATGTTCAGCGTGCTGAGCGCATTGACCTGGCCGGCCTCGGGAATTCCGACGACCATGCCGCGCTGCTGCACGACGTTGGGATCGGAGGCGGTCGCTTCAAGCCGTCCATACTCGAGCGGCGGGCCTTTGTACTTGTCGAAATCGGGGAGAATCTTGCTGGCCGCGACCGTGGCGGTTGGGAATTTCAAAGGCGAGCCGGCGCGCACCGTACCGGGCCCGCTCTGCACCGGCGCGCCGTCCTTGGTCACCAGCGCCGTGCAAACCCCATTGTAGGCCTTCGCGCGGTCGATATAGGCCTGCACCACCTGCCGGCAGGTGGTCTCGCCGCTTTGGATCGCGGCCTGGATGCTGGCGATGCCGGCTTCCTCGACCTGAAAGGCGAAGGCCGGACCGGACAGGCCGGTGAACAGCAGCCCACATGTCGCAACAGCAATATGACGGATTTTCACGGCACGCCCCCCCGATTGCATATGAAGCTTGTTGAATTTAACGCGCAAACGCCCCGGCGGGGAAGCACCGGAGCGTGCGTCTGGCCGGGCCGCTGGAACGGTGGGATCTCCATCAAACGGCCCAGCGCTAGAAAGCGAAACGGCCGCACATGATGTGCGGCCGTCCCCTGCTTTCTTCTTGAACGCTATTTCTTGTCCGGCACATCGATCATTTCGCCGTCGAGGTTCGGCGTGTTGATCGGCAGACGGCGCGCGTGGCTGGCCTGTTCGAAGGCATAACCGAGCGCGAGCAGCTTCGGTTCGCTGAACGCCGGCCCGAAGAACGAGATGCCGACCGGCAAGTCGTCGTTGGTGAAGCCGGCCGGGACGATCAGATCCGGATAGCCGGTGAGATTGGCGTAGTTGGTGCCGCCGTAACCGCCGCCACCGCCGCCGCCCGGAACCTCGGCGATCGGGCCGGGGCGCCGGCCCGAGGTCGGATACACATACGCATCCAGTTTATTGGATGCGAAGATGCCGTCCACGATGTCGCGGATCAGCGGCATCATGTGATCGTGCATCGACTTGTACTTGTAGTCGTTCATCGAGCCGGAGGCGAGTTCACGCTCGAACAGGATCCAGCGGGTCGTATTGGGGCCGGCGCCGTCCGGGCGCGGGCTTACGATCTGCTTGGAGCGTTCGATCATCTCGGCGAGGGACTTGGGATACTTCGGTCCCGTCGTCTTCAGGTATTCGCCGATCTGCACCGGGAATTCCGGCCAGCGGATGGTGGTGTAGATTTCGCCCATGCTGTCGAGCAGCCACTTCGGATAGCGGACTTCGACGATCGTGGCGCCTTTGGCCTTCATGGTGCTCAAGGCGGTTTCGATGATCCAGTCGACTTCCTCGTCCTGCTTCATGAAGTCGCGGGCGATCCCGATACGCGCGCCCTTGAGCGAATTCGCGTTCAGGAACTTGGTGTAGTCCTTTTCGAACTTGCCCGCGCTTTTTTTGGTGGCGTCGTCGGCCGGATCGACTCCCGTCATGGTGCCGAGCACGGCGGCGACGTCGGTGACGCTGCGCGTCAACGGCCCGCCGGTGTCGAAGGAGAGCGCGAGCGGAATGATGCCGTCGCGCGACAGCAAGCCATGGGTGGGCTTCAAACCGACCACGCCGTTCGCCGTGGAGGGTCCGCGAATGGAGCCGCCCGTGTCGGAGCCGAAGCCGACGGTGCCGAAGTTCGCCGCGATCGCGACGCCGGTGCCGCCCGACGAGCCGGCTGGTGAGCGCAGGAGATTATGCGGGTTCTTCGACTGACCGCCGAGCGAGCTGTTGGTGCCGGCGGCGGCGAATTCGGAGAGGTTGACCTTGGCCAGGATGATGGCGCCGGCATCGCGCAGGCGCTTCACCATATAGGCGTCATCGGGCGGGACATTGCCTTCGAGCAGGATCGAGCCGCCGGTGGTGGGCATCTCGACGGTGTCGAAGTTGTCCTTCAGTACGACGGGAATACCATGCATGGGCGAGCGCGGGCCTTTTGCCTTGCGCTCGGCGTCGAGCGCCTTGGCTTGCGCGAGGGCGTTCGGGTTGAGCGCCATGACCGCATTCAGGATCGGGCCCTTCTCGTCGTAGGCGGCGATGCGGGCCAGCGTGAGTTGGACAAGTTTCTCGGACGTCAACGTCCCGGCATCGAAGGCGGCGTTGATATCCATGACGGTGAGCTGATCGAGCGGAACTGTTCTCGCGGAAGCGGGCGCCGAGGCCAACAGGGCGACGGTCGCGACGGTTGCTAAAAAGCGCGGAAGAATTTTCATGAGACCCCCTCAGGTTCAATGAACGCAATGGATAATCGTAACGGCGGTTGGGACCTTAGCGCTAGGGGGGCCGACGCGGAGCGCCGCCCCCCCCCCTGCCAAATGACCTACATCCTGAAACGCACCCCCGCGCGGAACACGCGGCCGAGCGTATCGTACTTGCCGATGTTCGTGGTCGGGAGTTCGTAGCCGATTTCATCGGACCCGCGCGGGATCATGCCCGGGTCGGTGTTGAGCAGGTTGTTGATGTTGAGGAAGGTTTCCACCTCGGCCCCGGCGATGTCGAAGGTCTTGCCGATCGACCAGTCGAGATAGAAGTAGCCCGGCGCGTGATTGTTATCGACCGTCAGGAACGGAGCGACGCCGACCGTGCAGCCCGACTGGCACTCGATATAGGTGTTGCGCAGGACGCCCGAACTCATGGCGCGGCCACTCATCGAGGTCTGCCAAGTGTCGGCGCGGTAGGCGAGACGCACCACGCCGGCCCAATTCGGCGGCGCGCCGCCCGGCATTTCGCCGACGTCGTCCGTCGGCGGCGCCAGGGTGGTGTCGATGTAGTTCTTGATGTACTTGGTGACCTGGGCGCGCAGATCGACGTTGCCGTCCCAGGCCGAGATCACGTCGCTAAGGGCGAAATTGTAGCTGGCCTCGAAGTCGATCCCGCGCGTCTTCTGAACGGCGATGTTCACCGGACGGCGGGTAATGGCCGTGATGATGCCGTTGGTGCGGGTGATGTCGGCGCAGTAGGACTGGAGTCCCTGCACGCAGAACACAACGATCTGGTTGTTGCTGGGTGTGGAGATCGAATCCTTCATGCTGATGTTCCAATAGTCCACCGAGGCGGTGAAGCCGGGGAAGAACTCAGGCTTCAGGACCACACCGACGTCGGTCGTATCGGCGCGCTCCGGTTTGAGATTCGGATTGCCGGAGTTGGTTTGCAGCGGCGACGCCGAGCCGCCGGTGACGGGATCGAACAAGGTGGTAAAGCCGCCGCTGACCGTATTGTAGAGTTCCTGCAGGTTCGGCGCGCGGATATCGCGTGAGCGCGTGGCGCGGATGCGGATATCCGGGATCGGTTCGTAGGTCGTGCCGAATTTCCACGTCGTGACGAAGCCGGACGTGGAATATTTGGTGCCGCGCACGGCGGCGCTCAAATCCCAGGCTTGGGCGAAGGAGGCCTCCTTCGCGAGCGGAACGACGGTTTCCGCCGCGCCTTCGAACACGGTGTACTTGCCGCTGAAGGGCAGGAAGTTGCCCGAGAACCAGTCGCTGGTCAGCGTCGCCGCGCTTGGGCGCGCCACCGCTTTCTCGACGCGGTATTCGGTGCTGAGCGCGAGCGAGACCGGACCGGCCCAGTTGTCGAACATATCGCCGCTCACCGACCCGGCGGCGACATCCTGGGTGATGCGGTGGTTGGTGTGCGGATGTTCGCCGCCGCTCTGCAGGAAGCGGATGGCGGCCTCACTGTTCACCCCAAGGCCCATCGGGTTGTAGGGCACGCAGCCGTCGTTCGGGTTTGTGAGGGTGGAGCGGCAGATGATGGCGCCGGTCGTCGGGTGACGCACCGCATCGGCCGCCTGGGCACGCAAAGGATTGCGCGTGGGACCCAGCGCGTCGTAAGCAACGCGCGTGATGCCCTTTTGCCAGTAGGCGTTCCAGTTCCACGACGACGAGAAGGCGTCGAAGTCGCCGTTCGCGCCAAGGACGTATCTATTCGTGGTGCGGTCGGACTCCGTGGTGATGAACGGCAGATCGTAGTTCATGCTGCCGAGCTGGAACTGCGTGACGCCGAGCGCCGTCATCTGGGCCTGAACCGCGGCCGGGATGAACGGGTTGCCGGTGCGGATGGTGGCGCCGTTGCCGAGCTGGAAGTGGCTGAACGCGCCGCCCGTGTTCCACGAATTATTCCACGAGGCCTGAGCAAAAACTTCGACCGTGTCCGTGAGGTCGTAGCTGACGCGCGTGAACAGGCCCTTGCGGCGTTCGCGCGGGTCGAGCGAGTAGGTGTCCACGCGCGTGACACCGGCCGCGTAATCGCCTTCATAGGTGTAGGTGGAATCCGTGATCGGACCGAAGTTGAACATATAAGGCGTGCCGCCCGGCCCGAAGGCGATGCCCTTCAACGGGCCCGAGGCGATGGTGCCGCCGTGCGTGGACCAGGAGTCCGTATGGATGCGCACGAGGCGTTGCGGCTGGCCGGCGGCGATATTGGCCGCGGTGTTGTTGATGATGCCGAGCGCGGAGCGGTTCCACGGCCGGTCGCTGTGCAGGATGCCTTCCTTGTTGTTGATTTCGCCGTTGATGAGCCAGTGGCCGCGGCCGTTGGCAAATGGCACACCCGCTGTGAGCACGGTCTTGTAGCTGAAGTCGTCGCCGTAGGTGGTCAGGCCCGCGGAGACTTCGCCTTTCACGCCGGTGAAGCTTTTGTCCAAGATGAAGTTGACCACGCCGGTCACGGCGTCGGAGCCGTAAATGGCCGAGGCGCCGCCGGTGATCATATCGACACGTTGCACCAGGGCTTGCGGGATGTTGGCGACGTCAACGACGCCGTCGGCGCGCGAGCTGACCGTGCGCTGGCCGTCGATGAGCACCAGGGTGCGCGCGGCGCCCATACTGCGAAGGTTGAGAATCGAAAGACCCGCGCCCTGGGCGCTGACCGAGGTGCCGGTATTGCCTGGGCGGATGTTCCCGGCGAAGGCGGGAATTTGAACGAGCGCGTCGGCGATGTTCGAGGTCGCCTGCTGTTGGAAGACGGCGGAATCGAGCACCGTCATGGGCGTCGGCGCTTCATAGCCGTCACGCACGATGCGCGATCCGGTGACGACGATTTCATCGACAGCTACCGGTGCGGCGGTTTGCGCGTGCGCGGGAACGGACAGGATGAGCGAGAGCGCGCTGACCGTGGAAAGCGCGATGCTTTTGGCATGACGAGAGTCGGCAGGGCCGGTGTTTACGTTGCGAGTCTTCATTTCTTTTCCCCTAGGGCACGGCGCTTTCGGCGTGAGCGCGGTGCAAGATTCGAGAGACATGTGTCAACGGTGGGAGCTTCGGGCTCCCTCTGTGCGGGCTGTGTTTTGCTGGGTGCGGCGCCTCCCCTGGACTAAAGGCGCGGCGGCGACCCCTCTCGCGCCACACCTTTACGTGCTTCTAAATTACTACGTAGGGCTATGCGGTCCGACGACAGACGGCGAGCCACGTTCCTTTATAGGGGCGCT
Source organism: Rhodospirillaceae bacterium (assembly GCA_041919675.1). Taxonomy (GTDB): domain Bacteria; phylum Pseudomonadota; class Alphaproteobacteria; order Rhodospirillales; family Rhodospirillaceae; genus SHVO01. The sequence goes on along the minus strand of JAYRTJ010000001.1, from coordinate 83,895 downwards.
AAAACCAGCCTTTAAGGGAAAGACGCGGAAGAATGCTCACCCATTACGGGCAGCTCTGGACGCTTGTTACGGAGCGTTCCGGGGATGTTTAGGCCGGCCGTTGGGTCGCCCGGCGGGACACATAGAGCGTGAGCATGGTCATGATGATGAACAAGGCGCCGGCGCTCAAAGCCAGCGACCCGTGAATGCCAATCATGGTCCCGCCCAGTCCCACGGTGGCGCCGGCGAAGGCGCGCATGCCGAGACTGCAGATACTGTAGAAACCGATCACGCGCCCGCGCACATGATCGGGCGCGTTCAACTGCACGAGGGTCATCGCCATGGAACTGAACGACAGCTCGACGAAGCCGGCGATGAAGAGCGCGACAAGCGCAAGCGCATAGAACGGCGAGATCGCAAACCCGACAAGCGCAAGACACCAGACCATCGCCAATGCAAACGCAACGCGCGGGCGCGGCCGAAGCGCACCGGTGCTTTCAAGCGCGATACCCGCGAGCAGCGCGCCGGCCGCGTCCGCAGCGAGCAGCATACTGTAGAGGAGGCCGACGTCGCCGTGACCGAGGTCGCGGGCAAATTCCGGCATCTGCGCATGATAGGAATTGCCCACCATGAAGGACGCGCAGCCGATGAGCAGCGTCATGGCGAGAAGGATCGGATTGGCGCCGACCACGCGCGCCGTGTCGATAATATCGCGAAGGCCGCGCAGCGCCGGATGCGGCGCATCGGCGGTCTCGCGGAACTTCGGACCGTAGGGCGCCTTCCACAGCCAAATCACCAGCGGCAGATAGATGACCGCATTGAAAGCGATGCCCGCGACCGGGCCCATGAGCAGAAGGATGCCGCCGCCGATGCCGGGCCCGAGCAGGAGTCCAAGATAGCGCGCGGTGGCGTTGAGGCGCACCGCGCTCGGGAGTTGCTCCCTGCCGACGATGTCGTGAATGAGCAGCTGGCTTGCCGGAGACCAAAGGACGCCGGCGCAACCGTGCAGAACCAGGATCACCTGCGCATGCCAGATCTCGAGGCTATCGGTGGAAAAGAAATAGGCCCAGGCAAGCGAGGCGGTGATGAAACACGCCATTCCGATCTGGATGAGACGGCGCGGATCGAACCGGTCGGCCAGCGCGCCCGAATAAACCGAGAAGAAGAGATACGGGAGCCAGTGCGAAAGCACGGCAAAGCCGCCAAGCGACGGCGAGTGAAACTTCTGGAACACAACCCAATAGCTGATCACGTGCTCGATGCTGTCGGCCATCATCGCCATGGCCGAAAAAATCAGATAGGGCCGGAAGGCGGGATGGCGGAGCGCGGCGAACGAGACATGAGGGCGAGGCGAGACGGACGACAAGGGCGGGAAATTCCTGGAACGCGTGAGCCTGTCATATCACATAGGGCTGTACGGGCGGTGCGCCAAAATTGATCTCCGTCAACGCCCGGCCACCGCCGGTCCTTCTACAAAAGCCAGGTCAGTGCACTCAAGCCGGCGAGGCTCCGATGAAGACCTTCACCACCGATGCTTATGGCGACGTCGCGGTTCCGGCCGCAGCCCGGCGGACGGAATTTCTTCCCGATGTGGCGCTCGCCGAATTTCCCGATTATTACGAAGTCACGGCGGGCCTGCGCGGGATTTCGCCGGACGATGTGACGGTCAGCTTTCGCGACCAAGTGCTGACGCTGGCGAGCGACAGCCCCACCAACCCCACGCCGGGCCTCTTCCGCTACAGCATCGGATTGCCCGCCGACGCCAGCGCGGAAGATATATCCTGCACCTTCGGCGACGATGAAATCGTCGTCACCATCGCGCGTGAATGCCTCTAGGCCTATCCCGCCTTCACGCTCACGGTGACCGGCGGCGGCGACTTCAGGGTCTGATAGACGACGCAGTAGCGTTCCGTGAGTTTCATCAGGGTGGCAAGCTGTTCCGCGGTGAGATCGCCGTCGATATCGAAGGCGAGACGGACATCGCGGAAACCCACCGGCGATCCCTTATCGACGCCGAGGGTACCCTTGAAATCGAGATCGCCTTCGGCGCGCACCTTGGCGCCCTGGATTTTAAGCTCCAGGGCCGTGGCGACGGCGTTCAAGGTGACGCCGGCGCAGGCCACCAGCGCTTCCAGCAGCATGTCACCCGAACAGGCGTGCATGCCGTTGCCGCCGGTGGCCGGATGAAGACCCGCTTCGATCAGAGCTTTCGAGGTCTGCACCGAACAGGTGACGCCTTCACCGAGGGAGCCTTCGGCCTTCAGCGTAATGACGGCGGCGTCCGGGGTTTCGCGGTACTTGGCCTTGATCGGGGCCTGCATGTCCTTGAGTTCGGTGGCTTTCACGTGCGGTGTCCTCGTCAAAATAAGAGCGTCTAGGCGCCGGCCTTTTGCACGGCGGCTTTATAGGCTTCGGGCGGCACGCGCTTATAGCCCGCCTGCTCGTAGGCGTAACCATAGGAAAGAAGCTGGGCTTCGGACCAGGGCGCGCCGACGAAAGATAGCCCCATCGGCATTCCGCCCACGGCCCCCATGGGAACGGTGAGAATCGCGTAGCCCGAGATGGCCGCATTGCGGGTGACGGAACCCGGCCCTTCGCTGCGCCCGCCGGAGCGCGCCGTACCATCGGGGGTAATCACGCCCGCGGGATCACCCGCCGGGGTGACGATGGCGGTGATGTTGTTCTGGGCCAAGAGCGCGCCGTAGCCCTCGGGGCCCGCACGGCGGCCGATCATTTCGATCAGTTCGAGGTAACGCGGGTTCTTGAGATCGCCGCCTGCCGCGGCGGCTTCCTCGAAATACTTCACACTGATCATGGACTCGCGCGGATCGGCTTTATGGAAGGCGATGAGATCTTCGACGGTGCGCGTCTTTACCGCAGCCGGCGCGGTTGCAAGATAAGCGGCGACGTCGTGATTGAAGTTGTAGGCTTCGGCTTCGAGACCGGGCCCGTTGAGGTTCTCGAGATCGCCGGGCAGTTCCACCAGTTCGGCGCCTTGGGCGCGCAGCACATCGAGTGCGGTATTGAACACCGCAAGCGCTTCATCGGAGCGCTTCTGCGAGCCGCGCAGGACCCCGAGGCGCGCACCTTTGAGGGCGGCGGGGTTCAGCGCCTCGGTGTAGTCGGTCTTATGCGCATCGGCCTCCTGCGTGCTCGGATCGGCGGAATCCCCACCCGCCAGCACGTTCAGCAGCATGGCGGTGTCGGTCACCGAGCGCGCCATGGGGCCGGCGGTGTCCTGAAACTCGGTGATGGGAACAATGCCGCGCCGCGAGACCAGCCCGCGCGTGGGACGCAGGCCGACGATGCCATTCGCGTTCGACGGACCGGTGATGGAGCCGGACGTATCGCTGCCGAGCGCGCCGGCGGCGAAACTCACCGCCATCGCGATGCCGGACCCGGAGCTGGAACCGGCGGCGGATTTGGTGAGGTCGTAGGGATTATGCGGCGTGCCGCCGACGCTGCTGCCGGCGAAAGAGTCCGTGGTGCGGTAGCCGGCCCATTGGGAGAGATTGGCTTTCGCGAGAATGATCGCACCGGCGGCCTTCAGGCGCCTAGTGACTTCGGCGTCCTGGGCGGGAAGATTTTCCGCGAGCGCAAAGGAGCCGGCGGTGGTCGGCGTGCCGAGCGCGTCGATATTGTCTTTCAGGATAACGGACACACCATCGAGGGGGCCCAGCGCTTTGCCTTCGGCGCGGCGCTTGTCGGAAGCCGCGGCCTGTTCCAGCGCATCGGGCTGCACCGTGATGATGGCGTTGAGCGGGCCGTCATACATATTGATGCGATCGATATAGGCCTGCGTGACCTGGGCCGACGTCGCCTTTTTCGCCGCGAGATCGGCGGAGAGCTGGGCCAGCGAGACTTCGGCGACCTCGTAGGGCGTCTCAGGCGCGTCCTTGGAGCAGGACCCGAGCGCGAGGCTCGACAACAAAGCGGCGCACACCGCAGCGCGGGACAGCATTATCGGACCCTCCGGGTGAATGGCTCTGGCGTAGGACGGGCGCAGTGTGGCCCAAGTCCGGCGCGCCGCCAAGGTTCCGGGCGACATGGGCGACATGCGACATGTGGCGAATTCGAGAAGCGCGTCAGGCGGTTAGGTTACTTTTTCACTGGGCGACATGCGGGCGACATGTGGGCGACATCAGGCGGTGGCGGGCCTGGTAACGCATGAGAAGCGTGCGCGGACGGTATCGACGGCCGCGCGAGGGGAATTCATATTCACGATGTCAAAGAGCAGCGCGCAGAATAATGCGCTTATTCACGGAAAAAGTCGCGATTTAAATTTACTGTCACAGCAAATTTAATCTCACACGAAAAATCGGAAATGTGCTGCGTGCGAGTCGCGCGAGTCGTTGCACGAACATCATTGGCTGAAAACGATCCCCTCCCAGCCCCCTTTTTCAGGGGGAGGGTCTTCACTTCCTCCCCTGAAAGGGGAGGGTTGGGGAGGGGTCGTTTTAGCCCCGCCTACCCGCCCGGATGCAGGCCCGGCGCTTCGTGGCCCGTGCGGGCGACATATTCCGTATATCCGCCGCCGTATTGGTGCGGGCCTTCGGGGGTGAGTTCCAGGACGCGGTTGGAGAGCCGGCCCAGGAAGTGGCGGTCGTGGGAAACGAAGAGCATCGTGCCTTCGAATTCGGCGAGGGCCGCGACCAGCATTTCCTTGGTGGCCATGTCCAGGTGGTTGGTGGGCTCGTCGAGCACGAGGAAGTTCGGCGGATCGAACAGCATCTTGGCCATCACGAGGCGCGCCTTCTCGCCGCCCGAGAGCACGCGGCAGGGCTTTTCGACGTCATCGCCCGAGAAGCCGAAACACCCGGCGAGCGTGCGCAAGGTGCCCTGCCCGGCCTGCGGGAAGGATGAATCGAGGGATTCGAATACCGTATCGTCGCCGTCGAGGAGATCCATGGAGTGCTGGGCGAAGTAGCCCATCTTCACGCTGACGCCGAGTTTCACGCTGCCTTTGTCCGGCATGGTCCCAAGTTCGGGGTCGAGCGCGCCGGCGACGAGTTTCAGCAAGGTTGATTTGCCGGCGCCGTTGGCCCCGAGCACGCACCAGCGTTCCTTGCGACCCAGATGGAGATCGAGGCCTTCGTAAATGGTGTGGCGGCCGTAGGCTTTGTACACGTTCTCGAACGTGACCACGTCGTCGCCCGAGCGCGGCGGCGCGCGGAATTCGAACTGAACGGCCTGGCGGCGCTTGGGCGGCTCCACGCGCTCAATCTTGTCGAGCTTCTTCACACGGCTTTGCACTTGGGCCGCGTGCGACGCGCGCGCCTTGAAGCGCTCGATGAAGGCGATTTCCTTGGCCAGCATCGCCTGCTGACGGTCGAACTGCGCCTGACGCTGCTTTTCGGACAGCGCGCGCTGCTGTTCGTAGAAGTCGTAGTTGCCGGAATAGGTGATGAGTTCGCCGCCGTCGATCTCGACGATCTTGTTGACGATGCGATTCATGAATTCGCGGTCGTGCGAGGTCATGAGAAGCGCGCCTTCGTAGCGCTTCAGGAAATCTTCCAGCCAGATCAGGCTTTCGAGATCGAGGTGGTTCGACGGTTCGTCGAGCAGCATGCCGTCGGGGCGCATGAGGAGAATGCGCGCGAGCGCGACGCGCATCTTCCAGCCGCCCGAAAGCAGACCGACGTCGCCGTTCATACGCTCCTCGGAGAAGCTGAGGCCCGCCAGCACTTCGCGCGCCCGGTCTTCGAGGGCGTAACCGTCGAGTTCCTGGAAGCGCGCCTGCACTTCACCATATCTAATGACGAGCTCTTCCATCTTGTCGGCCTGGCCGGGATCGACCATCGCGGCTTCGAGCTGCGCCATTTCGGCGGCCAGCACACTCACCGGACCCGCGCCATCCATGACGGCGGCCACGGCGGTCTGCCCGGACATTTCGCCGACGTCCTGGCTGAAGTAGCCGATGGTCATGCCGCCCTCGACCAGCACGCGGCCGTCGTCGGGCTGCTCGGTTCCGGCGATCATGCGGAAGATGGTCGACTTGCCGGAGCCGTTGGGGCCGACAAGGCCGACCTTTTCCCCCTTCTGCAGGGTCATCGAGGCGTCGATGAAGAGGATCTGGTGGCCGTGTTGCTTGCTGATGGAATCGAGGCGGATCATCTGGGTGCCGGGGGCGCGAAAACCTATGGGAAAAAGCGCCCGCTTCTACCGATTTAGACCTCGGATTGTCAAAAGGCGCGACGGAGATGGATTGGGCCCGCGACGTGAGGGCCGGCGTTTCACCCCGCGGGAGCCTCGTATCCTTTAAGGTACAGCACGTCGCCCGCGCCTTGCGCGGCCTGCTGTTCAGCCGCCAGCAGCGCGGTGTAGGCGGGACTGCCGGGCGAGGACAGGACGGCAAAGAGCGGCGGGCGCAGAACCGTGATCTCACGATTGAGATTGCCGCGCACAAAATCGGGGGTCAGGCCCGCGAGCCGCGCATGATGCTGCGGCGGCGCGAAGTAGCCGATCGCATGGTCCGGCGTCTCCCAGATCGGGGTCACCTCGCCGGCGAGAAGCTGCTCCTGCATCAAGGACTGAAGCTGGCCGATCGTGTTTTGCTGAGAGGCCAAATCGGCCCGCGCGAACGACGCATCGGTCGGGACCAATATAAAATCGGCGCCGCTGATGTTGACGTGCGCGACCTGCATCGTCGGTAATGGACTGACCGCCCGCGGGCCCGTCAGTGCCTTGATGACCTCGGCGGCAAGTCCCTTCTGATTCAATTCCCCGATGTAGTAGCCGCTGATGCCGGAGCGGTCGGCGACCTGAACCGCCGATACGTCAAGCTGCCCCATCATCAAAATGAATTTGACGTTCTGGACCCGGCCGGCGCCCCAGCGCCCGGATCTCAGGCCCTGCAGGAACTGAAGGCCGGTGATGGTCCCGCGCTTGTGCGCACAGATGACGCAATCAACGCGGGCGAGCGGATCCTGCAAGATGCGTAAAGCCACGAGCGGCGCGGCGGCCTGATGAACCTGCGGCGCGCCGCACGCAATAAGGAACTGTTCTATGCTGTTCAGCGCGGCCTTATCGCCATCCACCACGAGAAACCTCGTGCGGCGGATGATGTCCGCATCAGCGATCCCACTCATTTTGCCGTCGGCGACTCGTTGCAAATCCGATCCACGCACGATCTATCTCGTTGAAGAGAAGTCTCCGCAAGCGATTTTCACAGGAGCGGACCGGAGAATGGAATTTTGCCGGGCTTTTCAACTGGGAGCTTCGCCGCGCCCGCCCTCCGGAGTCCGTGCGGTTTCGGGTCGCTGATTTAAGCTCGTCCGAAGGACCGCCGCTTGATCCTTGCGGCGACGATCCCCACCAAAATCATGAGGCAAGCTATTGCCGACAGTCCCTTTAATGGCACATTACAGACATCCGGCGTGGCGCGGCGTGTCAAAGCAAAAGGCACACCGCGCGTGGAGCACGAGGCCGCGGCGCGAGCCGCTTTATCATGCGCCGCATGACGCAATCGAAGTTATGCAGCGCTCTCTTTGCGTGCCCGTCAATCGGCATGCAAGGCCAGTTCGATGAAGTAAATTATGAAAGTTATCGGCGACGCTCTTCACAAACTCACATGCTTGGTGGTGAGTGCCAATGATTTGGATCGGCACCTGCTCGGCACCGGTCTCGAGAAACTTGGCGCCATTGAAGTCCTGTCATGTTCGAGCGGCGCTGACGCATTGAACATATTGAATTTTCGAAGCCATCCCGTCGATCTCATCCTGGCGGATATTCACGCGCCCGGCTTCCATGGCTTTGCGTTGCTCCAGGCCTTGAGGGTCGGCAACATAAAAAACATGAGGCTCAATGCAACATTCGTCCTGACGACCGAGTCGCCTCAAATCGACCATATCCAGGCCGCATCGGCGCTGGACGCCAACGGCTTCATTGTTAAACCCATAGAATTCGTGAGATTCCAAACAGCGATATCGAAGGCGCGCCGCACCGTTTTTCCACCCAACCCGGGCCGCCACGCCAACGTAACTCTGCCCGCGATCGTGGGAGATGGCCGTGCAAAATAGCACCTTCGCGATGTTGGGTCTTGGCGATGAGACGGGGTCGCCACAACTCCACCGCATCAAGTTATCCGACTACCTCAAGATCGAAGAAAAACTCTCGGCGGAGCAAAAAGCAGCGCTTGCGGTTTTCCTCGCGCGCGGCGCGTCCGCACAGGATCAGGACCAGCTCGATGAATCGGGATCCATTATTCAGCTTATCATCTGGAACTCGGATTCAGCGGTTGCGGAGTCGGTTGCCGGCTCAGCGGTCCTGAATGCCGATCTGCCGCGCCATATTCTGTGGATGTTGGCAAACGACGACGAGCGCGTCGCAGCTCCGGTGCTTGAAAAGTCGGCGGTCCTTACAGAGGAGGACCTCCTGGGAATTATTCAGTGGAGCGGCAATTCGGGAAAAATGAACTCCATCGCGCGGCGGGAAATTGTCAGCGAAACCGTCGTGCACGCGCTGGCTTGCCATGGCGATGAGGTGGTCGCCCGGACTCTCCTCGAGAACTCCGGCGCAATGGTTTCAGCGGACGCGTTCGACGTCGTGCTGGACCGGTTCGGAGAGATCGAAAGCGTTCAGGCCGCCATCGCGGGGCGGGCGATCATATCTTCCGCGGTGGCGCAGCGATTGCTTTCATTGATCACAAATCCGGAGATCGAAGCGATGCTGGCCGCGCGCGAGACCGCGCTCCCCTCAAACGCCGCCTCGCCCTCCCGTTTCGGCGCCATCGGCCTTGATTTTGCCGAGAGTGAACAGACGTTGGCATCGAGCCTGGATGTTCTCGTGAAGAACGGAGCCTTCACCGAATCCGTGCTCGTGGAATTGTTGTTGGACGGAAGGTTCGAACTTTTCGTGAGGGCCTTCGCCCGGCGGACTCAATCCGATCCCCAGGAAACGCGCCGCCGTCTTCTCGAAGAAACAGCTGAGTTCCTGCCCTTAGCTTGGACGGCGGCCGCCTTTTCAGCGGATTGGCTGCCGATTGCAAGAACGGCGGTCCTTGCATTGATCGAGCTGCATGATGCAGCGGGCTCAACCGATCCAAAACTGTTCCGCCGGAATCTCTACGCCCTGACAAGCGCTATCCTTCGCAGAGAAGGCATGAAGTTGACCGGAGCGCGCCTCGACTTTTTTACGCGTCATAAGCCGAAGTGAGAATTGGCGCCGCCGCACCGCCCACGGCGCATGGGACAAAATCACCGTCCCCTTGCCCAGTCTTCAATCGCCTTCCAGTCCGTCACGCCCGACATCACCGTTACCGTCCCGGCCGGGTCGATCAAAAGGGTTCGCGGCAATTCGCCTCTCCACGCCGGATCGATCTCGAACCGCAAACGCGCCGTGAACCGGTCGGCAAAATTCCAGCTCTCGACGTCGCCGAGACCCGCCTTCGCCAACGTGGCCGCGACCTTCTCCGCGGGCATGGGCGCGGGATCGGCCGCGACCAAAACGAGATCCATCTTCGGGAAGGTCTCACGCAGCCGGGACCACCGCGGAAGTTCGGTCAGACAAGGGCCGCAGGTGATTCCCCAGAGATGAACCACCAGCGGCCGGTCAGCATGGCGGTCGCGGATGTCCTGCCAACTGCCGCGGACAAAGGGTTGCGCGTCGTCGGCGGCCGCCGTCCCCGCGCATAGAAACACGGCCGCAAAAAACGCGGCCCACCTCATGGCGCATCCTCCAAAGAGATGAGGCGGTAGCCCTCCTTGGCCGTCAGCCATGACAGATAAGGCAGCGATCCGCGCGCGGTAAGAACCGGCAGGTCGGAGGTGTCATCGGTCGCGGCGATCTCACGCGGCGGCGTCCAGCCGCGAGACGTCTTCTTCATCGCCTGGATACTCATCCGGGCGCCGTCGAATTCCTGCCACGCCAACCATAGGTCGCCGCCGACCGCGAGCAGTTGCGCATGCCCCGGATTGTTCGCCGCGTTTCCAATCGGTTTCGGCGCCGTGAACGTGACGCCGGCGTTGTGCGATTGCGCATAGAACAGGCCTTTGCGCGCATCGCCTTCGGTGAACCATGCCGCATGATAGGATCCCCCGGCGGCGATGGCGAAAGCCGGGCCGTGATGCGGACAGGCGTCGATCCGCCAGGAATCGGCCGCCACACGATGCATCGGCCCGGGCCGGCCGCCGGCGAAAGTCATCACGGCGTGATCGCGCACCTGGCCGGGGAATATCTGCCGCCACAGAACGGCGACGTTGTCCGACGCATCGAAGGCGACCGAGAAGCGGCAGCATTCGCAGGTATTGTCCCGCGCGATTGCCACCGGCCCGGCGCTTGCGCCGTCGAGCCAGGAAAACGCCAACGCGGCGCCGCTGTACGCGGTTTTGGCCGCACGGGCATTGCGTTTGTCCAGCCACGCCGCGAAGACGCGGCCGTCCTTCCTGACGGCCAGAACCGGAAACCTTTGGCTGACGGAATCGTCCGTCACGGGCGCCGGCCGCGAGAAGGTCTGTCCGCCGTCGGTGGACCGGCTGAGATAGATTCGCCCGTTATACCCGGGCGCCTCCTGCATCACGGTAAAGGCGACGCTCAGCACGCCCGCGGCATCGCGCACGATTTGCGGCCGCGCCTCCGGCCCGACGTCCGCGGCGACAGCCTCGGGCGTCACGAAGACCGGCGGTGAAAACCGGACGCCGTCGCGCGAGGCGGCGACAACGATGCGCCCACCGCCTTGCCAAACCAGCCACAACGTTCCGTCCTTGTCGAAAAAGGGCTGCGCCTTGTCGGAACAGGCGAGCGCGGAGTCGGCGCAGGCCTCGTGCGACGCCGCAACGCTTTTCCGGGAATGATCCGCGGCTTCCAGCGGCGGCGACGCCAGACCGAGCATAAGACCGAAGACGATTCTTCCGACCTTGCTCATCTCAAAACCTCATCATAAGCCCGATATAAGCCGTGCGCGGCAATCCGGGCGAGAACTGCGCCACACCGTTCGAAACCGTGCTCGCCGTCGACCAGCGCGTGTCGAGCAGGTTTGAGACGCGCCCGAACACGTCGACGCCTTCGGAGATCGTGTAGGACGCACGGAGGTTGACCAAGTCGTACCCGCCGTAGGACTGGGTGTTCAGATCGTCCATCCAATAGGATCCGACACGCGACCATTCGGCTTCGAGCCGCAAATGCGGACTCCACGCCGGCGTGTACTCCAGCGTGGTATTGGCGGTGACGGCGGGAGCCGCGCTGATCTCCTTGCCCGACAGGTCCGTCGCCGCGTCGACGACCCAGTGCCGATAAACATGATCGTTGAAGCCAATCGCGCTGGTGAGGCGGACCTGCGGAGTCATCCGCCAGGCCACGGACGCCTCGAGCCCCTGGTGGCGCGTGCGTCCATTGTTGGTCTGGGCCGGACCCGCGCCCGTCGTCAGGGTGAGGATGTCGTTCCGTTTGATCATTCGATAGGCGGAGAGGTCGAAGTCCAGCGCGGCGGCGGATCCCCGTATCCCGACCTCATAGCTGTCGGCGACGATCGGTTTCAGAGCGAGCGAGTCGCTCGTCGCCCCGGGGCGGAACATTTGCGATTCCTGGGGTATCCGGAACGATTGTTTGTAGCTGGCGAAGAGGTTGAGCGCCCGCGCCACCTGATAGGTGGCGCCGAAGCTGGGCGTGACGCGCCGGAAGTCGATCTCCGAATCCGCGGGCCGGAAGAACGTGCGCGGGCCAAAGGGCGTGGATGTCGCAAAGGCGCCGTTGGACAGCCGGTTATCGTATTTATAACCCAGGACATCGAAGCGCATGCCGGCGGTCACGCGCAGATCGGACACGGGCGAGGTTTCGATCTGGCCGTAGGAGGAGGCCTGCCAGAACGTCACGTCGTAATCGTAGATGCGCCCGGCGTTTGTGTAAGATGAATAGACCTTGCCGTTCCGGACCGCCGCGATGCGATCCTCGCGCCGGAAACCCGGGCTGTAGTCGAGATCGACCCCGGCAATGATCCGCGTGCGCCACGGCGCGACATCATACCGGACCTTCGCCATGAGCCCCGCCGAGCTATAGCCGGTGGTGTAGATCATCGGATCGAAGGTCAAGGTGAACGTCGGCAGCAGATCCATGACGCTCCAGCGGAAATACGGAATGACCGATACGAGCGAGGCACCGGCTTCTTTTTCCCAGTCGAACGATCCGCGCACGCTTTGCACGGCGCGGAAGGCGATCGGGTAGTAGTTCGTAACGGGGTTGGCGGTGTAATCCGCGGCGGAGAGCGCACTGTTCGCGCCCGTCTGCTGGTCGATATTCGTGGCCGAGAGCACCGTCTTCAGATGGCCGCCGGCAAGGTCGACATCGGCCCGCAACGTAAGGCTCTGGCGGTCGTAGGCGGTCGCATCCCGCCAACCGTCGCTGTGCGTAACGTTGACATCGGCGCGCAGGCCCAGCCCGTCCCAGGTGCCACTGGCCGCGCCGAGCGCGCGCAGCCAGCCAAAAGAGCCGGCCTCCAGGGTCAAGCCGGCCTCGGGCGCCACGGCCGGCTTGCGCGTGATGCTGTTGACGATGCCGCCGATGGCGTCGCTTCCGTAGAGCGCCGTGCCCGGCCCGCGGATAACCTCCACCCCGCCCGATTGAGGGAGGTTCACTTCGTAGAGGGCGTTGTGATTGAAGAAGCCGGACGCGCGAACCGGCACGCCGTCTTCGAGATAGAGATACACCGCCGACGTGCCGACAGGCTGGCGTATCCCGGTCATGTGGCCTTCGCCGTTGGTCGGCTGAACCGTGACGCCGGGCACGCGGCCCAACAGGTCCGACGGATGCAAGGGGTGGATGTTCTCGATGTCCTCGCGGCCGATCACGGTGATGGAACTTGCGATCTCCGTACGGAGCTGTCCCTCCCGCGACCCGGTGATCACGATTTCGGGAATCGCCGCCGTTTCATCCGCGCGCGCCGAAGAGACGGCGTTCAACTCGCCGTCAAGCAGGCCGCCGCCAAGCAGGCCGAGAGTAAAAGAGCCGGTCGCGAAGATCCGTATGACGCGCGAACTCATGATTCGGCCCGATTGAGGGGCCGAGCTGCGACGGCGGGGACTGTCGCAGCTCGTACCGGGAACCCCTCTCCTCCTAACGAACGAGGATGTTGTCGCCGCGGCCCATCTTGGGATCCGCGTCATCCGAGAACATGATGACCGCCATGGCGCCGCTGTGCGCGTGCGGCATGATGTGGTCAACGATGACGTTGGCGCCCGGGACGGGCGAGATGAGATCGAACGTGGCTCCATCGCCCGGCCCTACGAGGAAGCTCTGCAGGCCGCTCATCTTGTTCTTCGGATTGCCGCTCAGGTAAACCGAATCCCAGATTCCCGCGATGGGATGGAACGACGAAACCTCGTTGGGACCGGCGTTCACGAAGTAAACCCTCACGCGTTCCCCGGGCTTGGCGACCAATGTCTTGGTGGCCGCCGGGTCGTGCACCGGGTCGTACTTGAAAGCGACGCCGTTGAAGGCGACATGCTTCCAGTCGTTCTTCATGATCGAGTGCGTGTCGTCGGGGTTGTTGTATATCTCGGATTGAATGAGGACGTACTCGCGGTCCGCCTTCGGCATCGCCGCCGCATCTTTCGAATCCACCAGGATGATCCCGAACATGCCGCGGGCGATGTGCTGGTACATCGGGTCCGATCCGCAGTGATAGTAGAAGGCGCCCGGATACGTGGTGACAAAGCTGAAGGTCTTGGTCTCGCCGGGTTTGACCGATTCAAAATCGCTGATGACATCGACCCGCGCCGCGTGCAGATCGATCGAGTGCGAATTCTTGTTGGCCTTGTCGTTGGTCAGGACGATCGTGACGCGGTCGCCTTCGGTGACACGCAACACCGGTCCCGGCACCTGCCCTTCGTAGGTCCAGGAGACCTGGGTGGTCCCCTTGTTATCGACCGGCAGGGCCACTTCCTTGGCGGTCAGCCGCAGGGTGATGTCCTTCGCCGCCGCGATCCCGGGCATGGTCATCATGGCCAGGGCCGACGCCGCCATCAGCAACGCGCGTTTCATTTTGAACGCATTCACAGCATATTCTCCTGTTAGGGTTTTCCGCACTTGCACACATAAAGAAGGTAATCGGCCATCTGTTCGATCTCGGCGTCGGTGAGGACCGACGCCCAGGACGGCATCAAGGCCGATTTGTTGACCGCGGCTCCGCCCTCGCGGATCGCGCGCAGCATTTGATCGCGCGGCAGCGAGGACATGGCCGCGGTGTCGCTGTGATCACGCGGCTGCACCGACAGGCCGACCGTGTTCACGCCTTTGCCGTTGCGGCTGACGCCATGGCACTGGGCGCAATAGGTGTCGTAGAGCCGGGAGGCCTGTTCGATCTTGGCGTCGGCGGCAGAAGCGCCCTGCCCCAGCAGAAGGAAACCCGCCAAAGCGCCGGCGGCGATCATGAATCCGTTCATATTTATTCTCCGGCTTTCAGGGACGCGACGTAGGCGGTGATGCGCTGCAGGTCGACGTCCGTGAGCTCAAGCCGCGGCATCCAGATGTGCGGATCGAAAGCTTGTGGATTTTTTGTGTAGGCAAGGACGTAACCCGGTTGCAGGCGCTCGCCGGCGTCGTAGAGTTCCGGCGCGCTCACACCGCCGGTGCCGGGTTTCTCCTGGTGGCAGGCGGTGCACCCGCGCAGCTTCCCGAAGGCCAGCTTGCCCATGGACAGGTTCGCGCCCTCCGGCTTGAACGCGGCGGCATCGACGATCCCGCCGCCGGTCAACGTCATCAGGGCGTCGGCGAGCTTGTCGGCGGCGGCCGCGTCGACGGCAGGATGCGGCGCGATGCCCGCCGGATCGATGGTGTCACGCGGCTCGCCGGGCTTGGCATGCTTGAACCACATGACGCCCCCGGCCCGGATGGCCGTCGGCTTCTGGAGCCATTTGACCAGCCACGCGCGATTGAATTTCGCGCCGGCGTACCAGAGGTCGGGGCCCTTGCGCGTCCATAGCCGGTCGAGCGTCGCGTCGGCGGGCTTTTCGAAGGCGTGGCACTCGCCGCATTGACGCTGAAGGTCGGCGTCCGCGGCCGCCGCCGGGCCCGCGACAAACGCCGCGAGGAGGAAGGCGATAAATTTCATTTTTTATTCTCCGCTAGACTTTAGTCTCGACTAGCCGATGGGCTCGCCTTTGAAGCGCGGGTTCTGATGCACCCCGAGCGGCTTACGCAGGCTTTCCTCGTAGAAGAAGTCGGGTACGAATTGGGCGTGAGCCAAGTGGTAGTAGGCCTGGTCGCGCGGAACACCTTCGTATTCGATGACGGTCATGACGCCGCCGTGCGGCGTGTGGCCGTTCATCGTGTGATGGTCGATGTGGTCGTGGATCATCCACCGGCCGGGATTGTCGCAACGGATGATAATGTCATAACGCTCGCCGGGGCCCACGAGCACGGTGTCGGCGTTTATCGGCGCGGGCAGCGCGTGACCGTCCTTGTACGCGATCTGGAAGACGTGGCCGTGGACGTGGATGGAGTGGAAACCGCCGCCGGCGCCGTACAGGCGTAGGCGGATGACATCACCCTCCTTGACGCGGATCGGCTGCGTTTCGGGGAACGATTTTCCGTTGATCGTGAAATAGTCGAACACGTCACCCGGCACGCCGCCCTGGCCCGGCTTGGAGGCCCAGGCCGAGGCCCATTCCGAAAACATCAGGATGTAGTCGCCGGTGACCTCTTTCTCGAGCGGCAGAGGCCGGAGCGGTTCAACGATGAAGGGACCCCACATGCCGCGTGTGGCGACATGCTCGTTCACATTCACGTGGCAGTGGTACCACATGGTGCCGGCCGGATCGGCGATGAACTTGTAAGTGAAGCTCTCCCCCGGCTGGATGCCGCGCTGGGTCATGTCGGGCACGCCGTCCATTTCCCACGTCCCGCGTTGAAGGATGCCGTGCCAGTGGATGGAGTGCGGCAGGGTGGTCAGATTGTTGACCAGCACCTCGACCTCGTCGCCTTCGCGCACATGAAAGAGCGGCCCGGGGACCTGACCGGCGAATGCGAACGTGTGGAACTTTTGCTGTTCCACCAGCGTGATGCGCGTGTCCTCGATGTTCAGTTCGAATTTGTGAGATTGCTTCTTGCCGCGATTGGCGGCGGCCGCCTGAGCGGGAGCCGCAGCCGCGCTTGCGAGGACCGGCGTCGCCGCGGCCCCCAAGCTGGATAAAAGTGCCGAACGCCGAGAAACTTTCACCATCGCAGCCCTCCAAAGATGTATTATTTATACATCTTATCGGCCGGCTTACAGGAAAGCAATACATAAAATACATCTTTGAGTCAAAAAAGAGGGGGAAGGTTCCACGTCCGGCGGCAGACCGAGATTCAAGATCCCAGCCGGCCGGCGCGCGGCGTGTTTCGTGCGCCGCGCATAGTGTTGCGCCGCGAAAATTGATATCATAAATGGGTTGATATCACCTTTAGTGACCCTGCATGCGCCTCACCGTCCACACCGACTATGCTCTGCGAGTCTTGATGTATGTCGCCATGCATCAGGACCGGCTATCGACCATTTCCGAGATCTCGGCGATTCATCGCATTTCCCGCAATCACGTCATGAAGGTCGTGCACGAGCTTGGAGTCGCGGGATACGTGGAAACCGTGCGCGGACAGCACGGGGGGCTCCGGCTCGCCAAAAAGCCGCAGGACATCGTGCTCGGGGATGTCGTGCGCACCACCGAACCGGATCTTGCGCTCGTCTCATGCTTTGACAGCGGGGGAGCGTGCGCGCTCACCGCCGCCTGCAAGTTGAAGCGCGCGATCAGCGACGCTCTGAAAGCTTTCCTGGCCGTGCTTGACAGTTACACGGTCGCAGACCTCGTGCAAAACCGCGGCGCGCTCACGAGACTGCTCGGCAGCGACGCCAAGACATCGGCCGCGGGCGCGGCGCATCCGGTTTAACGCTCCGGCGCTTCATCGATGAGCGCCATGATTTCCGCGCGATTCAGAAAGCGCCTGGGCACGCGGATCATCAGGCGTCGCGTGCCCCAGTTCGTTCAAAGAACCCTCCACCAAGACGCGGCAAGTACATCCGGCGCCAGCCATTCCAACAAGCTGCCGGTATGAAGAAGAAGTCCTGCGCGCGCCTTCTTGCCGTATTCCGCGCGGAATGTACGCAGATGCGCGGCGTCGTTGAGTCGTGGACGCGCGGTTGCCTTCACTTCGATTGGCAGCAGCTTGCCGCCCGTTTCAACCACGAAATCCACTTCTTCACCGATGGCCGTACGCCAATAGGCCAATTCCGCGTGCTCTCGAGCGAGAGACTTCAGGGGGCGATAAAAATCCGCACTTGCTGGAAATACATTCGAGGGCCGGCCGTTTTTCGTAGGGCCGCGGCCGCCGCTCAGGGCATGAGCGCGTGTGTGAGGACGCCGTGCGGGTGACGTATGTGCCCGAAAATGAGAAATAGGGTCAGAGTAAGGCGGGTTAAATGGAGTCTGACCCCATTTGTTGGCCCCATTTGTTGGTAGCACGGGGCGAATGCAATTAACGCGCTGATTTTGTAGATATTTTTCCAGAGCGTGGGTGCGGAATCACTTGAAAGGTGGGTTGTAACGGAATAAATGCAAATAAGTCGCATTTGCCTAGGTGTTTTATGGTTCGCCTGCCCGTTTTGGTTTTCTGTGCCGCGCTTGTTGCCGTACCGCTTTCCGCCCCCCTCGCCGCCGCGCCCAAGGCGGCGCCCTCCTCCGAAGCCGACGAGATGTTCGCCGCGCTCGATAAGCTCGATGCGCTGGACCGGGAGGAAATGACCAAGCTGCTGGATGAAGCCATGCGCTGCGTGAGCGCACAGAACTTCGGCTGCGCGGATACGAAGATCGCGGGCGCAAGGAAGCGCGCGCATGGTCAGGACGATAGAGAAGCCATTCAGTTGGTCGTGGACGCGTTGAATTCCGAGCGCGCGTATGTGGAACAGATCGCCGCGCAGGAACGGCAATTCGCGCAGCAGATGGCGCAGGCGCAAGCTGATCAAGAGAACGCGGAACGTGAAGACCGCGAGAGACGCGAACGGCGCGAGACTGCCTGCCGCAATGTCTGCTTCTCGCTGGAGAACCAGCAGATGTGCATCGACGGCATCATCGGCACGAACGATTGCCGGCAGATCGAGGGCACCGACGATTCCGGCGGCGGCGGCACCGATATCGGCGCGGCGCAGATCATCGACAATCTGAAGCGCGGCGGCCGCACGCTGAATCAATTGGGCCAGCAGCAGATTCAAGCGATGCAAGAACTTGCGCAGCAGCGCCGCGAGGCGCAGGCGGAGGCGCAGCGCGAAATGCAGCGCCGCCGCGAGCAACAAGCACAGGCGGCTGAAGAGCGCCGTCAGCAGATGGCGAATGCGGCGCAAGAGCGCCAACAGGCGAGCGCGCAGCGTCAGCAGCAAATGCAGGCCGCGCGCGCGCAGCAGGATGCAGAGCGCGTGCAACGCGCCGCGGATGCGAAAGCGCGGCTGCAGCAGGCGCAAGAGCAGGAAAAAGAAAGACAGGCCGCGTCGAACGCGAAGTTCCAGGCGGAAGTGGCGGAGAAACGACGTGTGGCAAAGGCCGCGCAGGATAAAGCCGATGCGACGGCGAAAAAGGCGGCCGATGCGCAAGCGGACCTCCAGGCCAAGCAAGACTTCCTCGACGCTCTGGCGCGCGGCACAAAACTCACGACGAAAGTGTGCTACGGCGACACCTTCGTTGTGGGGATTCGCCCGAAGGTCAAACCGGAGAAAGTGTCCTGCGTGGACGTGGAATACCGCGTGCAGTGCCCGGGCGCCGCGCCCATCGATGGCGCGGGTTTGAACTTCGTCGGCATCGGCACCGACTGTTTCACAGGCGATACGTTTGAGAGCTACAAGGTACGCCCCTCGTGCAAGGAGCCGGCGGTGAGTGTGCGTAAGTTCACGGAATGCCGGTAATGCGGAGCGTCTTGTTTTTCTCCGCCGCTGTTTTCGGGATGATGACAAGCGGCGCATGGAGCGCGGAGAAACCGGGCGCGCTACGCCTTGCGTGCGACGGGGCCAGTGCGGGAGCCATCGTCACCGTCAACGGGGAGGAAAAAGGCCCCTGCCCCATGAACATTCTGGTGCCGGCCGGGCCGATCCGCGTGCACGCGCAGAAAGACAACGAAGACATCTCCGTGCAGGTGTTTGATGAGGCCTTCACGCTGCAGCCGGGCGAGCCGCGCCGGGTGGACATTGAGTTGTCCGCGCCGAAGTTGACGGAGAAAGGCCTGGCGCTGAAGCAAGCCGAAGATGAAGCAAGGCGGATCGCGGCCGAGAAAAAACTTAAGCAAGACGCGATGCGCAAGGTGGGCACGGCGCTTGCCGAGCGCGTGCGCGTCGACCTCGCCGCCGCCGACTTCGCTTCGTTCAGGGAGCTTGAAGAAGGCGACCCGAGCTTCAACGAGATCTTCGAGCTTCACGCTGTGATCGCGGCGTCGCGCGGCGATTTTGCCGAGGTGATGAGCGTTGTGGAGCGCGGACTGAAAAGCGGCGGGCTCAATATCGCATTCGTCGCCAAGCTGCCCAAGTTGGCGGCGCTATTGGAGCGGCCGGACTTCGTGGACCTGATTGCGCGCATGGCCGGCGCTGATGGCGCGGCGCAAGTCCGCGCAGGCGCGACGCTGGCAGGCCGACTGGACTGGTTCAACACCTTGGTGGCGAGCGCCGAGCACCGGTACTTTGTCGGTAAAAGATGCGACGCGCAGAACAATTGCTCCACATGGCTGCGCCGGCGTGTCGTGCGCGCGGAAACCATGAACTACGGCGGCTACCCACACGCCTGCGCGACGCGCCTTCACATGGGCGAGACGCTTGGTGCGAACGACGCAGAGCCGAACGGACCGATGGTCGAGTTCATGTGGGGCGGATGGGCGCCGCTCAACGTCGCGCCTTACACCGTTTCCCAGGTAGGCCGAGATTTGTATTTCAGTCCGACACGCGACTGGCCGCTGAGCGCATTGTCCGCGCCCAATCAATATTGGGCGCTGGTCGAGACGGAGATGCTGCAAGCCGTCATGGCGGCATGCACAGCAACCGTGGCCAAAACCAAGTAAATCCCCACGAAACCGCTTTAGGAATTTGACGCATGTCACTGGCGCGCCTTGTCGCAATTTTCTGTCTGGCGTTGATCACGGACGCTGCGGCGCAGACGCAAAAGCAAGGCGCGCTCCGCCTGGCGTGCGACGGCCCGAGCGAGGGCGCGATCGTCACCATCAACGGGGAGGAGAAAGGTCCCTGCCCCATGAACATCCTAGTGGCGCCGGGCCCAATCCGCGTGCACGCACAGAAGGAAAACGGCGACATCTCCGTGCAGGTGTTCGATCAGGCCTTCACGCTGCAACCGGGCGAGCCGCGCCGGGTGGATATCGAACTCTCCGCGCCGAAGCTGACGGAGAAAGGCCAAGCGCTGAAAGACGCCGAGGACGAGGCCAAGCGCATCGCCGCAGCGAAGGAAGCCGAGCGTGTGCGATTGGCCGCTGTGCGTGAGCAGCACAAGGCGCTGGTGCGCCGCTTCATCGACGATGCGAAGACGGTGGATTTCGCCGCGCTAAGGGCCGCCGAAGACGCCGATCCGGAAGGCGAGGAGGTATATCCGGCGCACATGATATTTGCCGCCATGAATGCCAACATCCCGGAGGTGATGGATGTGATGGAGCGCGGCGCCGCGAGCGGCGCTATCACGGCGGTTCTGATCTCGCGCCTGCCCAAACTACCCATGATGCTGGAGCAACCCACGTTCGTGGATCTTGTGACTAGGCTCGTCGGTGAAGAGGGCCTCGCGACAGTGCGCGCGGGCGCCACCCCGGAAGGACGCCTCGCCTGGTTCAATGAAATGATCGGAAGCCGGCCGCATAATTATCTTCTGGCCGACGACTGCGATAGCGCGGGCAACTGCAGTACCTTCGTCCGCCGTAAGATCGTCAGCGCGGAAACACAGCGATATACAAACTATCCGCCCGGCTGCAGCACGGTGTTTCACATGGGCGATGTCATCGGCGCAAACGACGCAACTCCCAACGGCACTGAAATCGCTCTCTTCTGGGGCGGCCTAGCTTCGGCCAAGATCGCACCGATGACCGCCATACGGTCCAACGGTGTCGTGAAATTCAACCCCACGCGCGACTGGCCGGCGCGCGTCCTTGCAACACCGGGCGACTATCACGCGATATGGGAAGCGGATTTACTGCAGACCATCACGGCCGCCTGCACGCAAGCCGTCGCGAACATGACGACGCCCGCGAAGAAAAAGAGATAGTGCGCCGGTGTGAGATGGATCGCCCGGACATTGGGTTTTTGTCAGCGCTTTGTCAAATTAGAATCAAGTAAAATCAATTAGTTAGATACCGAAATTCACTCCCACCCAATAGTTTCACGGCAAAATACGCCCGGATTTAGCGGCTCAAATATGAGTTTGTCAAAATTTGAACTAAGCTCGAATCACATCCTGCATCATAGCGCCATCGCAATAGACGGTGACCTGCCCCCCGTGACGCCCTCGTTCATAGGGAGATTCTGTTCTGGTTATGCCCCTGATTGGGGCGGGTTGCGAACTCGATCGGTGTGAGCCCTCCGAGGCTCGTGTGCGGTCTGTTGGTGTTGTAGTCGATCCTCCAGTCTTCGATCAGCCGGCGGGCCTCCAGCAGATTGGCGAACAGGTGTTCGTTCAAGCACTCATCGCGCAGCCGACCATTGAATGATTCAACGAAGCCGTTCTGCATCGGCTTGCCCGGTGCGATGTAGTGCCATTCCACGTGACGCTCCTCTTGCCAAGCTAGGATGGCGTGCGAGGTCAGCTCGGTGCCGTTGTCGCTGACGACCATACAGGGGCGGCCGCGGAACTCGGCGATCCGGTCCAATTCCCGCGCCACCCTGATCCCTGACAGCGAGTTATCGACCACCAGGGTCAGGCACTCCCGCGTGAAGTCATCGACGACCGCGAGGATGCGGAAGCGGCGGCTACTTCCATCGAAAGCGGGTCGATTGGAGTGGGAATGTGCGGAGTTACATGTGCAGGCTTCAAGCGATCAGGGAGATCGCGGCAGCGCACAATGTCAACTTTCTCACGTTGCTGAGGCACGCGTATCTCCGCAGCAGTCGCCGCTCTCAGGGTGACGTCGAGCGCGAATAGCCAGGATACGCCAGAGGATACTTGCCGATGAGCTCATCGTGTTTTTCCTCGATCCCCTTTCCAAATTTAAGCTCAAGCCGTTTCCGAAGGACTTTCGCTAGCGATGCAGTTGTCACAAAAGACACAAAAAAGCAGGGAGCAAAAACTAGCGGCCACAGCACCCACAGCAGCCAGTGTCCAGAGTCAAAGAACTTGTAGTTCAAATAGTATATGAGAATAAGCATAACTACTGCGAAGGGGGTTCTGCTGGCTTCGGTCAACTTGATAAGAGTGTGTAACCCTCCAGCACCTATTTCTCGCATATACGCGTCAAGCTCTTCATCTCGTTTTTGTCGCGCCCTCTTCGCGCTCACGTGAGCGGCGATTTTCTCGATCTCATGGATGACCTCAGAAGCAGGAACGGAAAAGTATTCCTGACCACCACCGGTCAACCGGCTCGCGGCGAACCTGTTATGCAGGTCGCGCTCTAACTCGCGAACATTCTCAACAAGCAAACTGTACGCGAGGGTAAGCGGAACAGGAGACGCCGTGGTCAACTCCCGGACACGTTTCCGCACCGGCCGAGCAGTCATTCCAATTTTCACGACTTCGCATGCGCCGATCTTAACTGCGGCGCTGAGCACATAAATATATCCGGCGTCGCGGGACTTTACGCAATCGCTCGCCATAGCCCGCACCTCCCTAGTCGCCATTGACTTCACCGTCCGAAAGCCGCTCGAGAATTTCATCAAGGCAGCTCAGAAATTTAGCGCCAGCTATCAGCGCAATAATTGCCTTAGTCTACGGACATTGGCGGAGCGGTGGAAACGCCTAGCGCTCAAGCCGCCGAATATACCGCATTGGACCGCCGATATCTTGGTCGTAGATCACGCCCGGCTAGCGGATGCCACACCGCATGACGATATTATGCGGGCGCGAACGTAATAGAAGAACTGGCAGGGCGCTTTGGGTTATGAGCCCAATTCGCTTCGGCGGCCAGTACTTCCGCCTGCGTATGGTTGAGTGTTGCGGGGCAGCTTCGCAAATTGGGCTTTATAATCCCGATGCAACAGGCCCTTTTCTTTAGCGTAGACCAGCATTTTGCTGATCATGCCCATTTCGTTGTCCAGCGTAGATATCGCTACGTCGTGCTGCTTCGTTCGCCGATAGTCCACGTACTCCAGAAACTTCGTCTCCTGGATTTTTCCTAGTTTGGTATTGGGCTTCACAAACGGCAGAAAGTGGCGCTTAAGGGCAGTTTGGATAGTCTTAAAGCGCTCTGGGACTATACCGCCTCGCTTTTGCCCTCCGACCACGACACGCTTTGCCTCTTCGGAAAGGTAGCGGTCAACCAACTCCTGCGCCGTAATCGCGGAAAGTTTTTCACCAGCGTCGATTCGTTTCTTCAGCGAGAAGTAAGTCTCTAGAGCACGCTCTTTCGCGACCTCTATATCGGTCGTGTTCAATGCAAACTGCTTGTTCTGCTTAGCAGCTGGAACATAGAATTTTACGGACCACTTTCGTCCGCTTGCCCGAGTTCGGACGATAAAAAGCTTGTCCGGAATGACGGCGATTTTTTCCGTCAGATATTTCTGTTTGGCGCCCTTTCTTAGTGGCGCATTTGACAAACGGTTGCTCAAAGTCGCTCTCCCTAGAATTTCGGGATTAGCCCGAGGAAAAGTTATGAAAATCGATCGGATTCGATCGTTTCCGTGCCTTCCTCAAACCTTTGCCAAACGGCAAGCGGTCGACGTTGATTTTATTGGATTTTTGTCAGCGCTTTGTCAAACTGATTTTATTGTAAATCAATGAGTTAGAGGGCGAAATTCACTCCCACTCAATAGTTTCAGGGCGATAAACACTTGGATTTAGCGGCTCAAACAACAGTTTGTCAAAAGTTCAACGTCCCGCATTAAAGCCACGCCTTGAATAATTTTAGGCCAACTGGAAGCGCAGCTTCAGCTTGGAGAAGAACTCGTCGATATCCTTTAATGGGTCCATTCCGGTCGCAGCACGACGCGCCAGCTCCTTCAATATTTCACGACCAGCTTTCACACGCGGGTCACTGCGCTTTGTGAACTCAGACATGAAGCCGATGCAGTGATTGTGCATCTGATGGATCTTGAGCCACGCTCCTATAGCCCCAACTTCCTGGCGGCCGCTTACATAGGCGTCTAATGTCATACCGGCCAGGAGGTCAGCAACCTGTATGGAAGAGTGTGTCTCAGACGAACCGAACTCTACAGGTCTCGCGAGGTTGCCCCTTATCTCGTAAAGAGATTTACCGTCCGTAATTGGAGCGCCCTTGTCTTGACCTACCCAGGTGTTAAACAGCTCTGCGCCTGCTTTTAGGGGTTTTGAGTCATCGCATAACAACCTCAATTGGCGGTGCCTATGGCCCCAAAAATGGAAAAGCAGGGAGTAAAGCGCGGTAGTGGTTAAGTCCAATGTCCATTTCGCCGTATCGTCCGCCTCTTTCCGAAGATGCTTTGTCTGCTCGGATATGATTTGAGCGTAACCTTTGCAAAAGGCGAGAACCCTCTCCATCTCGATCGACCCACTGCCTGCACCGTGAAAAATAGATGGTGCCACGGCCGGATCAAATGTCCGCATAAAGGCTTGCATCTCCTTTGCCAATGTCGCGTACGTCTTAGGCTCGCTCTGCAAAAGTAGATAGATCGTGGTCATCAGGTACCGGTGAAAATCCAGCCGGTAGAATGGAATGCTGTTTTCTTCGAGCACCGGCTCGAAAAAATACTCGAAGAACTTCCCCGTCAATGCGGCTTTCTTATCATGCACTACAACTTTCGACCGTCCCTGGGTCGATGTGCAGATACTCGCAACAATTTCGCTCCAGTCGCCCCTTTTCTTAAGGCGTTTAGATTTTAGTTCATCGCCTTGCAGCCTGAACTTCCGACGCAATTCAGTTATCAAAGCGGCAGCTTCTTCCTCCGTTAAGTCATGTGATGCATAGACAAAATAGGGTTGATCTTCATCAAGTAGCTGAGGTCCCGTGAAGCCCGCTTCGTCAAACGTTATGAGATGACCGTCCTGCATATACGGGGCCTCTAGTGGTTAGAGTTTGGTTGGTATGTAATCGGTCCAAATATGGCGGAGGTGTCAAACCCCGCCGGAGCCCGACGCCTTCTGGTTATGTCGCAAAAGGTATACGCTTACCGCTGACGCCACCGTGACGATTAACTCGGCCTCTTCGAATTCAGGAGCACGCCCCTCCTGAATATGCCGCCCCTGTTCTGAAGCAAATCCCCAGAGTTTGTGCAGCGCCCCATCGAGCGGCGGTGGTAAAGTAAGGCGCCCGATGATGCGACCAAGAGTGTCGCTGCTTCCGTCGATTTCGCGGGCTACGCACTCTAAAGCCGCCATTGCGTGTTGAATTGCGCCGGTTACATCAGCAATCGGACGACGCGAGATATCAGAAAGCGCTTGATGAATTTCATTGGCAGCAGTTGGCTTGCCTGCGCTGAGCATCGTTGCAACGGCATCTTGCGTAGCGAGCACGAAAGCTTCCGACCCCCGAGCAAGGATCTTGCCACCCTCCATCTTCCAGCCCACACCCTGCTCACGGAAGAGCTGTGTAAGGCGACGCCCATAATCAGTCGCCTTCGTCCCTCCGAAATCGTTCCTCAGAAGCTCCGCGTGCACTCGCTCCGCGATGTCATAGATTTTGTACCACGGCGCATCGTCGATGAGTTGATAGACCTCCTCCTCGATATTTTTCGCTGACCAGTTGTTGGAATTGGGTCGCTTAAGCAGCACTTCGCATACTACGTCGCGCATTTGGCCGTACCCAAGGCCGGACGCATAACTCAGAGCAACGACTCCAGCCCGAATTTCTTCCGGGGCGTCTTCGCGGATGCGAATTTCTATTTCCGGCCCGCTATAGCCATGTCGGTCGGAAAAGCTCGCTTCCCCTTCAGTCACAGGCCGATCCACAGAGACACCAACCCCACAGCTCGACCCATATTGAGCTCCCCTTTTTTTTGCATTTTCTCCTCGACCGCCTGGAGAAGAACCATTGAAATTTTTCTATGAATGCCTGCTGGGATAATCGTTGTCTTCTTTGCCGAACCAAAATATCGCTTTCGTAGCATTCGATTTGTGAGAGCGTTAAATGCAGAAGATTGATCGCGCGTCCTTCACATGGATCGTAACCAACACGGTGCACCGAGACCGAAAGAATATCTTCTCGCTCGGTCCGACCCATCAGCATCACGTAGGTACCCTGATCTCGGGCAGCGCTACAAAAATCGACCAATTCACCGCTGATCTTCGGATGATCGAGTCAGCTCCTCTAATGCTTGACCTCTTAAAAAGGGCAGATGCGTTTTTTAGAGATCACGCATATCTGCAGTCCGTGCATGCGCGAGATGTATCCGCGCAGATACGTGCTGTATTAAGCGACATCGGCAGCTCCAATTAGGGTCGACTGACTGCCCCAGTCATCGCGGCGATCAGATTCCGCCTTTCCTCGCATCGCTCGCTGACGCAGCTGTCTGGAAATGATTTGTCGGTCAGCGCCTCGCAGACGATCCAGAACTTCACGGTGAGTAATCCTTTGCGTGAGGTATCGCGCTATCCAGCCATCTGCTATCGCTGAGGCGCGAGGAATATTCTTTTTTGGTCTGCGAGTGGTCCATCCGCAGAGTTCATCTCTTGCGCCTGGAAACAGCTCGCACGCATACACTTTCCGGCCGATTGACTGCATCAACACGTGATCGTTATTGATCCCGATAAGATTCAGCCCCTCCCTTACCTGCCGCGTTTTAGGACTGGAGCCTTCCCCGAACACACTATTGATTCTAGTGATCCCGTACTTCGCTTCACCTAAGCGCTTCATAAGCTCCACCGTAACGCGACTTAGATGGGTAATGCTGAAGCCGACGCTATCTTTTAGTTCTTCCCACACCACATCTCTTTCGAGCTTAGAAGATGCACCCCGGCGCAATCTCAAACGATTATACTGGCTGCTACCCACCCCGTAGAGGCTCGTAGTGGTGAGAACTTTCAGGTTGGCCGACCGCACCACTTTCTTGCCCGCTATCTGAGATGCAATTTCGCTCGGCTGAGATGAGTAACGTTCCGCATAAATGTCCGCCGCTTCACGAGAAGCGAGCAAAAGTGCGACTAGCTTCCCACCTAATAGAGCGCTGTAAGGTTCCACGGCACCACACACTGAGAGGTCGGCAATTTCCGTAGCCAATTTGCGCTTGCGCACTTCCCCGATTGCCCGAGTGATCATCGCTCGGCCCTGGTTCGTCGCGAGGGCTTCCATGAGAGCGGCGCCGGGAGCTTCCTGAAATCCTGTTTCAAGAAACCACTGTTTTAACCGCAACAGTGGCAGCAGCTGCTCCGCACGTTTTTTAACAAACAGTGAGGTGGATGAAAGTTCACGCCATTGTCTATTGGTAATTTTGTCCTTCTGATATCCGCGGATATCAATCAGCGGCCTTTTCTTGCTCTTCGTGGCACGCTTTGCGCTGGCACTCCTCAGCCTCAGGTCTTTCTCACGAGAAAATTTTGCCGTGATCGAAAGCTGCTCTAACTTGAAAAACACTGAGGGCGATAGAGTGGTCATCTCCTTCTTCGTAACAAGGTCATCACTACGGATATCAGAAATCGCTGCCTCTACCTCACGCATCAGCGATTCTGCCGCCCGTCTCGGGTCTATATGATCTTCTCCGTCTGAGACCAGTCGCGCAATAAGATTGTCGGTGGTCCAACCGATCCACTCATCGCGCGTATATAAATTAGCGGCCGGGCTTGCAAGAAGCGCAATTCCCATAACCGGATGATTAGGGCGCGCCGCATTTCTAATTAGGAATCGTAAGGTGCGGCCTGGCAGCGGGTTGTATTCCAAAGCCCACGTGTGGCGAAAGTATCGCCATATATCCTGCAACTTTAGCCCCGTATGCCGGCATCGCGAGTCCGCCTCGCAGACTTGGAGCACAGGCTTAACAATTTTCTCAAGCTTGCCCCGCGTGTCGTCGCTCGCAACAGCATCCTCGAGCAGGATTGCGAGTTCGTCACCCGAATCCACGACACTCTCAACCGACACGACCTTTCCATTATACACCCGGGGCTTTTCCATTGACCGGAGAAAGTCCTGGACGGAGTCGGTGGCGAGCTGGATGTCGCTCGCTCTCATAAGGCCTTGTCGGAAGCGAGACTTGATCGAATCGACGCTCTCACCGGCAGACGGGGTCGCGGACGGCGGAGCGATGGTGATTCGATCCTGAGACACATTGAGCTGCCATCCCTGCTCACACAGGTCGGCAAGTAATGATGAAGCGACCGCATGTCGCAAGTCGTCGAGGCCATCATTGGAAGCAGAGCCTGCTCTAGCTTCAGATCGTAAAGCACGCGCTAATGGCAGAACGTCAGCGCCTGCATACTTCTTTATTAACTGAGAAATTCGTGCGAGCGCCTCTTTCCGAAGTAGGCTGGGGTTGAATACACGCGGGGCCTCTGCATCCATCCTGAAGTTCTCACTGTCTCAAGCAAATACGCCGAGGGGTGACGAACTCGCGTCATCCCCTCGGCTTGGCATCACACTAATTACGCCGCTTCCGTCGTAGCATCCGCATCCGCATCATCATCGTCTTGAGTCACTTCCGTGTCGTGAACATACCTGTCGAGAACCTCTAAGCCGGTGGCGAGAATCTCGGACCACGCCTTCCGTTCCACCGTATAGAAAAGGCTCTTATCCGGATTTCCCTGCGCGTCCAGTTCAGCTTCCCCGATGGAGAACATCAAAATCTCCAGCCCGGCACGGTGAACACGTGTCGAACCAGGCGCAGCATAAACATCAGAGAAAAAGCGGTGTGCGCGATTAACGAAAAGTACTCTTAGCCCGCCGATCTGCTCAACGCGGAAAAACGGCGCTCCCACTAAGTCCTCGAACGCGACCTTATAAGGGTGTTTCGCGGCCTCGTTTTCGAATTCCGCCCTTACAACGGTCTCATCCTTTCGCTCTTCCTTGGCCTTCAGACGGACGTATTGCTCAAGTTTCTCCTTTGCCTTTTTCTCCCGCTCTACTGGGGGCGGGTTGACCTTTTTCCGTCTAAATTTTTCAGCTTCTTGCATGGACCGCTCTGACATACGCGGTTCGCTAGATTTATCTTCCTTAGAGCTTTCGGCTTTCACCGCATCTTTATGTCGGGTTCGAAGGCTTCGGATAGCTGCCGCTACGCCGTTCTTTTCTAAAAGATCCCAAAATCGTTCCGAAACGACCACAGACTGTTTTGTATTCGATACAGCGAGCTCTTCATCAAGTTCGGCCGGGACATCGATTTCCACAGCCCAGTGTCTATCGTCGTTGCGAAATTTTTCGAGGCCTTTCCATGGTGTATGTTCCAGAACCGTGAGCTGACGACCCATTCGCGTCAAAATCAAACCACGCGAATCATTTTTAATTTTGAATCGGGCATTTTGGTTTTTCCCGCTAGCTGTTCCTGATTTGTCAATGGCGAAGAATTTGAGTGGGAAGAATGCATACCGCACTCCAACGCGCGCCTTTTGGTCCGTCTCCTTCAGCGCGATGTCAAATTCTGCTCCTGGCAAGGCTTCAGCTCGGTCCTCATCCAGATCATAAAAACGATACCCCGGCGTGGTGAAAAGGGGGTCGGTGGGTTCGACGCGAGTGCCATCAAAGACCAAGCTGACTTGGCCGAGATAATTGCGGTACACGACACCGAAATGGTCGAGCAAATTTTTGCGCAAGCCGGTGGTCGTTTTCCAAGTTAAACGATCGAGCTTTTCCCACAATACGATGGTGCCATGCTCGAATGACCGCCGAGAGAAGTCGTTCTCTAAATAGGACAACAGCCACTGCGGCGGAGCCACTGCGGAGACGGGCGGAACTACCACCTGGCCGGATTTATCGTTGTACTTGCCGGCCTTTATTTCATCGAGATCAATGACTAGGCCCTGCCATTTCCCGCCCTCGACTTTAGAGAATACCGAAAATCGACGGCATTGATTAACCGATGCGGAGGGCAATCCGAATCCGAAGCGACCGAAGCCCTCTCTACTATTTTCCCGGTGCGTACCTCCCCACCGCACGGCTTGGCGAATCATGAGTGGTTCCATTCCGTGGCCATCATCGATAATGGCCAGGGCGTTGGGTTTAGCGTCGCTCTCCTTGGAATATCCAAGCGCAATATGAATGTTACTTGCGCGAGCCTCGATTGCGTTATCGACGATTTCGTCGAGCGCAGTTCCCGTGCTTTCGTAATAGGAATTGCGCATGCTTTCCACGAACGCCGAACCTACGGCAAAACCGTAGTTGAATCCTTTGGCGTCGAGCTGCTCCACGTAAGAGAGCTGCTTCTGAAGTTCACGGGTATAGGCCTTTTTAGTCGTTGAGATAGTCATTTTTAGCTCCTGTTGCTGCAGTCGTGTTTGACCGCGTTGTAGTGCCCGGCCTTTTTAGCCCGGCCGGGCGTGGGCTCTTAGTGAACCGTGACGCCGAAAAATTGGCGGCCTAATTTGACGATACGATTCACCGAATGACAAACGGCCGATCTAGTTAATCCACGGCTGCGTGCGATGTCCGTTTGCGAACGATTCATAAAAAAGTGCTCGAGAGCGATGTTCCTCAGATCAGGCGATAACTGCGAGATGAACATCGGCAGGCGTGCCAATAGCTCATTCCTTGTGGATTGCTCCTCAGGGTTTGGCTCCAGCGACGGGACGAGGTCGATAACTTCTAAGGAAAGCCCCTCAGAGAGACCCAACGGGCTATTGAGGGAAATTTCCGGCCAAAAGGCCGCGTCATGGGCGCACTGGCCCATGTAGCAATCCAGCATATGAGTCTCCTATGTTTACGCGCATGGAGGCCCAAAAGAACTGGAAGCTTCGATCCGCCTTCATTCAGCAGCCATATTTGACCGCGTTGATCCGTCGGACCTCCTATTAATAAGATTAGCATACCCGTAGGGATTGTTGAACGCCTTGCGTGCGTTTTTTTATTTCCCAGTCCCATTCGCTTTCCCCCAGGCAGGAAACGCATTTCGCTCAGGATTTAGAGCCCGGGCGCCCCTTCTTAAGGACTGCGGGTGGTCTCTCGCCAGAGCGCGGTTTACGAAATAGTTCAACAATTTCCACGTCGCAGGCGTTGGCGATACGGTGGAGCACATCGACGCTGGGGTTTTCTTTGGCGCGTTCCAGCTTGCTCACGTAAGTCCGGTCGATCTCCGCATCTACAGCCAGAGCCTCTTGTGAAAGGCCCTTCGCCACCCGTACCCGCCTGATATTCCATGCGACCAGTTGCTGGATGTCCATCCGCAAAACTGGTCTTGATGTGGCGTATTAAACCACGGACTATACGCACGTATTAAGGGAGGTGCGTGTGTCTAATATGGTAGTAGCTGCAGTCGGTGCTTCGGCAATGCTTGATGCGCAAAACCGCGGGCAACGGTTAGAAGGCGGGATTAAGAACCTCCAGATCATGGGAGCGCTCTCCCTCTACCAAGGGCATCAGCTCTCCAAATCAGTCGAGAATCTCAACGTCAACCTTCAGCATCAGACCGCCCTCCTAGAGAACATCGCCGGCGGCATCGGCGTCGTTGCTTCCAAAATTGACGACGTAAAGCGCGAACAGGTCATCGCGCGCCTGAAGCAGGAGCGGGAAGAGATCGCCAAAGAGACCGTGTTCCAGTTCAAGCAGGAATGCGGTCGAGTGGCAAAAGAACCCGACCCTTTCCGGGCGTATTTCATGTACCTGGCGCTTGACGCTCAGCTGGAAGACAGCGGGATTACGACCCGTGATTTACCGAATATTTCAGACAAGGAGTATCTCGCGCAGGTCGAGGGTTCTATTGCAACCGGTCTTGAATCGTCGATGGCGAAGTTTAGTGACGAGCAGACAAAGGACTTCGAGGCGTTCAACGAATTATCCGGTGAGGAGTTCGATCTGCTCGAAGAAATTGGAGATTTCCAAGGGCGGCGGATAGCGCAAGAATTCTCCCGTATAAAGTCTAACCCGCACATCCTGTCGAGATCAGATTTGGAAGAGGCCCTTGATCCAGCACTCCGGCCGCAGAACCTGAAAGACTACTACCGTGGGATATCACTAAAACTGTGGCCGGCACTTTTAGCGGCGCTTATTGGCGGTCTCGTGTATTTGGTGCCCGAGATGGAATCGAAGGAGGCCGTGGCACTCGCGGTTTTATTGTGGGTGTTCTTCGTCGTTGCTATCTTTTTCTGGAACATTCTCAGGAAGCTTTTCACATCGCGGATGCGGCTTCAGGCTATAAAGGAAAGGGTTCTCAACGATATACAGCGGCAGCACTCCCATCTCTTTACTGAAGCTGAAGAGCGCGAGCGTAAGTTGGCTAGTGTGGTAGCTGACATCGAACGCCGTCGCGCTGTCGCCGCCGAGATAGCCAGCAAGTACGCTTTTCTTAAGGAACCGCTCGCGCCGTACCTCGATTTCGATGCGGCCGCTGCGACCCGCCTAGCCTGAGAAAATTCCAGGGGGACAGCTAATGTTTGATGGCGACAACAGTGCGTTCCGTGCGCTGCTATTCGGCGGACTGTTGATCCGCTACGGATTGCTGAAGGCCATCATTATTTGGATCGTTCTCTTCGTCGGCGCCTCAGCTGTAGGCATCCTGGGACTGTTTTGGGTGGCCGCGAATATTGGACAACCACCTTAGCCTGACGCGGACCTACAGCCCGTTGAAGCGAGCAATGACGTTCTTCACTGTCTGTGCCGCGAACTGTTTGCGTCGATAGGTCTTGACCCCTAGCTGGTTTAGCTCTCGCGCAATTTGTTCATAGCTCTTCTCCAGCCCGATATTCGCAATAAGCTGCATAAGCGAAGCGGCGAATTCATCAGCGTTCAGCCTATTCGACGCTGCAAGCGCTTTCCCGTTAACCCCGAGCGGCACGTTTCTTTTCTTGGCCTGCTGCAGGGCCTGTCGAGTGCGTTCGGACACCAGCCTGCGCTCTTCCTGAGCAAGCGCCGCGAAGATGTGTAGTTGGAAGTCCGTAGCGTTCGGCATATCGGCGACGGTTAGCCCGATATGATCGTCCATCAGGGAAGCGATGAAGCTCACACGCCGGGAGAAACGGTCGAGACGCGCGATTAACAACCGTGCGCCATTTTTCTTTGCAGCCGCGATTGCGTTCCATAACTGAACGCGGTCATCCTTACGTCCCGACTCAATGTCCTGGTATTCGCCCACTAAGGCGCGCTTACCATCCGCAATAAACGCCCTAATCTTCTCTTTCTGAGCGTCAAGCCCGAGCCCTGACCGCCCCTGCTTCCGCGTAGAGACACGGTAGTAGGCAATATACTTCTCCAAAGATGCCCGCTCCGTAAAAAGTAAACCTTGGTTTACGTTTGATGGTCCGGTCGACCCCAGCGACTATCAACAGGGGGTTTGGACTCAATACTTGCAGGGAGTTTTTGCGCTTATTGCGGACCGGGGCGGGGAATTAATGTAAACACTCCAAAACGCGTCCTATCGTCGCCTAATGCGTTCCTGAGCCATGATTATCGCGACCGGGGTATGCAATGAGTCCCAAACGCAAGACCGCTTTGAAGCTAACCCGATCCGCGCGTGCGGAGATGAATGAATTTCTGAGCCAGTACGTTCGAGCGATTATAGCGGAAACCAAATTGGTCGAAAAACTTGAGCAGGGCGCGGCGGCCGCCATAAAACGCCTGTTTGGGGGTTTTGATCTCGTTGCACATCAAAAGGCTATTGCTGAGGTCGAAAGACGAAACGTCTGGAGATGGTGCCAAGTTCAAGATCGAATGAGTCAGATAGGTGTAGGAGTTATTTTTATCCGGCCTAACGGCGACATCTATGATCACCTCAAAAGCAACTTTAAGAACTTTGCCTTTTTCAAAACCGGAAACGAAAGGATGCGAGCGGAAGCTTTGATCGGCTTAGCACATCAGTTCTACCAAAACGCCCCGGACGATGCGCAGTTTATAAGTCTTGATTTTCAGGCGTCAGACTTCGTCGACGACCTCCGGCGGAAACCCGAATCCTTTACTTGATGAGCAGCGGACCTAGTGGAGTAGACGGAAACGTAAGACTGCGGCCGCCCTAAATACGAATGCACACTAATCATTTGTAATTAGGAGTTCCGACAATGACACCCAGTCAATCCGCAGTTCAGCGCCACTGTTCCACCGTTGCGTGGAACGAGTTTTACGCCCTAACCCTCGGCCTCCGCTGGAGATCATGCGACACCCAGCGCATTCGGTTTCTTCCCTCTGCAGGTCCTCCCCCAGAATACGTTCAAAACTTCCACCACTTCATGAACGTCCTAAACAACCACGCGTTTGGCAAGGCGGCGAGACGTGGGTTCAAGAGGATCAGTGTGATCCCAGTGCTCGAACAGGATCGGTCGTCACGGTTCCACTACCACGCGGCCATTGATCGTCCGGCACATGTGTCGCACTCTGAGTTCTGCGGCATTATCTCTGAGACGTGGAGACAATCGCGTTGGGGGAAGCAACGCCTTCAAATTATCCCAGGCGCCGATGGTGGTTGGACTAAATACATCCTGAAGCGCGCTTCGAAAGTGAACTGGTTCGACAGCATCGACTGGCAGAACTTCCACAATCCTTGCGCATCACATCAGCCGGTGACGCCTGTCACATCGGCACACATTGGAAGCTACCCATTGATCGCTGGCGCATAGATCGTCCTTTCAAATGCTGATCCAATAAGTCCAACAAGAGAGCTCGCGCCAAAGGTTCTCTTGTTTTGTTGCTATGGAACAACGGCAGCACCAACAGCAACGACCAATCAATTATTAGACTAACAACACCAGCACCCGCTCACATCACTGGTATCAGTTATCTGAGAGGCCGCTAGGGCAACCGATCCCCGCGATTAATGTCGGTCTAACTAATGGCTTCGTAGATCAATTATATTGGTTGATCTAATCAATACTCTGGCGGTTCATTAGAGCTTGAGGGCCATTGGGTTCTTCAACGCATCTTTAAGACCCCAGGATATGTCTCGTTAGCCATCCTCTTGCAAAACGCTGGAACGTATTTGATGGCGTCTTGTCCTTCCAACGCGCCAACGAGATGATAAATGGGGTGCAGGATTCGATTAGACGGCCGTAGAACCGAATTTTGGATCGGCCTGGTGCTATCACCCCAAAATTCCAAACGTCGGAATTCGAGCGGGAAATATCGGGCCAGTTAGGAGCGGATTTGAAACCAATGTGCGCCTTGGCCGCCTTAGCCGGCTACTTCCGTCGAAAGTGGGTCGATTGGAGTTGGCAGGTGCGGGATTTCGTGCATCGTATTCAGGCGATTCATGAGATCGCACGGGCGCACGATGTAAGCTTTTTACGTCTGCTTCTTGAGGTCTCGCGGCGGCGAGTTCGAGGCTAAGAGATACTCCGCCGTTGATCGTAAGGAATAGCCGGACCTGGCAGTCTAAACCGCACGTCACACCACCGCTCTAGATCGCAATTTCAATATTCGAGATGACGTGGGTCTGACCTGGCATTTGCGCTCCGTACCTCAGCAGCAACCGTGCCCACCCGAAAACGACACACGGCACGTCCCCGAGCAGCTTCCAAAGATTGTCGTCCTTATCGCGCACAAGCGTCTCGCTACCGCCACATTTGCCAACGCCCCAGCCATCCAGCCCATAGCCGGCGCCAAAGAAAATAACATCAGCCGCAGACTCGATTGCGCTGCTTGGTCTATCGAGCTTGAAGTGCCTATAAGCATCTGCGACCGACCGGATACGTTCGGAGCAGCCTGGACGCTCGACGCCATTTGGCCACTTGCATTCGCACGCAAGGTCCTCCCGGACTGTGCTTTTGGATTTCCCAAATTCGATGGCCGCGCGATCGACTAAGCTGTCTAGGGCCATCGACATTTGAAATGCCCGCCTCAAAGCCACCTCTCCGTCACTGCTGTTTACAGCCGCTTCGTCGGCAGCGACGTACTCGTTCACTGCGGCCAGTACATCACCAAGGAGGTGCTGAAGAGTCTCACCCGCCATTTCCAACGCCTCCGAGGTCAGGAACTGCCCTGCGCCCTCCAATAATCGTTCAGCCGCCGCAATTCTTGCAGCCAGCAAGCCGTTGCGTCTGAAATATCCCTTCCACGGGAGAGCGCTAACTCGAAGAAACCTGGTCCAGGCATCCTGGTACCGGTTTTATAGACAACGACGGCCGTCAAAAGCCCTCTTCCCGCCTTGTCTTCTGCGACGGCGATTTCGTCTAAAAAAGCCGCGATCCGAGGGTCGTTTGCATCAAGTCGTATTGCAGTAACCTGCGCCATAAGTTCCGAATACGAGATCGTACCATCTAAAGCAGCACGCGCAATCATCAGGTCTCGCGCCTGTGATTTCGCATCCTCCCAATCTTTCTGCGGAAAGCCATGTACAAGTGGTTGCCGAACCATCTCGCCTTCTCCGTACTCTCATGCCCGCTGATCGAGCTCATGCCTTCATGCAAGGTCAAGCCCACACGATACATCGGCAGGTCAGCGGATCACATAGTCACGGCTAATGCAAATGGTCGACCGTGGGCCCTGTTCAAGCCCACGGTCGGCCTCGGCGGTTACTTATCGTCCGCTGTCAACTCTGCGATAAGTTCAGGGATGGTGGTCGTTGGACTAGCGTCCTCAGGGTCGCTTAACCTCCGACCAATCCAGGATATAGGCGGAACCCCGGCGTAATCGTTACGAGGAGCCACGTGAGCGGGACGATAGCGCGATTCCCGTCGCCCGTCCCCTACTCGCGCCTGGAACCTCACCCAGCCGAGATGCGACAAGATTTTGGCTGCCCGAAGGTTTTCGGTGGGCGTCCACTTGCCGTGATCCCCAAGATTCAGAGCGTTCCGGAACAGCTCATTCAGCGTCACGAACGGACGCCCGTCCACGTAGTCCCGAATGATGTCGAGCCAAGGATCGCCCACATATCGTTCGGCTTGCGCGTCCTCAAGCTCCTGCACAACGACAGGGTCCGTTACGTACCACGGCTCACGCGCCTTATAGCGATGGACCGCTTCTGCCCAGACTTGGTCGCGCAGTGCCGCGACCTCGTCGGCATCTATGACCTTCCGAACCTCTATGGGCCAAAAGCGCCGAGCTCCGGTCTCATCTTTAAGATAGCCAGAACCGCCCGGATTTACCGAGCCCGCAAAAA
Source organism: Rhodospirillaceae bacterium (assembly GCA_041919675.1). Lineage (GTDB taxonomy): Bacteria > Pseudomonadota > Alphaproteobacteria > Rhodospirillales > Rhodospirillaceae > SHVO01. The sequence continues at coordinate 46,709 of JAYRTJ010000001.1, read as the reverse complement.
CGCATGTCCGGGGGTATTCATTCGTGACCTGACCATAAGGCACGCGGATGGCGTCACAGCGTGTCGTCAAAAACCGCTTGATGGTCGCGGCTTCGGATTTGCTGAGGGTCGCCAATTCCGCGAGTTCCAGAATCCACGTCCCCTGCAGGTGTAGAACGGCGTCCTTCGTTTCAATGGAAGGCAGATCGTCCTTAAACCATGCCGCACCACACAGGGTCCGCAGGAACGTAGACTTCCGGTACCCTTGGGGGCCTTCGAGTACGAGGGTCGCATCCGCTTGGCATCCAGGCTCATAAATTCGTGCCACGGCCTGGATCAGCCATTTGGAGGTGATGACCCGAGTAAGACGAGTATCGGGAGCGTCAGCGAGTTTAATTAAGAGATCGTCGATCCGTGGAGTTTGATCCCACTTCACACCTTCCAAGTAGTCTTTGACTTGATGGCAACGGTTCAGCTCCCCCACGCGATGGACGGCATCGCGGACGATATGAAGGGGCGCTTGAATTTGGCGTCGCTGCACCCACTCCGCGATCTCTCGGAGGTCAGCGTCAGATATGCGCTTGCCGCGACAGAGAACCCGTCGCGAGAAGTCGTCCCACTTGAGATCGAAATCGTTAGAATTGCTGCGGAGGAGCATCACCGCATTTGTAAGAATGGGCATAAGGTTTGATTTCCCCACGTACCATTCGTCAGCCTCCATCTGTAAATGGAAGTCTCGCCTGATGCGCCTGCGGCGGGACACGTTAGGTGAGGTCGTGTCATTGGAAATAGAGGTTACGTTTGTATTGGCAGTTTGCATTAATATCCTTTTGTTGTGAGTGGCGCTGTCGATACCCCATGGCGCGCGCCCTAAGCCGTGGGTTTTGGTGAAGACTAAACGTGCGCAAATGCCCTGCTTATGGCCTATGCGCCTTTTGCTTGGCGCGCATACCGGAGGCCCCCCTCCCCATCGGAAGAGATTGGTGAAAACGTGTGTAGTGACGAACGATCAAAAATGACCTCGTTGATTTTAGAATTGAAAATGTGGGGAAGCGTCTTGGCGCGACGTTTCGCAGGGATAATGGCACATCGGACGATTTAATTTAAGATCAATTCGTCACTTAGGCCTGATTTGTATGGCTAAGTTGCAGATTCTCCCCACTCAGAACTATGAGAGGATTTGGCGTAGCCCGGATGGGTAAAAGAGGGGACGGTGCGCTCGGCTATTGAAAACAAGGAGGCCGAAATGCTGCCGAAATCGCTTAATCTCGTCGAAGCCAAACGCCCAGTGAAAGACACGCCGATCAACAACCGCCGTTCGCGTCTGCTGCGTCAGATCGATACGCAGATCGCACTTACGGAACAGCCCGCGTCACAGTCCATGCCCGACCGGCGTTGCTGGTGGTGGATCGATACCGACGGCAAATACCTGTTAGCCGTGAAATACGGGCGTAAGCCGATCGAACTCGCCAAGGGCAAGTTCGCGATTAAGTGCGCCAGCGTGCCCGACGTTAAGACTGCGCTCGGCAAGGTCCGCGAAAGTGTGGCAACGGGCGAGTTCGACACGGTCCTGGCCACCATGGCCAACGAGATCCGCTCCAAATTCAAGAACAAATCCGCCTAACGCTCACTGGGCGCGTTTGTGGGTGGGCGCCCAAGACCCCCCCCCCGCCCCGGGATCCCCAAGGGGCCGCCTCCAACCCCCG
>JAYRTJ010000001.1:0-45014 GCA_041919675.1 Rhodospirillaceae bacterium | reverse complement strand
CCCGGCCAACGCCGCCCCGCCCCAAAAACACCACCACCCCCCCAACCCCCCCCGGGGGGGCTTGGCTGCTGGCCCACAACCCCCCCCCGACCTTCCCTGTCTGCCCTATGGCGACGAGACTACGACCGTCTGCCCATAGGGCTCGAATGCGTCATGGCAACTGATCGCTAGTGGAACTTGTGCCTGCGAACAGTCACCCGACACGACTGTCACGCCTGTCACCTGCATTTCCTACAGTCACGGATTCGCTAAAGCGCTAATGGCCTTCAAAGGCCTGCTTATAAGTCTGTGCGTGCCTGCCAAAACACACCCACTTAAATGCATGGGATAAGACAATTAACGCCAATGACCCCGTGACCTGCGTGACACGTGACTCCTACGACAAGACACACGGGTTATGTCATCTGCGTCATTTGTTCAGGCAACTGGCCTTGGCCTAACGGGCCCCGGGCCCCCTATTTGCCTGGACCTCTTGGACCACGCGGACCCCGGCCAGGACATATTATGGCCAGTCTCGCGGGACATGCGTGACGCCGGGCACGTCTTATAGCCGTACACGGCCTCCCACCGGCTCGATGAACAAGTATCCCTTCTTTTTCAGGAGTTCCCGGGCGTCCGGAATCCCAGAGGCGCCCTTCTGCAGCTTTTGCAGGTCCAGACCCGCGTGCTTCTTCTTTTTCGACTTCTTGTTGAGGCGAACGAGCTCCTTGCGAAGTTCCTCGACGTCCAGGTGCAGGTAGTGCTTCTGCATCTGTTCGATCTTGGTACCCATCAGTTTGGCGAGGGCAGCAGGCTTCATGCCCTCAAGGATACGCAGGGTGCAGTAGGTGTGCCGCAGGCTATAGGCACTCAACTTCTTGCCGGTCCTGGACTTGATCTTCGACATCGCTGATTTGCTAAGCTCGTAAAGCTTCCGCCGAGAGAACGGCCGGCCCGTTTTCCGATCCCCGATAAGGTAGTCGCTCGGACGGGTATGGGGTGAGAATTCGCGAAGACGTTCGAACACGTCCTTGGCTTCGACCGCTATAGCGGTGCGAGCCCCAGTCTTCTCAAGCCTGCCCACCTTTATTTTTACGCTGCCGTCGACCTTGCCGGTGCTCAGATCAATATCAGCCCAACGGACCTCCTGTAGCTCTCCGGGGCGCAGCCCACTGCAGTACAGGATGGTTAAAAAGAAAGTGACTACGCGGCGCTCGTATCTTTCGTCGTCATTCGACGGTTCGCGGCCCCACTTCTCGAGATAATCCGAAAGCTCCAGCCACTCTTCTAGCGTAAAGGCGTCACGCGCACCTTCATTGACGCCTGAGTGTGGCTGGGTATTAGGCTGAATTCGTGGGAACTCGGGCGTGAAATTAGGCCTCACCAGTCCCCTCTTTGCCGCAAACTTAAAAACCTTATTGATGAGGGTAATCTCATTCAGCAGCGTAAGCTTGTTAACCTCTTCCCCCTTCTTGCGCCGATAGACGGGGTAATCGGTAAAGCGCTCTTCGGTGACCTTATCCAGCCGCGTATCAGGGCCTAGAAACGGTACGAGATGGCGTTTCAAGCCGGTACGTATGGTGGAATAGCGTCCTGCTGTAATCCCACCGTTGTGGCGACCGCCGTCCACGATCCGCTTTTCCTCTTCATTAAGGAAGCGGTCCACGAGGTCTTTGACGGTAATGGCGAATAAACGTTCGCCGCGCTTTACCTTTGCCTGGATATCGGTGAAGTACTCGATAGCCTTCTCTTGGGCAGTCGCGGGATTTGTCTCTCGAAGTGACTTTCGGTGGTACCGTTGTTCGCCCTTTACATAGAAGGACACGTACCAGTAACGACCACTGCTCTTGGTGCGAACGATATCCAGCTTGTCCGGGATTATTACGATTCGCTCGACGATATAGGGCTCTTTAGCACCCGCTCGCAGTTTCCGAGTTGGCGAAGTCTTGGCCAAGAAAATCTCCCCGCATCAGCGCACGTAAGTTCGGCGCAGAAAATGCGCCGAAAATGATCCAAAAAAATAATTTTCGAATCTTCGCCGAGAGTTGCCCAATCGGCAACTGCCATGCCTTGATTTCTCAGCGATTTAAACCTGAGTTTGCCAAAACAAAATATAGCAAAATCAGGCTTAAATCATGCGGAAATTATTCCCACTCAATCGTGCCGGGCGGCTTCGAGGTCACGTCGTAGGTGACGCGGTTGACGCCCTTCACCTCGTTGATGATGCGGTTGGCGACGCGGCCCAGGAAGGCCATGTCGAAATGGTAGAAGTCGGCGGTCATGCCGTCCGTCGAATTCACGGCACGCAAAGCCAGCGCATAATCATAGGAACGGGAGTCGCCCATGACGCCGACGGTGCGCACGGGCAGAAGCACGGCGAAGGCCTGCCAGATGGAATCGTAGAGGCCGGCGTTGCGGATTTCCTCGAGATAGATGGTGTCGGCTTTTCTGAGGATGTCGAGCTTCTCGCGCGTGATCTCCTGGCCGGGAATGCGGATGGCGAGGCCGGGCCCCGGGAACGGATGGCGGCCGACCATTTCGTCGGGCAGGCCAAGTTCCTTGCCGAGCGCGCGCACTTCGTCCTTGAAGAGTTCGCGCAAGGGCTCGACCAGCTTCATGTTCATGCGCTCGGGCAGACCGCCGACGTTGTGATGCGACTTGATGGTGACCGAGGGACCGCCCGCGAACGAGACGCTTTCGATGACGTCGGGATAGAGCGTGCCTTGGGCGAGGAAGTCGGCGCCGCCGATTTTCCTGGCTTCTTCCTCGAAGACCTCAATGAAGGCCGCGCCGATGGTTTTGCGCTTCTTTTCGGGGTCCGTCATGCCGGCGAGCCGCCCGAGGAAAAGATCGGACGCGTCGCGGGCAACGAGTTTCACATTGAAGCGGTCGCGGAATACGCGGACGACCTGCTCGGTTTCACCGGCGCGCATCAGGCCGTGATCGACCAGGACACACGTCAGCTGTTCGCCGATGGCTTCATGGATGAGCGCGGCGACAACGGAGGAATCGACGCCGCCGGAGAGGCCGCAGATCACGCGGCCTTTTCCCACCCGCTTACGCACAGCTTCGACAGCCTGGGCGCGGAAGGCGGCCATGGTCCAGTCGCCCTTGGCGCCGCAGATCCTGTGGGTGAAATTCTTGATGAGCTGCGTGCCTTGCGGCGTGTGCACGACTTCGGGGTGGAACTGCACGCCGTAGAAGCGACGGGCGTCATCGGCGATAGCGGCGAAAGGCGCACCTTCACTTGTGGCCGCGATCTTGAAACCGGCGGGCAGCTCGACGACGCGGTCGCCGTGGCTCATCCACACCTGTTCGCGGTCGCCCTTGTTCCAGAGGCCCTTGAAGAGTTCGTTCGAATCCTTGACGTCGATGAAGGCGCGGCCGAATTCGCGGTGGTCGGAACTTTCGACCTTGCCGCCGAGCTGAGCGACCATGGTCTGCTGGCCATAGCAGATGCCGAGGACCGGAAGGCCCAGGGTGAAGACCGCGTCGGGGGCTTTGGGGGTACCGATGCCGATGACCGAGGCCGGACCGCCGGAGAGAATGAGGCCCTTGGGATCGAAGGCCTTGAGGGAGGCTTCGGTGACTTTGTTGAAGGGATGGACTTCGCAGTAGACGCCGCTTTCGCGCACCCGTCTTGCGATCAACTGCGTGACTTGAGAGCCGAAGTCGATGATGAGGATGCGGTCGGTGGTGGTGGTCATTTCTGCGGAAATCCAGTTTGTGACCCTGGATCCTCGGATCAAGTCCGAGGATGACAGTGGGGTTATTGGCTGCGCTCGAGTATCGCGATGAAGAAGCCGTCGGTGCCCGTGCGCACCGGCGAAAAGGTCAGGTACGGGCCGGGCACGGGAGATGTGCCGGGGAGGATTTCGGACCACAGCGCCGCGGCGTCGAGAGCTTTGAAATCGCCATGCTTCGCCAGGAAAGCGCCGACGCGCTCCTGGTTTTCGTCGGGAAGCAGCGAGCAGGTCACATAGATGAGACGGCCGCCCGGGCGCGTGAGCTGCGCGCCCTGTTCAAGCACGGCGTCTTGCGTGGCGGTAAGGTTCGCGAGGTTCTCGGGCTTGAGGCGCCAGCGCGCATCGGGATTGCGGCGCCAGGCGCCGGTGCCGGTGCAGGGCGCGTCGACCAGTACGCGGTCGAAAGACCCGCCTTGCGACGAGGTCTGACGCTTGAGCCACTTGTCGTGTTCTTCGAGCACGCGCAGAGTCGCGTTATGCACACCGGCGCGGCGCAGGCGCAGCTTGGAGCGCTCGAGGCGCGTCACGGACAGGTCGGACGCGATCAGGCGGCCCTTGTTGTTCATCTGCGCGGCGAGCGCGAGGGTCTTGCCGCCGGCGCCGGCGCAGAGGTCCATCACGCTCATGCCGGGACGCGCATCGACAAGCAGCGCGCAAAGCTGCGAGCCTTCGTCCTGCACGTCGAACAACCCGTCTTTGAAGCCGAGGTGATTGCCGAGGGTGGTGCGGTTGGACACACGCACGCCGATCGGGGAAAGCTGCGTGGCCGAGACTTTCAGGCCTTCGGCTTCGAGCTGCGCGAGCACAGCTTCGCGCGTGGTCTTCAGCGTGTTCGCGCGGACGTCGAGCGGCGCTTCACCACCGAGGGCGGCGATTTCCTTGTCCGTGTTCTCGCCGAAAAATCCGTCGAATTTCTCGAGCACCCATTCCGGGCATTCCAATTTCGCGGCGCGCGGGGCATCGGCGAGAGTGCGGGTGGCCGCCTTCTCGACCATGCGTTTTTCGTTGGCATGGAGCGGGAGCGGGCCGTTCTTCGCGCCGGAGAAAAGACCGGCGACGGAATCCATCGCGCGCTTCTCGAGCGAGACCAGCGACGCGGCGACCAGCATGCGAGCGTTGGCGTTCTCGGCGCCGAGCGCCCACGAGAGGCGCGCGCGGTGGCGGATGATCTGCCAGACCTGATCCTGAACGGCGCGGCGGTCCTTGGAACCAAAGAAGCGGCGGCCCTTGAAATACTGCGCCAGCACGGCATCGGCCGGGCGGTCTTCTTCGAGAATGGTTTCGAGGAGTTCGATGGTGGCTTGGAGGCGGGCGGCCGGGGTCATGCCACGCCCTCCTGCGTCATGCCGCGGGCACCGGTGTTGTCGCAGCGTACAGCGCGCGAAAACCCTGGATCCTGGGGACAAGCCCCAGGATGACGGTCGGTGTGTGCTGTCGCGTTGGTGAAAGCAGGCGGATTCATGGTGTCCGCCTCGCCGCGGAGACGCTTAAGTGGTGCTGACGCGGTAGTTCGGCGGCTCGCGGGTGACGATGACATCGTGGACGTGGCTTTCGCGGATTCCAGCGCCGGTAATGCGGCGGAATTTGCAATTCTTGTGCATGTCGGCGATCGTGGGATTGCCGGTGTAACCCATGGCGGCCTTGAGGCCGCCGACGAGCTGGTGGACGACGGCGCCGGCGGGGCCCTTGAACGGCACGCGGCCCTCAACGCCTTCCGGCACCAGCTTCATATTGTCGCGCACTTCTTCCTGGAAGTAGCGGTCGGCCGAGCCGCGCGCCATGGCGCCGAGAGAGCCCATGCCGCGGTAATCTTTATACGTACGGCCCTGATAGAGGATCACTTCGCCGGGCGCTTCTTCGGTGCCGGCCAGCAGCGAGCCGATCATGACGCAGTCGGCACCGCCGGCAATGGCTTTGGCGATGTCGCCCGAGCTCTTGATGCCGCCGTCGGCGATGACCGGGATGCCGGACTTGCGCGCGATCTCGGCGACTTCCATCACGGCGGTGAGCTGCGGCACGCCGACACCGGCGACAACGCGGGTCGTGCAGATGGAGCCGGGGCCGATGCCGACCTTCACCGCATCGGCGCCCGCGTCGATGAGCGCCTTGGCCGCTTCCGGGGTCGCGATATTGCCGGCGACGATCTGAGCGTAATTGGAGACTTTCTTGATGCGCGCGACGGCGTCGATGACGCCTTGCGAATGTCCGTGAGCGGTATCGACCACCAGCACGTCGACGCCGGCGTCGAGCAGCGCCATGCCGCGCGCGTAGCCGTCTTCACCGACGCCGGTCGCCGCGGCGACGCGCAGGCGGCCCTGCTCGTCCTTGCAGGCCCGCGGATGAGCCTTCGCCTTATCGATATCCTTCACGGTGACGAGACCGACGCAGCGATAGTCCTTGTCGACCACGAGAAGCTTTTCGATGCGGTACTGGTGCAAGAGCTTCACGGCCTGATCGCGCTGCACGTTTTCCGGCACCGTGATGAGGCGTTCCCTGGTCATGAGCTCGTGGACCGGCTGGCTCATGTTGGTGGCGAAGCGCATGTCGCGGTTCGTCAGGATGCCGACGAGCTTGCCGCTGTCACGCTCGACGACCGGGATGCCGGAAATGCGGTTCTGCTCGCGGATGCGCAGCGCGTCGGCGAGGGTCTGGTCGGGGAAGATGGTGACCGGGTTCACCACCATGCCGCTTTCGAACTTCTTCACCCGGCGCACTTCGTTCGCCTGGGCTTCGACGGTGTTGTTCTTGTGGATGACGCCGATGCCGCCTTCCTGCGCGAGGGCGATGGCGAGGCCGGCTTCCGTGACGGTATCCATCGCCGCGGAAATCAGCGGGATGTTCAAGCTCACGGTTTTGGTCAGGCGCGTGGAGGTATTCGCTTGGGCAGGGAGAACCGAGGATGCCGCAGGCACCAGAAGGACGTCATCAAACGTCAGCGCTTCGGCAATCTCCATACCACCGCCTTGTGTTTTGAGCGGATTCTCATCGGAAAACCGCAAGCCGCTTTTCCGGAACCCGCTCGAAAAAGGTGGCGGGTTATACGCCGAACCCACGAGGGTGGCAACCCCGCGGAAAGCGCTGAAAATAAGGAAAAACACCCGATGCCATCCTGGGGCTCGTCCCCAGGATCCAGGGTTTTCGAGTTCCGGAGGCCGCCGCAAACGGGGGTGTCCTGGCACCTATCGCGCCAAGCAACCCTGAATCCTGGGCATACGCCCAGGATGACGCGTTGTGAGTGGGGCGGCGCTAGGGATTAGCCCTTGAACTCCAGCGCCACGAGGTAAACCTCGGCCGATTCCTTACGGGAGGCCGGGGGTTTGACGTGTTTGACCACCCGGCAGCGCTGTTTGATCTGGGTCAGGAGCTCGTTTTCGGCCCCGCCTTGGAAGAGCTTGCATATAAATGTGCCGCCGGGGGCCAGGACCTCCTCGGCGAACGCCCAGGCGGCTTCGGCCAGGCCCATGATGCGCAGGTGGTCCGTGGGGCCGTGGCCGGTGGTGGGCGCGGCCATGTCGGAGAGCACGACGTCGGCCTTGCCGCCGAGGGCTTCCTTGATGACGCCGGGCGCCCGGTCGTCCAGGAAGTCCATGATGAAGCACTTGGCGTCCTTGATCTCGTCCCAGGGGTTGATGTCCATGGCGACGACGGCCCCGCCGCCCGGCTGCCCGGCTTTAACCTTGTCGACGGCGACCTGGGTCCAACCGCCCGGCGCGGCGCCGAGATCGATGATCTTCGCGCCCTTCTTCAGGAAATGGAGTTTTTCATCGAGTTCGAGCAGCTTGTAGGCCGCGCGCGAGCGCATGCCTTCTTCCTTGGCCTTGGCGACATAAGGGTCGTTCAACTGGCGTTGCAGCCACTTTTGCTGGCCGACGGTGCGGCCGCGCGCGGTGCGCACGCGCACATGCAGGCCACGATTGGCGGCCGTGCCGCTGCGCGCGCTGGTGCCGCCCTGACGACGGCCGCCACTCCCACTCTTTGTACTCATCGAAATTAAGCCAGTTGATGCATCGGACCCGGCGCGACTTTTAGCAGCGCGGGGTTGATGAGGTCGAGCAGCAATCCTTCGCGCAGGCCCCGGTCGGCGACGCGCAAAGTGCCCACCGGCCAGAGCCGGCAGATGGCTTCCAGGATCGCGCAGCCGGCGAGCATCAGATCGGCCCGCTGCCAGCCGATACAGGGCTCGGCGGCGCGCTGCTGGAGGGTCTTGCCGCATAAAGCGCGCGTGGTGGCGGTGACCACATCGAAGTTGAGGGTAAGGCCGTCGACCGCCGCCCGGTCATAACGGTCGAGCTTCAGATGCAGACCGCCGAGGGTGGTGACGGTGCCCGAGGTGCCGATCATCTGCACTTCGCCCGCGCCGATCTTGTCGCCGATGCGGTGAACCGCTTCGAACGGATCGAGCAGTTTGGTCACGCGTTCGACGACGCTTTGATAAGTGCGCCCGCAAAGATCGCCGCCGCCGCAATCCTCGGCGACCGTCACAACCCCCAGGGGCAGCGAGATGCAGCCCACGACGCTCAGCACATCCTGATCGCCGATACGCACGAACAGGACTTCCGTCGATCCGCCGCCGATATCGAAAATGACGGCGTGCGGAACGGCGCGATCGAGCAAGGCCGCGCAGCCCTTGAGCGCGAGAGTGGCTTCTTCGTGCGCGGAAATGATTTCGAGATTAAGGCCCGTCTCGCGCACGACGCGGTCCAGGAATTCGCCGCAGTTCGCGGCGCGGCGGCAGGCCTCGGTCGCGACATGCCGGGACGCGGACACGCGCCGCCGGTCCATTTTCTCGGCGCAGCGCTTCAGGGCGTCGATGGTGCGGTCCATGGCCGGCGTGGAGAGCAGGCCGGTGGCGCTGACGCCTTCGCCCAACCGGGTAATGCGCGAGAAGGAATCGATGACCTTGAAATCCGCCCCCGCGGCGCCGTCGCGCCGGGCCACCAGCATGCGGCAGTTGTTGGTTCCGAGATCGAGGGCCGCAAAAATGCCGGCGTCGCGAGGGGAAGCGTCCATAGATAGGCCAATACCGCCCTGGCGGCTTTCGTCTGCCATGGTCGTTCGACCCTTATTATTTCCCACGCGTTATGTCCCGCACAGGCGCCTTTTGGCCCCGCGACCATCCACGAAGCAATGCTATCGGCTTCTTCCACAAAGGGAAACCCTTCCGGGAACCGGCGCTTTTCAACGCCCGCGCGGGCCGCAAGGTCCGGTGGAATTCGGTGCGGGCCATGAAGAAAAAGCCTTGAAAGCGTCGCCAGTATTTAAGACATTGCCCGCCTTCCGGCGCCCCGGGCGGTAACACTATATTAGAGTGAACCGCCGATAAGGTGCGCACGGCCCCTGCTGGGGGATCGTCTAACGGTAGGACCGCGGACTCTGACTCCGCTAGTCTAGGTTCGAATCCTAGTCCCCCAGCCACACTCCGCCATAAATTTCTCTCAATGAGTTCAAGCAAATATGGCGGAGGAATTCTTCTCTTCCACTGACGCCATTATAGGCCCTTTCCTAATTTACCGAATTCGTTGGATTTTTCTCCAAGCTCAGGAGTTCTAATCCGAGATGCCCCATCTCTCTGCAGAAGGTACGAGCCATGGGCGCGCTGGAAGCCTTGATGTTAAAGGTGACTACTGCCGGTAAGCATCAAGGTCGAGCTCGCGCCACATCCATTTACAATCATATTGAAGCGCGGGATCCCTCTGCGCCTGACGCGCCAGATCGTTCTCAAGCCCCTTCAGCCAGGCAACTACCTTCGCCCGCCCGTTGTGGGAACCGGCGGCCGCGCGCGGCGTGACATTTCCGAGCATGGGAACCGGCTCGTCAAGAACACGAGCGTAATAGTCGTCGAAATAACGACGCATGATGGCCTGACTGTTGACTGTAAATTGTTCGATGCCTTCTGTCCGCGACTTTCCGTTTCCGTCATCTTTTTTGTCCGCCAGTAGTTCTTCCGTCGACCGCCGCTCGATCGTTGGACTGCCCAAAAATTTGCCAGCCATGGATTCGATCAGTGCCCGGCCGCGAGCCTCCCGCTCTCGTGAGTTCACCGAGAGTATCAATGTGCGGCGTTTACATTCGATCGTTCCGAGGATGTTCTCTCCATCCTCTCGTTCGGTCTTGAGAGTCATTCCTTTCTCGGGAATATCTTGCCGCCTGGTCTTTCCCCCGCCCGGTTCCGTTTCGATCCAGCTCCAGGTGCTTCTGCCATCCCGTATGAGCGCAGGCACATCCATCAGCGCACGAATAAGCTTAGCTTGGCTGTCGGCACCCACAATCGGATATCGGATTTCGATCCACTCGATCGGCTCGCCCCCGCTGTTGAACAATTGGGGCAGCTGTGGATCAAGGACGTTTTTCAGGACATTCCTCAGCCAATAGGTCGTAAACACGAACGCAGAAGCGGCAAGCATCGCATCCACAGTCATATCGCCCGGCTGTGTCTTCAGCGCAGCAATCACCTCTCGCGTTTCATCATCGTCTTCCTCTACGCCTTCTTTGGCCAGTTCACCGATTGCATTCGCCAGCTTTTCCGGAGACATACTGACGATTTGCTTTATGGCATCGATCAACTCGTCGCTCAGGTCTCGCTCGAACGACAGGAGTCCGCCTGCCATCTGCATTTGTCCCCTGACTGAAATGATGCGTGCGGCAATGCGATCCCATTGCGCCAGATAATGTGTGCCAGACTTCTCGTTGATCCAGATCGGTTCGCCACCGCGGATGAGATCCCGCGCGAAAAGTCCTTTATCGCGCCGAACATCACTTACTTCGTATAGGCTCATGACCGATTGGCGTAGCGCTTTCACGTAGGCGCATGTCTCAGCGCTCTCTTTCCACTTCCGGCGCTTGAGGTATTCGTCGGCAATGTTGCGTCCGTCAACCTCGCGCGTGACTAAATCCTCGAATGCACAACCCCACAAATTGCGGAGATGACCGTCTTCGAGCAGTTCGGGAAGTTCTTCCGGGTTGACGCCCAATTCTTCGCAAGCAGTCCCGAGATGTTGGTCGAGTGCCCATTGCAACTCGTCGCGCCAATCTTCCCGTTGCGCCCACTTGATCAGTCCTTCCAATGAATGGCGTGCCATGGCGTGCCCTTCTGCCAACTCCTAAGCGCGGGAAGTGTCACCCTCTTATATGCGCCTATCGCCACCGTTATGAATATCTTACGTCCGTTCTCGAAAAATCGGCGCCCTTAAAGAGGAGGGTCTCATCGCGGCTGATCGCGAGCGCGTAAGAAAAACAATCACCATAGTTGATGCCGGCTGAGTGACGGCCTTTGCCAAACTGCCGCCAAGCGCGGCGTGCTAAATCAGCTTGTTCGGCATCGACGGGCACGACCTCCACGCCCGCGCGTTGAAGCCAGAGGTCGAATTCTCGGCCTCCGACATCTCCCAGGCGCGCCTCAACAACGATCGCTGCCTCCAGGAGCGTTCCGGCTGAAATCAGGCGAACCGGATCCTCCACGATCCGGCGTTCGAAATCCGCGGCCTCTGGTTCATTAAAAAGGATTGCACTGATGGCCGATGTATCAATGACCATTTAGCGCGGTAACCCATTCTCATCGTAGCCAAGCACGTCTTGTGGGGATCGATCGTCCAAAACCGGTAGCCTGGCACAACGCTCCCTAATCGCGACGAGGTCCTCTAGAAGCAGGCGTTGCTTCCGAGGCGCAATTCCGACGCGTTGCAGGCGCTCCTCTAACGCCTTTTTCGTCGCATCGGTAATCGTTTCTCCAGTGCGCTGCGCGAGGTCGCGTGCCAGCCGTTCGGTTTCCAGATCCTTGATGCTGAGAGCCATCAGGATGCTCCTCGGTTCCTATGCTTATACCTAGGTATATTAGCAGGTAAAACCGCAGAGAACAAATAGGAACGGTTATGGCTGGCGAACCCTCAAGCGGCGGATTTGAAACCAGCGATTGCTTCTAGAGTGCGACGAAAAGCCGCCTTCGGAGCAGTACATCTGGTTCGATAGTCGTCCACGAAGGGCAGCCAGCCTTCGCGCCTCCGGAGCTTCGGTTGGCTTACGCCAGTAAACCAAAACACCGTCTCTTCGCTTGGCGCTTGCGAAGGCTGTCCGCCGAAGCGCCAAAAGCGCGAAGGAGGACTGGCGCAGCGTGCGGGGATTCGAAAGCTTCGGTTCACACCGCGAAGCATGACCCAAGGGAATTGGTGACTTATATGGCTTTTGCCGTCGAGCGCCGCGCGAGAGAGTTCGAGTTCTATCTCAAGTCCGGGTCTGGTCGCGCTTTCGCGAATAAGCGGCTTTGGTAAACCAGGCAACCCGTGAATGAGTGCGAAAATGTCATGCAGCGTCGCACTTTTTTACAAACTGGGCGCAGCCTAATGCCCGTTGCTCAGTAATCAGCTGCGAGGCGCGCGGCGAAACTCCGCAGTCCTTCCGCGAAGCAGACAGAATGCGGGATCGCCATCTTCACGAGCGACATCAAGATGGGTTTCACGCGCCATGCCGTTTAAAGCTCCCCTGCCTCGTACCGAAACGGATTGACGATCCGCAGACTGTCTTCGACGACCAGGCCGTGCTGCATGTCCTCGGACCACAATGTATTGCAGCCCGCATGGAGCGCCGAAGCGGCGATCATGGCGTCATAGGTGGACAGCCCATAGCGCTGTGCGAGGGCAAGCCCGGTTTCGTGGATCTCCAACGTGAGCGGATGAACGGTGAGCAAGCTGCGAAGCGTATTCAGAAAAGCATTCGTCTCGGTCCACGTCATGCGCATCTTGCGCCGCGCGACGTTGGCGAGTTCGTTGAGAACCTGAACGCTGATGGTTCCCCCGCCGGCTATTGCCGCCTCGGCCCGATCAGCCTTCGCGGTGTCGTCGGACGCGATATAGACAAGGACATTGGTGTCGAAAAAACTACCGGGCATTCGCCTCGTCTCGGTCGAACTTGAAGTCAGCGGGGAGGCGACCGCGGAACGCGCGAAGACGCTTCAGCAAGTCCGCCCGTCCGGGCTTACGCACGACACCAAACTCCCTGGCATCGGCGACATGGATTTCGATCTCATCGCCTTCCTTCAGCTCGAGCGCCTCGACCACCGCCGACGGAAGACGCACGGCAAGGCTATTGCCCCATTTTGCGACCTGCATAATAAGAGTCCCATAGATATACAATTATAACAATGTATATCTATGAGACGGGGGCGTCAATCCGACCGAACGCGCGAAGCAGCGCCCCTCGCCCCTAAAAATCCACCGACAGCGAGGCCGAGTAACGGCGGCGCGCCTGGGCGTGGAACCAGCCGCCGGCCGGCGCGTGGACGTGCCAATTATAGTCGTTGGTCACGTTCTCGACCCGGACGCGCAGGCTGGCGGGCGACTCGCCGACCGCGAACCGGTAGCGGCCGCCGAGATTGAGCGTGGTTTCGCCCGGAACTTTGAACGTGTTGCGGCGATCGGCGAAGTAGTCGCCGCGGTTGCTCACTTCAGCTTCCACCGACAGGCCGTTCCAGGACTTGGGTCCGTATTGCGCGTTGAGGCTGAGCACGCGCGACCAAACGCCCGGCGGGACTTTTCCGATGAGGCCGTTATCCACCGTCAGGCCCGAAACGCGCGATTGGATCAAGACCGCGCCGGCGACGACGGTGAGATCGGCAAACGGCGTTCCGGTGACAGAGGCCTCGACGCCTTGATTGCGGATCCGCCCCACGGCGCGGAACAAGTTGGCCGCATCGCGGTCGAGGAACGGTTTGCTGACATCGAACACGCCGGCCACCGCGCGCAACGCCGGACTGAACTCGTAGCGGATGCCGGCGTCGGCCTGGCGGGTGATGTTGGCGGACAGCGCTTCGCCGCGGTTGGTCGCGTTGTCCGGCGCCACGGCGGAGTTCTCGAGACCGCGCGTATAGCCGGCGTAGACGACCAAAGACTTGCTGGGCGAAATCGCCGCCGTCGCATTGTAAAGCCAGGGGCTGCTGGTGGACTTGGTCAGCACCGCGCCGCCCGTCGCCGGCATCAGCGCACGGGTATAGTGGGTCTTCTGGAGGCCGGCGCTGAATTCGCCGATGCCCAGCCACTTGACGCCGTAAGAGAGCCCCGCCGTGCCCTGCTTGACGATATCCTTTCGCTGCGGGCCGAAGTTGAACACCGGCTCCGGCATCGGTTTATAGACCGCGATGAAACCCGGTCCGAGATCGGCAGTGGCGCCGCCGCCAAAAACACGCCGCGCATCGCGCGCGCGCATCGCGATATGGAACGTGTGCGCGCGGTCGCCCTCAATCAAGCGGCGCGAGAGGCGCACTTCACCCGAGTATGAGCCGGCGTACGTCGGCGGATCGGCGAGCGCGTCGATGTTGGCCGTGCCGTCGGGCGCCGTCAGGCGATACGCGATCACGTGGTTTTCCGGCACGCTGGCGCGCGAGCGGAATACCCCCGCACGTAAGGTCCAGTCCGACGACGGCGTGAGCGTTGAAATGACCCCGAAGTTGGTGTCGCGCGCCGCCGTATCGGCCCATTCCTGACTGAAATAGGCGCTGCGGTCGAAACGCGGCGGGAGCGCGCCGTTGGTGTAGATCACAGGGCGCGCTTCCTGATCGCTCATTTGCGAGCGGCTCCAGAAACCGGTGACGGTCATGATATCGCTGGGCTGCCAGTGCAGGAGCGCGCCGCCGGTCCAGGTGATGGAATCGGCCACCCACTCGCGCGGCGCATCGTGACTGATGCTTGCGCCCGCGACCAACCCGAGCTTGGAATCGATCAGCGGGACTTGGCTGACAAGGTCCAGAGACAGGTAGTCGTAAGGCCCCGCGCTCAGCACCGCGCTGTGAACCACCTCGTCCCCCGGCAGACGCAGGCGGTAGTCCGCGATGCCCGTCGGCGCGGGAAACGGATAGGCCTGCGCGGTGACGCCGACTCGCACCGTCGATCCACGGATGATCTGGCTGCCGAGGCCCGCCTTCTGATCGAAATAGAGACCTTCGATACGCACGTTGCCCGCGTCCACCGGGCTGAACCCGCGCGCCATGCCGACACCGTAAAGGCCGACGCTTTCATTGCCGACCGAGGTGCCGAACGCGTCCTCGGCGGCGGCGAGCGCGTTGTCGTTCGCGCGTTGCGCGGCGGCCTCGCGCGCGGGCAGGAGCGCCATACACACAAAAATGGGCAATAAAGATTTGATGCGCGCGCCTTTGTTACGCGCACGATGTCCGCCGCACTGCGACATGTAACCCCGCCTCCCCAGCATGAAGCGGCATGTTTACTTGGTGAGGAGCGCTTAATCCAGCCAGGAGCTAGAAGTCCACCGCCAGCCGGCCGGAGAAGCGGCGCGGGCCTTCATACGCGAACGAGCCCGAGGAGGCATTCACCGACCACCCGTAGGCGTTTGTCACGTTCTGGATCTGCAGGCGCAGGGATGCCGCGGACCCAAAGAGCTGGAATTTGTAGCGGCCGCCCACGTCGACCAGCGTCACCGCGGGCACCTTGAAGGTATTCACGCGGTTGGCGAAGTGGGCGCCCTTGTAATCGATCTGGCTCTCGAACGACAAACCGCCCCAGGCCGGCGGCGCATAGTTGGCGTTGAAACGCACGAGCTGCGGCGTGCGGCCGGGCGGCACCGCGCCGATCAGGCCGCGATCGACGCTCGCGCCGGAAACACGCGCCTGCAACAGCATGACGCCCGCGACCACGGTAAGGTCCGGCGCGGGCTGCCCGGCGAGCGAGACTTCGACGCCGCGATGGCGGACATCGCCCACCGCCGTGAAGAGATTGGCGGCGTCGCGGTCGAAATAGGGCTTGCTGACCTCGAACAGGCCGGCAAGCAATGTCAGGCGCGGCGTGAGGCGGTAGCGCAATCCTCCGTCGAGCTGTTTGGTCATGCTGGCCGGCAAGGCTTCGCCCCGGTTGCCGGCGTTTTCGGGCGCGATACCGGACTCTTCGAGCCCGCGCGTGAAACTGCTGTAGACGGCCAGCGCATCGGTCGCGAACACGGTGACTGTACCGTTATAGAGCCAAGGGCTGCTGGTGGTGCTGGCCGCCGGCCGGTTGGGCTGCATGACGTCGCGCGTATAGAACGACTTCTGGAGTCCAAAGCTGATGTCGCCGACGCCGGGCCAATAACCGATATAGGACACACCCGGTGAAATCTGCCGCGCCTTATCGCGGCTGCTGGGACCGAACGTGAAGCTCGGCTCCGGCCGGGGCGTGTAAACCCCGAACGTCGCCGGCCCGAGCGCGGCGCCCGCGCCGCCGCCAAATACACGCGCCACGTCGCGGCCTTTGGTCGATAAGTGGAACGTATGCCGCCGTACGCCGTCGCTGAAGACGCGCGTCACGCGCACTTCGCCGGAATAAGAGGTGCGGCTTTGCGCGGGGTCGGCGAAAGCGTCGAGACTCGCGGCGCCGTCCGGCTGCACGTTGCGGTAAAAAAGCGTGAGATTGCGCGCTTCCTTGCGCGCGGACCGGAACAGCCCGATCTGCAGCCGCCAGTCGTCGGGAAGGCCGGCGCGCGTAATGACGCCGTAATTGGAATCCTTGGTCGCGTGGTCGGCCCATTTTTGAGTGATGAAGACATCGCGGTCGATCTGGGGCGGAAGATAAGCGCCGCCGCTCAGGATCAAGGGTTGCGTGTCTTCGTCGCGAAGCTGGTCGCTCAAGGTCATGAGCGGGATGACCTCGAGCGCATCGGTTGGCGTCCAGCGCATCGTCGCGCCGGCGTTGACGCCGTCGTTTCCGCCGCGCCATTCCGCGACGCGCCGGTAGACGCTAAGGCCGACGCCCACCGCCAGCGTGCCGGGAATCACCGACATTTCGGCATCCGTGGAAACAGACGCCTGAGGCTGCCCGGTCGGATAGGCATAGCTGAGGGCGGCGCTGGCCTGCGTCTCGTCGCCGGGAATACGAAGCTGGATATCGCCGATGCCCGTCGGGGCGGGAAACGGATAGGACAGCGCGCTGAGACCGACGCGCATCACCGTGCCCTTGGAGATGCGATTGCCGAAACGGGCCTGCTGATCGAAATAAAGACCTTCAATGCGCAAGTTGCCCGCCTGCTCCGGGCTGAAGCCGCGCGCGCTTTGAATCCCGTAGAGACCGACGTTTTCATTGCCGATCTGGGTCCCGAAGGCGTCTTCCGCCTTGGTCACGGCATTTTCGGTGGCGCGTTGCGCCATGGCCGCGGCCGCAGTCAGCCCCACCATGGCCGCCGCCATGGCGGCGGCAACTCCCCAGTTTACGCGCACGTCGATTCCCCCTCCGGACAATCGCTTATAGCCCAGGGCGCGGTGTTGCGCTACGCGGCCAACCGGCAATGGCGCGTGCACGGCCGGCGGCACTGCATGCGCGGACGCATGGCATTATGAAAGAGATGACCTGCGGCGCAAGGCGCGGACGACGGTATAGATCACAGGTCCGGTGACAAGCCAGGCAAAGAGATAAACACCGCCATGATCGACGGCGCCAACGCCGACGGCGCCCAATGCGTAGACAATCGCAAGTACGCCAAGCCATGGCGCAGGCTTCTTTTTCCGCTTCCGCGGCCGGGCAGGCGTAGATGTAGGCGTAGGACGGCCCGGCGGCGCTTGAAAGGGAACCTCACCGTCATCCAGCGACGGCGGCTCACGCTCGGAAATGTCGGGCATCGTCGGAGCCGGTCAGATGAATCCTCGCGGAAGGAGCCATAGAGTGCAACACGCCGCGGCGGGAGCATGGGAAGAGCCGCGGCGCCCGGCGCCGCGGCCCGCCCACTCACATTAGGCCTTGTTCGCGCTCCACGCCGCGCCGCCCTGAACGTTGCCCTTCATGGAACCGCCTTCGACGCGGCCCATGTACTTCTTGCCGCCGGCGGTGAAGGAGATATTCACGCCGTCCATCTTGGCTTCGCTGATGGGCTGCGGCTTGCCGTCGACGGTCAAGGTGCCGTCGAGCTTCTGATAGGTCTGCTTCAACGCGAGCTGGCCATTGCCGAGCTTCCAGTTGCCGTCGACCTTCGCCGGGATGATCCACTTGTAGGCGGTGCACCAGCTGGTGCAGTCGGCGGTCGCCATGATGGTCTCATCGGGCTCCCAATCCCCCATGTTGAAGGAGTTGGAGACCACGCGCGTGCCCGGCTTCATGTCGAGCAAGGTCGGACGCAGCTTCACGTTCAACTGCGGCAGGAGGAACAGGGTGATGACGGTGGCCTTGGAAAAATCGGAGGCGAAGATGTCGGCCTGCGCGAACGAGGCTTTGTCCGTGACCTTCTCCTGCTCGGCATTGAACTGCGCGAGCTTGACCATGTCCGGATTATATTCGATGCCGTGTGCACGCACGCCGCGCTTGGCCGCGGTGATGACAGTGCGGCCGTCGCCGGCGCCGAGATCGATGAGATAGTCGTCCTTCGTGACCTTCGCCATATCGAGCATGCGATCGACCAAGGCCTGAGGGGTCGGCACCCACACCACGTCCTTACCCGCCTGGCCGGACTGCGGCTTGAACGGCGCTTCGGCGGCGAAAGAGGTCTGGCCAACGGCGCTCGTCAGCGCGAAGGCCGATACGGCGCAAACAAGAGTGATGTTACGCAAGTTGATCATGGCGGATCTCCCGGCTTTTTGGACGTGGGGGCTTAAAGACGATAAAGCGCTAGGTCGAGCGTGAATGACGCCGCGGATCATAGCCCAGCGCCGAGGCTTGCGGCGATTCCCAAAATCAGCTCAAGGGCCTGGCGAATTGTAACAGGCCGCGCGCAACCGACAGCACCCTTTGGCCGATCAGCCGGCGCCCTTTTGCGCGGGGCGATGGCGCGCGGCGAGCGGGAACCGCAACAAAACCGCCTCGGCCTCCGCGCGCGCTTCGAGGGTTGCGACGGCGCCCAGCGCCGCGACGAATTGCTTGATGAGGGAAAGACGTCCGCGCGCGTCGCCGGCGAGATCGCCGCCGGACATGAGCGGCGGCGTGGTGATGCTGAGCATCGCGGCCGGGCGCGTTTCCATGTCCTCGGATTTCAACGTGACGATGATGGGATGGCCGCTCAGCGGCGCGCGCAACGCCGGATCGAGCAGGTCCTCGAGAATCGTCCGCACGAAATCCGCGCGCCCGTCGATGGTCAGGCCATGCGCGATATCCGTTTTCAACTGGCCGCCGTCGGCGCCGAGTTTCACGCGCGCCGCATCGGTGTAGGCGATCACGGCCGCGGAGAGATCGACCACACTTCGTTTGAGATCGAGAATCTGCGCCGAGGCCGGCTCCGGATCCGCCGGCAAAATTGCGACCGCTTCATCGTTCGCGGGAAGCGGCAGGAGCCCGGGATCGGGACCGGCGGTGATTTCGGCAAAGGTTTGCGTGAAGTCGCCCAGCTGGCGCAGCCGTCGTGTTTGCGCGAGCGCCAGGATCGCGGCGGCGATCATGAGGACCGCGGCCGCGGCCGCAGCAAGGCCCGCGCTTCGGATCGGCGGTAATGCGAGGAATGCGGTTCCGGCCCCCGCAACACCGCGGCTTGCGACTAGGCGCCAGCAGCCGGACGGACTGGCGACGGGCGTGACGGCCCACAATGAGCCGCCCTGCCCGCCCGGAGCCGCGCGCGCGGGCGTGCAAGCGGCGGTGAAATCGCCGAGAGCGCCGCTGGCGACGATGCGCCCCGCTTCGCCCTCGGTCTGCGCGACCGCCTGGACAGGCGCGCCGGCGATGAAGAACACGCCCCGCGCGCCGCCTTCGGCCGGCGTGAAGAACAGCCGCAGCGCGCGGTCCGCGGACGCGTATGGGGTCATGGCCTCGGTGAGCAGCGCCGCATCGCCGGGTGTCGCGGCGCGCAGCACCGGCGCCAAGGCATCGGCGATGGTCGCGGTGGAATGGTCGAGGTCCTCGGCCAGAAGCGCGCGCCCACGCTCGTCGGCGGCACGAATGAGCAAGAAGGCGAGGAAGGACACGAGCCCGACGAGCACCAGTCCGCCCATCACAACCAGGCGCACGGAGATCGCCAATCGCCGCATCAGGCTGTGGGACAGCGCGGGATCGCTATCGTGAGGCACGGCGCACGCTCCGATCACAGGCTTCGCGCGCGGCGCCGTCGGCTCCAACGACTTTCTGCGAGAGCGCGGCATAAGCGCCGGCCGTCACGTCGCGAAAGAAGGTGACCTCGACCCGGCAACCGGCGCCCGTATAGGTCCAGATCCTGCGGCCGCCCCGCGCGCTGCGCTGATGCGGCTCACCCATCACGCTGAGAACTTCCGCCTCGCTGAGACCGGCAACGGAAACGACAGGAGCGGGTACGACAGGGCGCGGCTTACGCGCCGCAAGCGCGGCGGATCGACGCGGGGAAACGCGGACAACGCGCTCAGTCACGGGAGGTTTGGAGGCCGGCGGAGGAAGCGCGAGTCTTGCCGACAAAGGCGCTTCGGGTCCGCGCGCCGCACGCGGCGATACCGCCACGATATCCTCGTCCTCTTCGTCCGGGGGGCCAAAGAAGGCGCGCAGGGCGCCGCTGCTGCATGCGCAGAGAGCCATGGCCGCGAATACGCTTCCCGCGAGCATTCGCCAATGTTCATGCAACCGTGCGACCATGCCGCCTCCCGGACCGTTCACCAGGAAAACGCGCAACGTTACGGAAAAGGTTCACGCGGAAAAAAGGAACGGCGCGAGCCGTGAAAGCGGCTCGCGCCGGAAAGTTGCGCCGCGTACGAGAGCGAAATCCGAATCGGATTTCGTTCTCGATTCATAGAAGTTGTCGCGTTTTCTGCGACGAACCGGTTTCCACCTCGTCGGAAAACGCTTTCGCTAAAGCGCGCAGTTCTTGTAGTTCGCAGCCATGCACTTGCTGGCGATTTCGCGGGCCGTCTTCACCTGCTCGGGCTTCAGCGCGGCCGCGACGCGATTGCGGCTCGCCGTGGCGGTTTCGGCTTCCTTGCCGGTCGCCTTGGCGACGGCAAGAGTGAAGTAGGTGTAAGCCTTGGTCTTGTCCTGCGGCACGCCCTTGCCGGCTTCGTAACGCGCGCCCATGGAGGTCATCGCCGGCGTGTAGCCCTGCGCGACGGCCTTCTTGGTCCAGTCGACGGCGTCCTTCTCGGACTTCGTTACGCCTTCGCCGCGCTCATAAAGACCGGCAAGTTCGGCTTGGGCTTCGGCGCTGCCGAGATCGCCCGCCTTGCGCAGCCACTTGGCGGCTTCAGCGGGGTTCTTATCGACGCCGTCACGGCCCTGGCCGAAGGTGCGGCCGAGCTGCAGCGAGGCTTCGGGGCTGTTCTTGTCGGCCGCCATGGTCCAGAACTTCACGGCTTCCTTGTAGCTCTGGTCGGCCCCGAGGCCTTGCGCGTAGAGCAGGCCGACATTGTACTGGGCCTTCACGTCGCCTTGCTCGGCGAGCGGCTTCCAGTTCTTCATCGCGGTGTTGAAGTCGCGCTTGTTATACGCCTTCGCGCCTTCATCGTAGGACTGCGCCAGCACCGATGTCGAAAACAGAGCCGCGCCGACGGCCGCGCAATAAAACAGCTTTCTCATCCACGTTCCTCACTGAAACAAGACAACCACATCGAAACTCTGGCCCGCGAATGTGGTCTTTTGGTGGACCGACAATGGCGAGCCCATGGTAAGCGCGGGCACGTATAGGTTGAGGGCCGCGCGCGAGCAAGCGCGCCGCATCCGCTCCGGGTTTAACGGGCTGGGCTGTCGGTGTGGCCCGCTTCGTCATGTTCGTCGTGGGCCTCGGCCCAGATTTCATGGGAATCGATGAGCAGCTTGAGAACGGCGCGGGACGCGGCCGCGCGCGCGCCGATCTCCGCCCGGCGGGCATCGTTCGCCTGCTTCTGCACAAAAAGAGCGTCCGCGAGATCGATGGCGCCAAGCTGATGACCGCGCTCGGTGCGTTGCGCCGCGCTCCCGGCGCTGCGCGCGGATTGGGCGGCGCTGTTCCAGGACGCGATGCGGGTGCGCACCTCGGCGGCGTCGGCGTCCGCCGTCGCCTGGATCTCCCGCTTCACCACGTCGCGCTCAAATCCGGCCGCGCTGGCCTGCGCGGACGCCTTCGATGCCGCGGCGCTGCGATGACTGAAACCGAGCGGGATCGAGAGTTGCAGGCCGACGCCGTTCTCGAGGCCGCCGCGCTCGCGGAAGGTCCGTATTCCGACGGTGGGATCGGGAATGCGGTCCGCCCGGGTACGGCGGGCGACAAGGGAAAGACGCTCCGCCTCGTTTTCGGCGGCACGTATCTCATGACTGCGCGCGATCACGAGATCGCGTAAGCGCTCGACGCCCGCGACAGGCATTTCCGGCGCCGGCAAGCGGGGAGGCTCGGCGGCGAGGGGGATTTCCGGAAATGTCGCCGCGAGCGTCACGCGCGCCTTCTCAAGCATGGCGCGCGAATCCGCGACCTGGGATTCCACAAGCGTTTGGGCGGCCACCGCCTGATCGAGATCGAGTTGGGCGGCGTCCTTCAAGCCGGCGCGGCGGCGAACGGCCTCCGTTGCGGTCTTCTGCATCTCCAGCGCCTGCTGATCGCTTGTCAGCAAGTCGCCGGCTTCGAGCCAATCGTGCCAGAGTTGCGACAGAAGCAAAGCGGCGTGATGACGCGTGTCCTCGCGCATATTCTCGGCGACTTCAACGCCGAGCGCGCCGGCCTTGCGGTCGAGGCTGCCCTTCCAGGGCAAGCGGACCCCGCGGGACAACATGACGTCGGTTTCCTTGAAACGCCCCTCGCGCTCCACGTCGCGGCGGACATAGGACCCGGACAGAATGAATTCGTAAGGGCCGGCGCGGAGCATGTCGCGGTCGGCCAAGGCCTCCTCGACGCGCGCGCGCGCGGCGGCGACACCCGGGTAAGCGTTGAGCGCGGCGGCAACCTGCGCGTCGGCCGGAAAGCCCGCGGGCAGCGATTGCGCCTGGGCCGAAGCGGCGAATAGGACGCCAATTGCAACCAGAAGCCTCACGCGATCCTCCCATGGGCCACCACCGGCACCGCCATCCACCGCACCGGATGAGCCCGCCGCACCGCGGCGACGGCGCCGGTCAACGCCGCCATGCGATCGCGCGTGGTCAAGACTTCGACGGCGGCGCGCATGAGCATGCCGGTCACCTGCTCGCCGACCTTGGCGTCGCTAAAGTCGCGGCCATGCACAGCTTCCTGCCGCACATGAATCGGAAGGCGCGTTTCGGCGCGCAGGCATTGGGCGATCGCGTCGGCTTCCGCCGCCGCGCAATGAAAAGTCAGCACGATCTCATCCATGGGTCGACCCAATCTCATCTTCCGGGTTGCTGATCACATCCTCGGGCCCCTCGCCGAAACGCGCGAAAAGGATGGGCAGAAGCACGAGGGTCAGGAGAGTCGACGTAATAAGCCCGCCGATCACCACGATCGCCAAGGGACGCTGGATTTCCGACCCGGGCCCGGTGGCGAGCAGCAGCGGCACAAGACCGAAGGCGGTGATGCAGGCGGTCATGAGCACCGGACGCAGACGCCGCTCGGCGCCATGCTTCACCGTTTCCATCATGTCGCGGCCTTCGGCGCGAAGCTGCAGAAAGTAAGCCACCATGACCAGTCCGTTGAGCACGGCGATGCCGAGCAGCGCGATGAACCCGACCGAGGCCGGCACGGATAGATATTGGCCGGAGATCCACAGAGAGATGATACCCCCGACCATCGCGAAGGGAATGTTGACGAGGATGAGGACCGAAGCGCGCAGGGAGCGAAGAGTCACGTAAAGCACGCAAAAAATCAGACCGAGCGCCACCGGGATCACAAGCAGCAGGCGCGCCGCGGCACGCTGCTGGTTTTCAAACTGACCGCCCCAGACCATCGAATAACCCTGCGGCAGTTTCACCTTCGCCGCCACGACGGCTTTGGCGTCGTCCACATAACCGACCAGATCGCGGCCGGAGACAAAGGCCTGGACGAGAGCATAGCGCAGGCCGTTTTCGTGATTCAGACGCACCGGCCCTTCGACTTTCTGAATGCGCGCCATGTCGCTCAGCCGGGCGAGCGTGCCCTGCGGCGTGCGAAGCTGAACATCGGAAAAGAGCTCGTGATTGTCGCGGATTTCATCGCCGCCGCGCACCACCACCGGAACGCGGGCCTGGCCCTCGATGATGACGCCGGCGTCAATGCCATCAACCTGCGCACGCAATGCATCGACCAGCGTGTCGAACGGCATGCCGTAGCGGCCGGCCGCCGCGCGGTCGAGGTCGACCCGCAGATAATCCAAGGTGTCGTTGGCGGCCGTCAAGACTTCGGCCGCGCCCCGGACGCCGGACAAGATCGTCTGAATCTGGCCGGCGAGATCGGAGAGCACGGCATTGTCGGGACCAAAGATCTTCACCGCCAGGTCGCCACGCGCACCGGTGAGCATTTCAGACACACGCATCTCGATGGGCTGCGTGAAAGACGCCTCCATGCCCGGGACCGTCTCCATGACCTTGCGGAGCTCGTCGGTGATGAAGTCCTTGTCGCCGCGCCATTCGCTGGTCGGCTTCAGGACCATAAAAACATCGGTTTCATTGAAACCCATCGGATCGAGCCCGAGTTCGTCGGAGCCCATACGCGCGACGATCTGCTCGACTTCGGGGACAGCCGCCTTGATGGCGCGCTGCACCGCGAGGTCGGTCTGTACCGACGCGTTGAGGTTCACGGAGGGAAGCTTGATCGTCTGCATGACGATGCTGCCTTCATCCATCGACGGCATGAAGGTTTTTCCCACCAGAAGATAAGCGCCGACCGCGGCCGCCAAACCGACGCCCGAGACGATATAGACGACACGCTTATTGGCGAACGAGCGGTCGAGAAGTTTCTTGTACGCCGGCGTAATCTTGCGCATCAGCCAGGGCTCGCCGTGGCCGCCCGTCAACGCATAGGACGACAGCACGGGTACAAGGGTGAGCGCGATCACCAGGGATCCAATCAGCGCAAAGACGATGGTCAAGGCGACGGGCGAGAATAGTTTTCCTTCAAGCCCCTCCAAGGTGAGCAGAGGCAGAAAAACCAGGGCAATGATCGCGATGCCGGCCGAGACGGGAACGATCACTTCCACCACCGCCCGGAAGACCACGTTCAAGCGGGGGTGTTCCCCCTTGTGTTCATGCGTGAGGCGTTCGACCACATTCTCAACGACGACGACGGCGCCGTCGACGAGCATGCCGATCGCGATCGCGAGACCTCCCAGGCTCATGAGGTTCGCCGAAAGACCCGCACCGCCCATGACGAGGAAGGTGATAAGCGCCGCCATGGGCAAGGTCGTCGCGACGATGGCCGCGGCGCGCCAATCGCCCAGAAATAGAATGAGAAGAATGACGACAAGGATCGTGGCCTCGATCAGCGCATGCTCGACCGTGGAAACGGCGCGCTCGATGAGATCGGACCGGTCGTAAAATACGTTGAGCGTGGTTCCCGGCGGCAAGGCCGGCTCAAGCTCCTTGATCCGCGCGCGCAAGCCGTCCACGACTTGCCGCGCATCCGTGCCGCGCAGGGATACGACCAGTCCCTCGACCACCTCGCCCTTGCCGTCCATTGTGACGGCGCCGTAGCGCGTCAGGCTGCTGATGCCGACGGTCGCCACGTCCCCCAGGCGGATCAAAGCGCCGTCGCGCGCCGCCAAGACCATATTCTCAAGATCGGCGGCGGACTGCGCCGCGCCGACCGCACGGACGATCAAGGACTCCTCGCCCTCGTTGAGACGGCCCGCGCCGTCATTGCGGTTGCCGCGTTCGACGGCGTCGCGAAGGTCGCCGTATGTCAGACCCGTGACCGCCAGAGCGCGGGGATCGGGTTTGATCTCGAAGGTCTTGGCCAGGCCGCCGAGAGCGTTCACGTCGGCCACGCCGGGAACCGTGCGCAAGGCCGGACGGATCGTCCAATCGAGAAGCGTTCGCTTTTCGGTCAGGCTGAGAGGCCCTTCAATGGAGAACATGAACATTTCCGAAAGCGGCGTAGAGGCGGGCGCAAGGCCCCCGTCGACGACGCTCGGCAGGCTGCCCATCACGCCGGCGAGACGCTCACTCACCTGGGAGCGCGCCCAATAAATATCCGTGCCGTCCGTGAAATCGATCGTGATGTCGGCGATGGCGTACTTGGCCATCGAGCGCAGCACCGTTTGCCGCGGGATGCCGAGCATCTCCATTTCGATCGGCGCGATGACGCGCGTTTCGACTTCTTCCGGCGTCATGCCCGGCGCCTTCAGGATCATCTTGACCTGGGTCTGGGCGATATCGGGATAGGCGTCGACCGGAAGCCTCAGAAAAGACCAAAGCCCCAGCCCGGCCACGATCACCGTGAGCAACAGCACAAACAGGCGCGACGAGAGCGAGAGTTCGACCAGACGACGCAGCATGAGCCCCTACTTCGCGAGCGCGAGAGATTTCAGTTCGCTGAGGCTGTTGACCGCAACGTCTTCGCCGGCCCTGAGCCCGGACAGAATCACGATCTGCGCGCCCGCCGCGGTGGTGGCCTCGACTTTGCGGACAAGCACCCCGCCCTCCGCGCGCACAAAAACAAATGTGCCCTCACCCAGTTCGGTCACGGCCGCGCGCGGAACGCTGACCGCGGCGGTTTTGGAATTCGCGTAAATCGCCGCGGATGCGGTACGGCCCGCGACAAGTTCGGTTCCCTTGGCGACCGCCGCTTTCAATGCGGCCGAGCGCGTCCCGGGGTTCAGCACTTTGCCGACCGATGTCACCTTGGCCTCGATCTTTCCGTCCACGACAACACGCATGCCCGGTTCGATCTTTCCGATCAGGCGTTCGGGCACCTGCGCTTGAATTTCGTACCGGTCGGTGGCGTCGACGACGAAGGCCGGCGCCATGCCGTCGACCGGTGCTCCGGTTTCAAGCCCGGCGACCGCCACCACGCCGTCCAAAGGCGCGCTCAGCGTGTACGTGCCCTTGACGCCGTCGGCATTGACCGCGGCGAGCATGCGGGATTTTTCGTCCACCTCGGCGCGGGCCTGCTGATGCACGGCATCGGCTTCTTCCGCGCGCGCGCCGGAGACAATTCCTTCTTCACTCAGGGTCGATTGGCGCTTTGCATTGGCGCCGGCGGCGGAAAGCCGGGCGCGCGCGCCCGCGAGCTCGGCCGACAATGTGAGAATTTCACGGCTGGCGATAATCGCGAGCGGTTGGCCCTTCTTGACCGCATCGCCTTCGACGGCGAGAGTCTGCAACACGGTTCCGGGGAAGGTGGCCGCGACAGCGATCCGCGCATCGGGCGGCGGGGCAATAATCGCGGGCACGGTTCCGACGAGATAGGCGTCGGCCTTTTCCGCGGCAACGAATTTGAGCGCCAGCCCCTTGACCTGCGCCGCCGAAAGCTCGAGCAAATCGGCCTTTTCCGCCGCCCGCGGCGCGCCGCCCCAAAGCGCCACGAGAATCGC
Organism: Rhodospirillaceae bacterium; assembly: GCA_041919675.1. Classification (GTDB taxonomy): domain Bacteria; phylum Pseudomonadota; class Alphaproteobacteria; order Rhodospirillales; family Rhodospirillaceae; genus SHVO01. The sequence continues at coordinate 18,023 of JAYRTJ010000001.1, read as the reverse complement.
CGATGTAATGAGTGATGTTCTTTTCATGGTGCACCCCTTGGGCGGTTTTATAACTGGCGAATCCTGACAGCCGCCTGACAATTGTCAGCGGTTCTTCAGAAAGAGGTGCATATAATAGTGATTATTAGTCGTTACGAACGGGCACGGCGTGCGCATACTTGTCGTCGAGGATGAAACGGAACTCGCGACGCGCCTTGTCGCGAAGCTCGCGCAGCACGAGATGAATTGCGAATGGGTATCATCCGCAGAGGACGCGAAGCTGCTCGATGCCGGCGTCTTCAACGCGCTTGTGATCGACCTCGGACTTCCCCGCGCGAGCGGGCTCGATCTGATTCGTCATGTACGCGCGCGCGGCGCGGCGACGCCAATTCTTGTGCTGACGGCGCGCAGCAGCTGGCAGGAAAAGGTCGAGGCCCTGAACGCCGGCGCCGACGATTATCTGGTGAAGCCCGCGCACGTCGAGGAACTGGTGGCGCGCATGCGCGCGCTGGCGCGGCGCGCGGCGGGCCAAGTACAGCCGCAGCTCGTCGCCGGCCCGCTCACGCTCGATCCGTCCCTGAAACGCCTGACCGTGAACGGAGAAGAAGTCAGCCTGACCGCCAACGAGTTCCGCCTGCTGTCGCTGTTCATGTACAAGCCGAAGCAGACTTTTTCATTGAATGAGATCCTCGAGCACCTTTACCCGTTGGATCAGGACCGCGACCGCAATGCCGTGGAAGTCCTGATCGGACGGTTGCGGCGCAAGATCGGGCGCGAGCTGATCGTCAATGTGCGCGGCCTCGGCTATCGGCTCATGGATTGAACATGACCACGCTTCTTCCTCAGTTCAAAAGCCTGCGGGTACGCTTCCTGTTCGCCGCGCTGTTGTGGGTGAGCATCGCGACCGCCGTCGCGGGAGTCGTGATTTCGTACCTCTACCGCTCGCACCTCACCGATCAATTCCATAACGAACTCGATATCCATCTGGTGGAGCTGATCCGCCTGTCGGAAACGGACGACATGGGAAATCCCACATTGGACCGGCCCTTGTCCGATCCGCGTTTCCAGATGGAGAACAGCGGCTTCTATTGGCAGATCGAACGCGCCGGCTATCAAACGCTGAAGTCGTCGACCCTCGGCGAACAAAACCTCGACGGCCGTTTCGCGCGCGGCATCCAGGAGAAGATGGATTGGGCCGACGGCCCGAACGGCGAAGTCCTGATGTGCGGTATTTCGGCGCCGTCGCGGACCGGCGGGCCGGCGTTGAATTTCACCATAGCGGTGGAACGCCGCATCCTTGATGAAGCCATCGCGGGGTTCAACCGCGACCTCACCGTCTCACTGACCGTCTTCGCCCTGTTGATGCTGGCCGGCGCGACCTTGCAGACCATTTACGGTCTGCGGCCCGCGCAGCGCATCGCCGATGACATCGAACGCCTGCGCCGCGGCGACGTGCCCCGGCTTTCCTCCGACGCGCCGGCGGAATTCAGCGGCATCGTCACACGCCTCAACGCCCTGCTCGACAATCAATCGGCCCTCGTGCAACGCGCGCGGGTCGAAGCGGGTAATCTGGCCCATGGTCTGCGTACGCCGCTGGCCCTCATCGCGGACGAAGCCGAGCAGTTGGCGCGCAAGGGCGACGACACGGCGGCGGCCTTCATCCAGGCGCAATGCCGCAAAATCAGCCGGCAGGTGAACTACCACATGATGCGCGCCCGCGCTGCGGGCACACGCATGACCAGCTTCGCCGCGGGGATCCAAACCGTTGTGCAGAACATCGTCGGCGCGATGCAGCGCCTGCACGCCAGCCGCAACCTGTCCTTCGTCGTCGACATCCCCACGGGGCTGACCGTGAACTGCGACGAAGGCGATCTTTCGGAGATCCTTTCGAATTTGATCGACAACGCCTGCAAGTGGGCCCGCACGAGCATCAGAATCGCGGCGCGGCACGGCGAGGACGGCATTGTGATCGAAGTCACCGACGACGGCCCGGGCATCGCCGACGACATGCGCGATAAGGTGTTCGACGTGGGCGCGCGGCTCGACGAGGGCAAAGCCGGGAGCGGACTGGGCCTTGCCATCGCGCGCGACCTCGCGCGGCTCTATGGGGGCGATCTCGAACTTGAGAAGGCCTTCAGCGGCGGGCTGCTCGCACGGTTGCGCCTTCCGGACGTCAGCGCCGCATAAAGGCGTGACCCAACACCTCAACATAACCTAGACTTCCCCCGTCATCGATTCGGGGGGACTCATGACGGATGCGGCTTTGGACGAGACCACGCAGCGCGCGGTGCGCAAGGCGGCGTGGCGGCTGATCTCCCTGCTCTGTCTCGCCTACATCATCAGTTACATCGACCGGACCAACGTCGGTTTCGCCGCTCTTGATATGAATGCGGCGCTGGGACTGACGGCGAAGCAATTCGGCTTCGCGGCCGGCATGTTCTCCATCGGCTACTGTTTGTTCGAACTGCCGAGCAACGTCGCGCTGCAAAAATTCGGCGCGCGGCGATGGCTGGCGCGCATCATGGTGACCTGGGGCTTGGCCGCCGCCGCGACGGCCTTCGCGACGGGGCCCGTCAGCTACAGCGTGATCCGCTTCATCACCGGCGTCGCCGAAGCCGGCTTCTATCCCGGCGCGATCTTCTACATCGCGACATGGTTTCCGGTGGCGGTGCGCGGGCGCATCCTCGCCTGGTTCGTGGTGGCCGTGCCCTTGTCGTCGGTGATCAGCGGCCCCGTCTCGACCGCGCTATTAAAGGTCGAAGGCTACGGCCTCGTCGGCTGGCAGTGGCTGTTCATCATTGAAGGCCTGCCGGCCTGCGTCATGGGTGTGATCACGCTGCTCGCCCTGGCGGACCGGCCGGAAGATGCGAGGTGGCTGACGGAGGACGAGAAGCGGGCGCTGCGCGCAAAACTCGATTCCGAAGCGCATCCGGACCTCAAAAAGGACCTGTGGTCCGCCTTAAGCGATGCGCGCGTGTTGATCCTGTCGCTGGCCTACTTCTTCTTCGTCACCGGCTCGATCGGCGCCGGGATCTGGCTGCCGCAGATTCTAAAGCCGTTCGGTCTTTCAAATCAGGAAGTCGGCTTCATCTCGGCGATCCCTTACGTCGCCGGATGCATCGCGCTCATTCTGTGGTCCTACGTGCTCGATCACTCGCGCGCCTATCTCAAAAACTATGTGATCGGCTGCATCGTTTCGGGCCTGGGGTTCCTGTTCTCGGTGCTGTTCGACAATCTGTGGCTGGCGGTGGCGGGGGTTTCGGTGGGTCTTATCGGCATGAGCGGCGCGCGGCCGGCGATCTTCTGCATCCCGCCGCGCTTCCTGTCGGGCGCGGCGGCCGCCGGTGGGATTGCCTTGATCAACTCGTTCGGAAACCTTGGCGGCTTCATGGGCCCCTACGCCATCGGATGGCTGCGCGAAACGACGGGTTCGTTCAACGCGGCGCTGTATTTCCTCGCGGGATCGATGGTGCTCTCGGCGCTGCTGGCGCTGTCCGTGCGTCTCTTGAAGGTTAAGGCTTAACACCTTCTTTTCGCAGAAAGCTGAAGTCGCAGCCTTCTTCCGCCTGGGTCATGAACCGATCGTGCAGCCACGAGTGGCCGCGCACGGCGGGCGGCGGCGCGGGCGGGAGTTTCGCGCGCCGGGCGGCGAGCGTTTTCTCATCCACCAACAGTTCGAGCGAACGCTTTGAGACGCTGAGGCGGACCTTGTCGCCGTTCTCGACCAGCGCCAGCGTGCCGCCGGACGCGGAGTCCGGTGAAACATGCAGGATCACGCTGCCGAACGCGGTGCCGCTCATGCGCGCGTCGGAGATGCGCATGATGTCCTTCACACCGGCGGTGGCGAGTTTTTTCGGAATGGGCAGGTAGCCCGCCTCCGGCATGCAGGCTTCGCTCATGGGGCCGGCGTTCTTGAGCACCAGAATATCGTCCGCCGTGACGTCGAGATCCGGAGAGTCGATGCGGTTGGACAAGTCTTCAAGCGATTCGAAGACCACGCAGCGGCCTTCCTTTTCGAACAAGGCGGAGTCCGCGGCGGCGCGCTTCAGGATCGCGCCGTTGGGCGCAAGATTGCCGAACAGCGCGACAAGGCCGCCCACGGCCTGCAAAGGTTCTTTGAGCGGACGCACAACGTTGCGGTCCACCCACGGCTCCCATGCGTCGATGCGCGCGCCGATGGTTTCACCCGTGATGGTGACGCAGTCGAGGTGAAGGAGCGGCTTCAACTCGCGCATCACCGCCGGAATACCGCCGGCGGCGGCGAGATCTTCCATGTAGCCCGACCCGCTGGGCTTAAGATCGACGAGCACCGGCGTCGTGTCCGACAACTCGTTCAAGCGCTTCAAATCGATCTTGATGCCGAGGCGGCCCGCGATGGCGGTGAGATGGATGATGGCGTTGGTGGACCCGCCGATGGCGAGCAGCACACGCAGCGCATTCTCCACGGATTTCTCCGTGATGATTTTACTGGGGCGCATGTCGCTGCCCATGAGCGAGACCGCGAGCTTGCCGCTGGCCTCGGCGACGCGCAGGCGGTCGGCATCGACCGCGGGGATCGCGGCGGCTCCGGCGGGCATCATGCCAAGCGCTTCGGCGAGCGAGGCCATGGTGCTCGCGGTGCCCATCACGGCGCAGGTGCCGGTGGTGGAGGCGAGACGGCCTTCAATTTGGTCAATCTCGGCGTCCGAGATTTTCCCGGCGCGATAGGTCGCCCAGAAGCGGCGGCAATCGGTGCAGGCGCCGAGGCGTTCGGACTTATAGCGGCTGGTGGACATCGGACCCGTGACGACCTGCACGGCCGGGATATCGGCCGAGGCGGCGCCCATGAGCTGGGCCGGCACGGTCTTGTCGCAGCCGCCGATGAGCACCACGGCGTCCATCGGTTGGGCGCGGATCATCTCCTCGACGTCCATGGACATGAGGTTGCGGTACTTGAGGCTGGTGGGCGTGAGGAAGGTTTCGCCTAGGGAAATGGTCGGGAAATCGATGGGCAGCGCGCCGGCGGCCAGCACGCCGCGCCTCACCGCGTCGATCAACGCGGGCATATCACGGTGGCAGTTGTTGTAGCCGCTGGCGGAATGGCAGATGCCGACGATGGGTTTGTCGAGCATCTCGCGGCTGTAGCCCATGGAGCGGGCAAAGGACCGGCGCAGATAGATGCTGAACTTCGGGTCGCCATAGTTGGTGAGCCCGCGTCTGAAGCCCAGGCCCTGGGGGCCTTTCTTGTCCTGCTCGCTCATCGCGTTATCCTATATGCTATCAGACGAGGATCGTGCATTTACTATAAGCGCAGATCGAGTGGGGAGGACTATTTAGATGGCGAAGGTCGCGATTGTCACCGGTGCGGGTTCGGGGATCGGCCGTGAGGTGGCTTTGGCCTTCCTCAAACACGGTTATGCCGTCGCCCTCGCCGGCCGGCGCATCCCCGAGATGGAAGAGACCGTGGACCTCGCCGGGGGCAAGGGCCAGGCCCTGATCGTCTCCACCGACGTGAGCCGGCCGGCGGCCGTCGACAACCTGTTTGCCCAGACCCAGAGCAAGTTTGGCCGCTTGGACGTGCTGTTCAACAACGCCGGCATCGGAGCGCCGCGCGTCCCCTTCGACGAAATCACCTATGAAGCCTGGAAGCAGGTGGTGGATATCAACTTCACCGGCGTCTTCCTGTGCGCGCAAGCCGCCTGGAAGATAATGAAGGCGCAAACCCCGCAAGGCGGGCGCATCATCAACAACGGCTCGGTGTCCTCGCAAAAACCGCGCCCGCACGCCGCGCCCTATACCGCCACCAAACATGCGGTGACGGGCCTGACCAAGCAGCTGGCGCTCGATGGACGCCCGTTCAACATCGCCTGCGGCCAGATCGACATCGGCAATGCCGCGACGCCCATGACGGCGCGCATGGCCAAGGGCGTGCCGCAACCCAACGGCGCCATCGCCGTGGAGCCGACGATGGACGTCGCCGATGTCGGTAAAGCGGTGTTGATGATGTCCGAGTTGCCGCTGGATGCGAATATCCTGCGCATGACGATCATGTCGACCCAGATGCCGCTGGTCGGACGCGGCTAACAGGAGGCTCATATGAAGCGCCGGACACTTCTCACGACGGCTTTGGCGTCGCTGGTATCTTCGCGTTCATTCGCGGCCGATATGTTGCCATTGAAGGTGCTCTCGTCCATGGCCGCGCAGGGCGCGTTCAAGGAGATCGAGCCCATGATCCGCCGCGCGGGCGTGGCGATGAATATCGAGTTCTCCGCGACGGTGCCGATTTCCGAACGGCTGCAGAAAGGCGAGACCGCGGACCTGGTGGTGATCGGCAAAGCGGGCGTCGACCGCCTGGTGAAAGAGGGCAAGGCGATCAAGGCCGTGGATCTGTTCGTGAGCGAAGAAGGCCTGGCCGTGGCCGACAACGCGCCCACACCCGTCATTCGCAATATCGAGGACTTCAAGAAACTCGTGGCCGGCACGCCGTCCATCGCAGTCACCGCGCGCGGCGTGAGCGGCCTCCGGCTACAACAGATGATGCGCGACCTGGGCCTCAACGAAGTGCTGGAGAAGCGCACAGTCCTCGTGGACGAAGGCTTCACCGGCACGCGCCTTCTGAAAGGCGAAGCGGCGATGGCCGTGCAGCAGCTGTCCGAACTGAAAGCCTCGGGCGCGAAGAACTTCGTGCGCTTTCCCGACGAGATGCAGGTGCCGACGACCTTCAGCGTCGCGATCATGCGCAGCACCGTGCAGAACAAAGCCGCCGAGAGCGCCGTGCGGATCATGTCGTCCGCCGAGGCCGGCCCGGCGTGGGAACGCTCGCTCGTCAAACCCTTAAGCAAATAGGAACGCCCTATGCGCCGTTTTGCCGCCGGCCTGTGCATTCTTTTCCTTGCGGGTCCGACGTTCGCGGCGGAAGCGCCGCTCAAGATCCTCACACCCGGATATGGTCAGCTCGCGATGCAGGAGCTGGAGCCGCTGATCGAAAAGACGATCGGCGGGCCTGTGGACATCGAGATTGTCGGCACGGGCGGAATCCCGGAGCGCATCCTCAAGGGCGATAAGATCGATTTCGTGCTGACCTACCGCGAGTCGCTGGCGCCCGCGAAAGACCGCATCCAGGCGCAGACCGACGTCGCGGTTTCCCATGTGGCGATCGCGGTCGCCGACAACGCGGCTCTTCCCGTCTTCAAGACACACGCCGACGTCGCGGCTTTCCTGAAAGCCACGCCGTCCCTCGCCCGGTCCACCAGCCTCAGCGGCCAGCATATGGCCTTGGTGATCGAGAAATTGGGCCTGACGGAGGAAATGAAGCCGAAGGTCACGACCAGCGGCGGCTTGCCGGGCACTCAACTGAAAGAGGGCAAGGTCGCTGCGGCGGCGCAGCAGGTGAGCGAGTTGAGACTCGCGGGCCTCAAGAACATCGTGCCGCTGCCGGACGGCCTGCAGACGGATCTTGTGCTGACGGCCGCCACCATCCATGGCACCACGCGCGCCGCCGATACGAAGAAGATCGTCGGCCTGCTTCAATCCGCCGACGCGGCGAAGGCGTACGTGAATGCGGGCCTCAAGCCCGCGAAATAGCTATTTCCGGAAGCGCAGGAAGAAACTGCTCTTGAAGCCGGAGATTTTCACCTCTTCCGGCGGCTGAAATCCCGCCTTCGTGACTTCCGCGATCACCGTCTTCTTGTCGGTGCGCACATGCTGCAGCATCGAGGGCGCGGTCACGCCGGGAACATGATCGTAATCCACGACGATGAACTGGCCGCCGTCTCTTAACGCGGCGCGGATGTTCGCGAGGATCGCGTCGGGATACTCGAAGTGGTGGTAGACATCCGACGTGAACACCACGTCGACGGAGTTCGGCGGCAAGTTGACGGCCTTATCGCTGCCGACCACCGTCGTGACATTCGTGATGCCCGCCTCTTTCATGGATTTTTCGATGAAGGCGAGCAGCGGCTTCGAGATATCGACCGCGTAGACTTTGCCCGAGGCGCCCACCGCTTTGGAGAAGACAGGCTCATAGATGCCCGTGCCCGCGCCGACATCCGCGATGGCCATGCCGGGTTTCAGCCCGATTGCGGCGGCAACCTCCATGCGATTGGCGAAGGTCTCGCGGTTCTCGGAGGTGAAACCTTTGTTCTGCGCCTCCGGATTTATATTGGGACTGAGATAGGTGTCGTTGATGCCGGGGCGGACGCTTTGCGCCGCGGCGCCTACGGGAGCGACCAGAGCGATCGTAAGGGCGAAAAGCAAAATGCGCATGGTCATCACCTGACTTTTCGGTTCATTCCAGAGCCGCCGCTATCCTATGCTAGGCGCCGTCACGGGCCAACGGCGGAGGGGACTGAAAATGCGCAAGACATTCGGAGTTGCGGCGATCACGGGGATGCTGATGGCGGCCCAACCGATCTTAACGAACCCCGCGGTTGGCGCCGAGACGCCCGATGTTACACAGGCCCAATTCGACAAGTGGAAAACCGAGCTGTCCAACTGGGGCCGCTGGGGCAAGGAAGATCAGAAAGGCACCCTCAACCTGATCACGCCTGAAAAGCGCAAGCAAGCCGCCGCGCTGGTGAAGGACGGCGTGACCGTCTCCCTGTCGCGCAATCTCGATACCGAGAAATCGGTCGATAACAGCTCGCCTTTCGAGCGCACCATGAACCCGATCCGCCCCGCGGCCTCGAGCGACCGGTTCACCATCAATTTCCACGGCAGCGCCCATACCCATATGGACGCGCTGGGCCACCACTTCATCGGCGGCAAGATGTACAACGGCTTCGATCGCGACCAATTCGTGACCGAGGCCAAGGGCGCCGAGCGGGGCGCCATCACCACGGCGCAGGACGGGGTGATGACGCGCGGCATCCTCATCGATATCCCGCGCTTGAAGGGCGTGGACTATCTGGAACCGGGTGTGCGCATCGGCGTGGCCGACATCGAGGCCTGGGAGAAAATGGCAGGTGTAAAAATTGGCGCGGGCGATGCGATCTTCGTGCGCACGGGCCGCTGGGCCCGCCGGGCAAAGACCGGCCCATGGAACGTCAATGAACAGATGCCGGGCCTCGCGCCCGAAGTCCTGCCGTGGCTGCGCGCGCGGGATATCGCGCTGATGGGCACGGAATACGCGGTGGATGCGACCCCGATCCCGAAGACCATCACCAATCCCGACGATTATCTGCCGGTGCACAATTTCGTGCTGGTGATCCTGGGCATGCCGCTGATCGACAACACCAACCTCGATGCCCTCGCCGCGGCGGCCGCGCAACGCAAGCGCTGGGAATTCATGGTGACCATCGCGCCGCTGCGCATCGAGAACGGCACGGGTTCGCCGGTCAATCCGATCGCGACGTTCTGACGCCCGGGGGGACGCAATGGGGTTGCGCGCATCGCTTGGCATTCTTCTGCTGGCGGGCGCGCTGACCGCGCCCGCGGGGGCGGCGGACTCTTTCCGCGTTGAAGAAACGACCATCGCAGGCATTCATGGCGCCATCCAGTCCGGCGCGGCGACATGCCAGGACGTGGTGAAGGCCTACATCGCGCGGGCGAAAGCCTATAACGGCATCTGCACTAATTTGGTGACCTCGGACGGAAAGGCCGTACGTGCCGGCGCCGGAGCGGTCCGCGCCGGAACGCCGCTGAAGTTCCCGGCACAGACAAAAGCCGCATCGAGCTATCTGCCGGACCTCGGCCGATATGAGGGACCGCCGCTCGATTTCGGGCGCATGGAAAACACGGCCTCGGATCCCGGCGTGCAGCAACAATATGGAATGGTGGCCGGCCGCAAGGACGCCGGCGCGGTCAATGCGCTGGAGACCTTGAACATCCGCGGCGAACGGTCGGTGACGTGCAAAGCGGCCTGCGACACGGCCCCGGGCAAAGGCGCGAACCCCGCGCATTGCCCCGCGCAATGCGACGCTTTCCGCAAATATCCCGACGCGCTGGAGCGCGCCGCCGAACTGGATGCGCAGTACGGGCGCAAGCCGGACCTCGCGAAACTGCCGCTCTACTGCACCGTCATGACCGTGAAGGACTGGTACGACGTCAAGGACATGCGTTCGACCGGCGGCAATGACGTGGCCTACGCCATGGATGCCGCGCCCCGCGATGCCACCGTCGTGCGTCAGGTGCGCGAAAAGGGCGCGATCGTCTTTGGGGTGAGCATCGCCGCCGAGGTCACGCATTTGGCCAACGGTCCCGAAACGCCGAAACGCAACTTCGTCGGCGGCGGCGGAAGCATCCGCAGTTCCTGGGCCGGACATGTGTGCAATCCCTATGACACCGAGCGCTCGGCGGGACCGTCGAGCGGCGGCGCGGGCGCGTCGGTGGCGGCGAACCTTGCGACCTGCTCGATCTGCGAAACCACCAGCGGGTCCTGCCGCGAGCCGGCGGGACAGAACGCGGCTGTAAGCTTCGTGACGACCAAGGGTCTCACATCGGAAGACGGCACCGCGACGGCGCAGCATATCAATCACCGCTCGGGCGCGATCTGCCGCACGCTGGGCGACGCCGCACGCGTTGTCGACGCGATGAAGGAGGAGGACGGGCGTTCGTACGATCCGCGCGACATGTTCACCGCGCTTCCGGCGGCTTTAAGGCCCGCCGCATCCTACGCAAGCTTCACAAGCCCGAGCGGCGCGAAACCGCTTGCCGGCATGCGCATCGGCATCGTGCGCGAATACATGGTGAAGCATGCCGCCAACGACGGCGCGATCACGGACCTGATCGACGCGGAAGTGAAGGCCGTGCTGCGCGACAAGCTGGGCGCACAGATCGTGGAATCCGTCGATCCGAAATGGCCGGACGATACCGGCGTGCCCAACATGACGTACACGTTCCAGGACGCGCTGGCCGACGTTCTGCCGGTCAACGCGCCGGAATATTTCCATCAGATGGACGGCGATACGCCGGAATTCGCGGTGCCGGGCTACGACGTACGCACGCGCGACTATCTTGTCGCGCTTTCACTCCGCAAGGCGCCGTTGTCACCGAAGCTGAATTTGCGCCGCCTGACCGCAAACCTCGACAACACCGAACGCGACGCCTTCATGATGGCGCGCTACCTGGCCGAGCGCGGCGACGCCAGGATCAAGACCTGGGCGGACTACGCGTCCAATTCCAAATGGCGCGCCGAAGACATTGCCGCCGGTTCGCGCAATGCGGCCACGCGCAACCCGCAGGACCTGCGCGCCACGCAAGGCATCGACCGGATGAAAATGCAGGCCGTCATTCGTATGGCCGTCACCAAGGTCATGCGCGAGAACAAGCTCGATGTCCTGGTGCATCCCAACATGGGCGTGCCGCAGTGGAAGATCGGCATGGACCGTGAGCCGGTGATCGACGGACGCGCCGCGGCGGGGCCGTGGCTGACCGACACCATGGGCGGGCCGGAGATCGCGGTGCCGGCCGGCTACAACCAAATTGTCTATGACGCGCGTTACGTGCTGAGCGCGGACAAGAAGCGCTACAGCCTAGTCACGGGTACGGAAAAGGGCCTGCTCAACCACCCGATGCCGGTGAGCTTGCTGTTTTGGGCCGGCCCCGGGGAAGAGCCCGCCGTTCTGAAAGCCGCCGGCGCTTATGAGGCCGCCAGCAGGCACCGCGCGCCGCCGCCGCAGTTTGGCCCGCTGCGATAAAACGGCTTTTGCCGTGTTGTAAGACCGGAATAGCCGCTTTCGACGCGGCGGGAGTTGGGGTATCACCCTCGCCCCTTCGCGCGTTGTGGTCCCGATGACGTCGTCCGCCCCCTCTCGTCCGCTGCTCGGCCCGGAACTCGGTTTCCGGGAGTTCGTGGCGCTGATCGCCGCCCTGATGGGCGCGAATGCGCTGGCCATCGACATCATGCTGCCGGCGCTGCCGGTCATCGGCGACGCGGTCGGGATCCCGACCGAAAACGACCGTCAGTGGATCATCACCGCTTTCATGCTGAGCTTCGGCGTGGGGCAAATTCTGTATGGCCCGCTCTCGGACCGGTTCGGGCGCAAGCCAATCCTTCTGACCGGTCTCGTGATCTACACCCTGTTCGGCATCCTCGCGACCTTCGCCTATTCCTTCGAAAGCCTGATCGTCGCGCGCGTCGGCCAGGGGCTGGGCGCGGGCGCGACGCGCGTCCTGGCGGTGTCCATCGTGCGCGACAGGTTCGCCGGCCGCCAAATGGCGCGGGTGATGTCGCTGGTGTTCATCGTCTTCCTGGCAATTCCGGTGATCGCGCCGTCCGTGGGGACTGCGATCCTGCTGCTCGCGCCGTGGCGCTGGATCTTCGGCCTGCTCGCGATCTTCGGCGGCATATTGCTGATCTGGTCGATATCGCGCCTGCCCGAGACGTTGCATCCGGAAGACACCCGGCCGTTCTCGATCGCGGCCATCGGCAGCGCGTTCCGCCTGACCTTGAAGACGCGGCAGTCCGTGGGCTACATGGCGGCGATGAGCCTCGCGTTCGGCGGATTGCTCGGCTTCATCAATTCGGCGCAGCAGGTGTTCGCCGGACCGCTGAACGCGGCGAAACTTTTCCCGATCATCTTCGCGGGGACCGCCATCTCGCTCGCGATCGCCTCATTGCTCAACGCGCGCATCGTTGAGCGCCTAGGAATGCGCGTCGTGTCCCACACCGCGATCCTGGGCTACCTGTTCTTCACCGGCGCGCATGCCGCGGTGTCATGGTTCGGTTATGAGACCCTGTGGACGTTCGCGGTGCTGCAAGGCGGCATGATGTTTTGCTTCGGCCTGATGGGACCGAACTTCGGCGCCCTGGCCATGGAGCCGATGGGGCATATCGCGGGAACGGCGTCCTCGGTGCAGGGATTCTGCTCGACCATCGGCGCGGCGCTGGTCGGCTTCGCCATCGGACAACAGTTCGACGGCACGACCGTGCCGCTGACATTGGGCTACTTCGGGAGCGGGATCGCGGTGCTGACCATTGTGCTGATCATCGAAAAAGGCCGCATCCTGCGGCCTTCTCACTAATAATCCTTGCGCCAAAAGACGCCGATATCGGCGCCGGTCACATCGCTGGTCGTGGACTTCAGCGAGAATGAGCGCGAGAGGCGCCATTCCACCACGATCTCGCGCTCCTGCTCCGTCAGGCTTTGGCCGACACTGACATAGAGATTGCGGCCGATCTGGCGGCCCACCATGACCGAATTGCCTTCGGCTCCGGCGCTGACGTCAACACCCAATGTGCGGCGAAGGACGCCGTTAATGCCGCCGTTTGAAATGCCCGCAAGGTCGGACGCCGCACTCGCGAGCTGAATGGACTCGATGGGGCCGAGTTCGCCTGTGCCTTTGCGGAACAGAAGGCGGGCGAGGATTTCGTCGCGCGGCAAGGCGGGACGGGACGTGAGTTGAACCTCGGGCGCGCGGGCGCGGCCTGTGATGTTCACGGTCGCGGTAATGTCGGAAGCTTCGCGCACGGCGACGATATTGAGCTGTGGATCGATGGTGCCGCCGCCGGTGAAGGTGACCGTGCCGCTGTCCAAGGTGAACGACTGGCCGAGGAACGAGAACGAGCCGCGATCAAGGGTGAGCGTGCCGCGCACGTCCGGGACCGCGAGGGAGCCGACGACATTCATCTGGCCGCGCCAGAGGGAATCGAGTCCCTGGCCCTCGATGCGCATGGGATTCGAGGTCGTGACCGCGATGTCGAGGGTGATCCCGGCGAACATGCCGTCGTTGCGCATCGGCTCGAACCCGGGCAGCGCCCGCAGGAGCGGGATGTCGGGCATATAACTGCCGCCAAGCCGCACGAGCGAATTCACCATCTCGACATTGCCTTTGAATTGGCCGGCGGCGAAGGGACCGGTATAGGCGATCTTGCCGGTGGCGGCGGCGATCACATCGTCGCGGTGCAGAACATCGAGGCGCGACATGTCGGCCGTGATGTCGGCGGTGAGTTTCTCATCGTTGGCGATACGGCCCGACAGCGTGACGTTGCCGTCGTTCATGTCCTGCGCCTTCATGGAGAGCGTGAAGCCGCCGCTTTCGTCGCCGCCGATAGCGGCTTCGATGTTGCGCAAGGCGGTGCCGCCGACCAGGCTCTCATACGTGCCGTTGGCGAGGCTGAAGGCGCCTGCGAGCACGGGAGCATCCAGTGTGCCCGACAGCGAAGCGTCGATCGTCACATCGCCGGCGAGAACGTTCACATCGGACGGGACGAGCCGCCAAAGCGGCGTCAAACTTCCCGTCCACTTCAACGTCCCGCTCACGGGCTCGGTCGTGATCAGCGCGAAACGCGCCGCCGCGAGGTTGAGCCGCGCGGGCACGTCCGCGACCAGGAGGGCCGGCTCCTTGGAAAGCCCGCCGGCCGTCGCATTCACCTTGGCCCGCCCATCGTTGAGCGCGATGGCGGCCGAAAGCGCGAGGGGCGGCCGGCCGTTCGTGCCGGGAAGCGTGCCCGTGAGATTGGCCGCGCCGTTCACCGCATTCATCGGGCCTGCAAGCGTCACATCGCCGCTCACGATCATGGATGTGGTCTGACCGGGGATCGCCGTGAAGGCGGGCAGCGAAACCTTCTGCGCGTGAAACGCGCCCTCGAAGGTGTCCGTGGCCTTGTTCCAGGTGAATCCGGCTTGCAGTTCGCCATCGTTGACCGATACGCGCGTCGGCGCGAGGGTCATGGCGTCGGCGCTCACGGTGAGCCGCGTGGGCGCCAGGAGCGCAAATTCGAGATCTCCGTCCTGGGCCGCGAGGCGCTGGAAGGTGATGGTCGTGGACGCGCCGAAGGCGATGTCCGTGGCCGATGTCAGCGCGAACGGCGTGTCGCCGGCGCCCCTGGCCTCGGCGACGACTTTGAGCGCTTTCAGGTCGCCGCCGGCGCGCGTGTTGAAAGCGGCAAGCGGGCGGTCGAACAGCCGCGCGCCCATGGCCGTCGCACGGGTTGAAATCCTTACATCCCCAAAGAGGTCGTCGAAACGTCCCGTGAAACTGAGAGTCTCGGCCGCCAGCGCCGCATTCTCGACCTTATGGCCGGCCAGGGTCACATCGAGGCGCTGGTCTTTGGCGGCGCTGAAGGCCGCGGCGACATCGGCGCTGCCGGCGGACGCGGCGCCGAAAGCCGTGGTGAGCGGCGCGAGATCGCTGACGGGGCCGTTGAGGCCGCCCGTCAGCAATCCCGTCTCGGTCGCGATTTGAAGGCCGCCTGAAAGGTCCGTGCTCGGGCTTTTCCACCTGATCCCGGCGACGTCGATCATCCCGGCTTTCGCTTGAGACACTTTGGCCGAGAAGGTGAGCGGGCCGTCGATCCACTGACCGTTTCCGTCGAGGGCCGCGGTGAAGCCCGCCGGTGTCCGGTCGAGCGCCACCGCGACGACCGCATCGCGCACGGGGGCGCGGGACAAGAGGATCACGGGCGCCGTGGCGGAGATCTCCGCGTGAAGGATTGCAAGCGGTCCCTTGAGAGTCACGTCGGCCTGCGTGGGCTCAGGCAGAACGCCATTCTCGGCTGGAAGGATGACGGTGAGCGCCGAGGTCGCGTGATCGAAGCGCGGTGCGCGCGTCCAGGCGCTGGCGCCGCGGAGTGCCGCGCCGCCGGAGCGCGCCGCGATGTTGGTGAAGCCCACCTGGCCGGTCCCGAGCGTGATGTCGGCTTCGAGGTTGAGATGGTCTTGCAGCAACGGCCGAATGCCGGCGGCGGGCGGAAGCCCCGTCAGGACGAGCGAAAGATGTCCGGCGCCCGCGCCGCCTTCGTCCAGGCGATCGACGCGCAAGCTGGCTTCGGTCCACGACTCGGAATCGCTCAACCCGAGGAAACGCCCGCCGCCTTTCAGAGACAGTTTGAGAGTTGCCGGAGTCAGCTTGGGCGCGAGGCCGAGCCCGGCGATTTGCGCGCTGGCATCACCCGTTTCCAGGGCGCCGGTGTCGAGCACGAGCGTGCCGTCAGGTGAACGCGAAAGGCCGAAGGACCATTTGCCCGCCTCGCCCACGAGCGGGCGCCCTTCCGGCAAAGCCTTCGCCACGCCCGTCGCCGTACCCGCGCCGGTGATGGCGATGACACCCTGCGGCGCTGCCGCCTTGGGGCGTGCGCTGATTTGGCCTTCAAGGGCCGTGAGTTCGCGCGCGTTGAAGGCGAGATCTTGCGCGCGGAAATCGATCCGGCCTTCCGGAGATTGCAGCGTCCCCGCCAACGCGAGGTCGGCGGTGACGGCGCCGATCCGGCCGCTGGGCCAGGCAAAACAAACCGTTTCACCGCGGCAGTTCAATTTCAACGCGCCCGAGAGTGCGTTGCTGCGGTTATTGATCGTGATGGCGCCGGCGGCGGTGACGGACTCCGCCGCGGCGTTCACCTGAACGACCGCGGCATTGCGGCCGGCGGCGAACTTGAGCGCGATCGAACCCGGCTCGCTGCGCAGGCGGCCGTCGAGCGCGAGTGTATGCAGCTTGCTGGCGGGATCATTTTGAAGGCTGGCGGTGAGGGTCGCGTCGACCTGGCGGCCCATCACCGGGGGATCGAGGAGAAGAATGCCCACGCGCGCCTCGCGCACGGTGATTCCCTTGAGCGCGCGCGCGATTGCGTCAACCGTGGGCGGCGGTGACGGCGCACGGTTAGGCGTGCCGGCCGGTTGACGCAACATATGCGCCGTACCGGCAACGGCGCTGCCGATCTCGACACCACCGGTGAGGAGCGCGGCCGGCCGTAAACGCAGCTCCAGGCGATCAAGCGTAAGCCAGACGCCTTCGCGGTCGCTGACGGTAATGCCTGTCCAGACGATGTGGGACGGCCATGCGCCGCCCACCTCCTTCACGGTGATTGTCCGATCGTCTCCGCCAAGGGCCCGCGTAATCCGGTCCGTGAGGAAACGTTGGCCGCCGGGCGCGGTGACAAAGAGCGTGGCGCCCGCACCCAGCAAAGCGAGGACGATCAGAACCGCGGCGACGATCTTCATGCGCATCAGAAGGCCTGCCCGAAGCTGACGTAGAACTGCCAGGACTTGTCGACACCATTTCGACGATTGAGCGGCATCGCGAAGTCGACGCGCAAGGGGCCCGCGCCGGTGTAGTAGCGCGCGCCGATCCCGGCGCCGACGCGGATATCGCCATCGCCGCCCGGTAGGCCGCCGCGCGAGACCATGCCCGCGTCGACAAACGGTACGACGCCGATGGTGTCGGTGATGCGGATCCGCGCCTCGGCGCTGGTTTCGATCAGCCCGCGCCCGCCCATCGGTGCGTTGTCGGCGTCGAGCGGACCGACGAGCTGATAGCCGAACCCGCGAATGGAACCGCCGCCGCCGGCATAGAAGCGTTTATTGGCCGGAATATCGTCGGTGTGTTCGCCGAGCAGGCTGCCGGCTTTGACCCGTCCCGCGAGCACCAGGCGATCGCCGCGCAACATCGGCCAGTAGCCGTCCACCTCGGTTTCCAGATGCGCGAAGGTCGCCGTGCCGGCGTAACGGCCGACATAAGGCGTGATATTGGCGCGCAGACGCCAGCCGCGTGTCATTTCGACCACGAGGCGCTCGTCCACGGCGCGCGAGACGCCCACGGGGAGCCCCATGAGGTAGGAATTGCGCGCGACGCCATCCTCGGTGAGCGCGGCGAATTCGAACGTCGCGCCGCCCGCGACGCGCCAGAGAGCGTTCAGCTTGCGTTCGACGGCGCCGCGCAAGGCGCCGCTGTATTCGGTGAAGGCTTCAGTGTCTTCATGATGGCCCGTCGCGCCAAGCTTCAATATGTTCCGGCGGTCGAGAAAACCCGGTTTATCGAGTGAGAGTTCGGCGGTCTGGTCGAGCTTGTTGCCGTCGAGATTGGCTTCGAACCGCTCGCCGTTGCCGAAGAGATTGCGGTGACGCCAATAGGCCGACCCGCCGATGCCTTTGTCGCGCGCGTACGTCACACCCGTCCCGATGGAGCGGTGCGGCCCTTCGGCGACGACGACATTCACATCCAAGGGCGCGCCGTTCTCCGGCACGCTCATATCGGCCGGTTCGACGCGCACGGAGGTGAAGAGAGACGCGAGAATCAAATCTTCGCGGAATGCGTCGAGCGCCTTGAGGCTGAAGATATCGCCCGCCGGCCAGGGCACGAGGCGTTGCATGTGGGACTCGTTGACGCTCTCGAGGCCGGAGAAATGCGTC